>NZ_JACVWH010000003.1:0-381247 GCF_020658495.1 Clostridioides sp. ES-S-0048-02
CCAGTATATATTTTTTACAATTTATTAGAATAAAATTCATATATTGGGAAATATTAATAGTAAATAAATAATTGTTGCTATAAAGTAGAAATTATCTTTAAAAGCACAAATTAATTTACAGTCTCTAGTAACTGGAAATAGTTACTACCTCTTTTTTTATTCATTTTCAGCTTTCTCAATAATTATTTTTCCATCTTCGAAAGTAACAAGAACATTTCTTTCATCAGGGTAAATATTCATCTCTTTAATCCATGACATTGGAAGTATCAGTCTTGGTGTAAAAGAACCTTTGCCACTTTTATTAAATCCAATTCTAAGTTTTCTTTGCTCCAATAATATCATTCCTTTCTACTATTAATGAATGCCAACAATAATAAAGTGAATACCAAAGCTATAAGAGCTTTAAAAGTAAAACTTATTATTATGTTAATAATATTTAAAACTATAGTGATACCAAGGATAATCATACAAATTCTATAAAATTTATTATTCATATTAAATTAAAAAATGTGTTATAATGTTAGAAAGAAGTTACCTAGAAGGAAGGACTTTTCCTTCTAGGATTGGAACTTATAATTCTTTAATCAATCTAAGTATTGCGAGTACTAGATTAATTAAAACTAATGTGAAAGAGAAAACATTTTTAATTTTATTAAATTTGTTTTCTCTTTTATTTTTTCTTCTTTCTAATCTCCCCACTTTCTCTGTCCTCCCTTCTTAATTTTTTATTTTCTTACCTCCTTTCTATATTTATATTATACCATCACGTGACGTGAAAGTCAATATATATTCCATATTTTTCAATAAATTTATATTAATGAACTATGTTTCTTTAAAATAAAAATAAACGGTGGCAAAACCTAACTTGCCACCATCTTGCCACCGAAAATAAAGAATAGAATAAATTTAAATTAAGCATAATAAAACATAAACAACAAAACTGACATCAATAAATTATTGAAATACCAACACTTGTGAAAAAATAACAACAATAAACAAATAAAATAGATAAATATATCCAATTAAGGTATAATTAAGTTTTATATGATATAGTTATATTTGATAATTGACAATGGTAAAACTTGGAGGGAAAAAATGGATGAAAAAAAAATAGATAATATGAATTATTCATATAGTAACTATTCTAAAAAAACAGGTAAGCCAACTAGAAAAATAAAAAATAATAACCTTACACTTGAAACTAAAGAAGATAAACTTTGTTCTAGTTGCAACAAAGAAAATAATCCTAAAGATAATTACTGTAAATTTTGTGGAAATGAACTTTATGAAATAGTATCATTAAAATCGAGCGAAACAAAACTTGACTTAAAATCTAAAATAAAAGAACTCTCATATCACGCAAATACAAGAGGGATATTTTTAACGACCTTTTCAACTATATTCATATTGCTTGTTATTTCGTTAATATTTAAGGCTATAATTACTATTCAATTTAATGATATCAGTTACATGATAAATCCAGCACATATAATGTTAGCCCTTAATCTAGGTCAAATTAGTGTATCTATGTCTACCATGATGGGTTCTGGATTTATAAGTGCAAATATAGGATTGTTAATATTACTTATAATTCCTGTTTTAGGATTAATTATATCAAATTTAATTTTTATGAGAAAAAGATGTAAGGATTCAAAAACTACATTAGCCAATTCTCTTGGAGTGGGAATTTTCTATGGATTAATTTTAGCTATTTTATGTACTTTTACTAATGTTAAAACTAGCTCACATAGTATGCTAGAGTATGGATATGCCTTAGAGTATAGTTATGAATTTTTTAGTGCACTTTTAAATGGATTTGTATTAGGATTTATATGTACATATATAACTAATTATAGAAAAAGCTATGAAAAAGAAAATATGTATATGTTCCTTTTTTCAAATGCTATTAAAATATTCATATTAGGTTATGTTTTAGTGTTAGCAATACTTTTTATATTAACTATATCTGATAGTAGTTATTTAAATGAATTGAATATGAGTGGATATTCAAGTGGTATCGATTTATTTGCTATATTGCCACAAATTGCTAGTTACATGTGGGCTTTTGCAAATGGAATTTCGGTAACAATAATAAATTCAACAGTTTCAATGCTTAGCTTAGGCTCATCCTCTTTATTTGGAGATACTAAATTAATGTTTTATGCAATGGGAGCTTTGTCTGCATTAATAATTTTATTAAATGGATATAAATTAAGATTTAAATATGATACAGATAATATTAAACCTGTAATAATATTTAGTATATATTATGCATTTTTAATGGGTATGTTGGCTCTATTTAGTACTTTTATACTTGATAGTAATATTAACTTCTTTAATACAACTAGCTATGGAACAACTCTAGTTATGCAATTTAAATTGTTCTCAACTATTATAATTTCATTTATATACAGTTTTGTGATATCTTTAATAGGATATAAGCTAAACTCAGCTGATTAAATATGATTGGAGGAAACTTCTGTGGAAGAAAATAATAAAAAGACAGTAGATGATAAATTTTCTAAGGTTAAGAAAAGATTTGGTAATGGAAAATTTAAGATTGAATTATATAAAGAAAAATCAAAGATAAATAGAGAAATTGATGATATTCAAGAAAAGAAGAGTAAAATATTTTTAGAAATGGGAATGTTGACTTATCAAAAAATTAGAGAAAATTCTATTGATGATGAGTGTTTTGATAAATTCTGTGATGAGTTATTAGAACTTGATAAGATAATTTATGAAAAAAATATGGAAATTAATGATATGGAAATTGCAGAAAGCAATGTAACTTGTGAATGTGGCTATATTGGAAATATAAATGACAAATATTGCGCTGAATGTGGTAAAAAATTTGAATTAGATAATGATTGCGATAATTTTATAGTTTGTGGTTATTGTGAAAGTGAAGTAGATTCGGAATCTGAGTTTTGTCCATGTTGTGGTAGAAAAATTATTATGGATTTAGAGTAATATTGGGGAACCTATGTATTATATACATGGGTTTTTTTATTGAAATCATTTGTATCTATATAGGAATGAAAATAAAAACCAAAAAAATGAAATAAATTTTCTTAAAACTGTGAAATATAAGGAAATACTTGGAATAAATCTATAAAAAAATAGAATTAATAAAAAAATATGAAAAAATATTGCAAAGAAAAAGTTTTCATGTTATTATTAATACATAAATTAAGAAAATAAATTTCAGAAATGAGGTAATCGAAAAAATGCTAGATAAGGTAAAGGGAAGACTAATAGTATCATGCCAAGCTTTAGAAAATGAGCCTCTTCACAGTTCTTTTATAATGGGTAGAATGGCTAAAGCTGCTCAAGAAGGCGGAGCAGTTGGCATTAGAGCACAAGGAGTTGATGATATTATTGAAATAAAAAAAGTTACTGGACTTCCTGTTATAGGTATTATAAAGAGAAATTACGAAGATTCAGATATATATATAACACCAACTAAAAAAGAAGTAGATGAGCTTTTAGCAACAGGATGTGAGATGATAGCACTGGATGCTACTAATAGAGTTAGACCAAACAATGAAGATTTAAAAGAAATTATAAATTATATAAAAGAAAATAATGTTTTAGTAATGGCTGATATTTCAAATTATGATGAAGCTGTTAAGGCGCAAAAATACGGTGTAGACTGCGTTTCAACTACATTATCTGGATACACTCCATATACAGAAATTTTAGATGGTCCAGATTTTGTATTGATGGAAAGATTGGTTAAAGATTTAAAAATACCTGTAATAGCAGAAGGAAAAGTAAATACTCCTCAAGATTTAAAGAAAGTCTTTGAAATTGGAGTTCATTCATCAGTTGTAGGTTCAGCAATAACAAGACCACAATTGATAACAGAAAAATTTGTTAAAGCAATTGAAATTAATTAAAAATTAATTATATTTAACTATATTTGAAAATTAAAATTGGAGGTAAAGATATGAGAACAACAGATATGAAAGGAATTTATTCAGCATTATTAGTTTCATTTGATAAGGAAGGAAATATAAACGAAAAAGGGTTAAGACAAATAATTAGACATAATATAGATGTTTGTAAAATAGATGGTCTTTATGTAGGAGGAAGTACAGGAGAAAACTTCATGCTTTCAACTGATGAAAAGAAAAAAATATTTGAAATAGCTAAGGACGAAGTAAAAGAAGAAATAAAGTTAATAGCTCAAGTTGGTTCAGTTAATTTAAAAGAAGCTGTAGAGCTTGCTAAATTTACAACTGATTTAGGATATGATGCTATAAGTGCTGTTACACCTTTTTATTATAAATTCGATTTTGAAGAAATAAAACATTATTACAATACAATAATAAATTCTGTAGACAATAGATTAATAATATACTCTATACCATTTTTAACTGGTGTTGATATGAGTTTAGATCAATTTGGAGAATTATTTGAAAATGAAAAAATAATAGGTGTTAAGTTTACAGCAGCAGATTTCTACTTATTAGAAAGAATGAGAAAAACATTCCCAAATAAATTAATATTTGCAGGATTTGATGAAATGATGTTACCAGCTACAGTTTTAGGTGTAGATGGGGCAATTGGTTCTACATTTAATGTAAACGGTATCAGAGCTAGACAAATATTTGAACTAACGAAGAGTGAAAAAATATCAGAAGCACTTGAAGTACAACATGTGACAAATGATTTAATAACAGATATATTAGGAAATGGTCTATATCAAACAATTAAATTACTACTTGAAGAACAAGGCGTTGAAGCTGGATACTGTAGACAACCTATGAAAGAAGCAACTGATGAAATGAAATCAAGAGCGAAAGAAATATACAGAAAGTATTTTTAATAAAAATACTTTTAGTATGGGAGGATTGGTCAAATGGTAGGATTTACTTGGATAGATTTTGCAATACTAGTAGTTTACTTATTGGCAGTTTTATTTGCAGGATTGTTATTTTCAAAGAAGGAAATGAAAGGAAAAGAGTTCTTCAAAGGTGATGGAACTATTCCATGGTGGGTTACATCAGTATCAATATTTGCCACATTATTAAGCCCAATATCATTTTTATCACTAGCAGGTAATTCTTATGGTGGAACATGGATTTTATGGTTTGCACAATTAGGTATGTTTATAGCTATACCTTTAACAATAAAATTCTTCTTACCTTTATACAGTAGATTAGAGATAGATACTGCATATGAATACTTAGAAATGAGATATGAAAGTAAAGGACTTAGAGTACTTGGAGCTTTAATGTTTATAATATACCAAATAGGACGTATGTCTATAATAATGTATCTACCATCAGTAGTTTTAGCAGGTCTTACAGGAATACCTGTAAATGTGTTAATAATAGTTATGGGGGTAATAGCAATAATTTATTCATATACAGGTGGATTAAAAGCTGTTTTATGGACTGACTTTATACAAGGCATGGTACTAATAGTAGGTGTTACAGGTACGCTATTTTATTTAATATCAAGTATAAATGGCGGATTTGGAACAGTGATGGATACTCTTACAAGTGGGCATAAGTTCTTAGCAACAAATGAAGTTATGTTTGATAAAAACATACTATCTACAAGTGCATTTATAATATTTGTTGGAGCTGGTCTTAATACTTTTTCATCATATGTATCAAGTCAAGATATAGTTCAAAGATTTACTACAACAACTGATATAAAACAACTTAACAAAATGACATATGGAAATGGTGTTTTATCAATGGGACTTGCAACAGTATTTTATCTAATTGGAACTTGTTTATTTATATACTATACTCAAAACCCAGATTTAGCACAAACAGTTCAACAAGACCAAGTATTTGCATCATATATAGCTTATGAATTACCAGTAGGTATAACAGGAATACTACTTGCAGCAATATATGCAGCATCTCAGTCAACTTTATCAACAGGGCTTAATTCAGTTGCTACAAGCTGGACTTTAGATATACAAACTATTATAACAAAAGATATGAGTATGGAAAGACAAACTAAGGTTGCACAATATATATCATTAGGAGTAGGTATACTTTCTATAGTTGTTGCAATAATCTTAGCAAATGGAGAAATAAAGTCAGCATATGAATGGTTCAATAGTTTTATGGGGCTAGTTCTAGGAGTTTTAGCAGGAATATTTGTACTTGGTGCGTTTTGTAAAAGAGCAACTAAAATGGGAGCATATATTGGATTTGCAGTATCAGCAATTTTAGTTGTTTATCTAAAATATAGAATGCCAGAAGTAACTTCTTGGGCTTATTCTCTAATAACAATAACTACTTCTGTAGTAGTAGGAACAGTATTTAGTGCAATAGAATCTAAAGTTAAAGCAAAAGTATCTTTACCAAAAGCTGAAACTACAGTTTATTATGAAAAATAATATAGAATTTAAATAAGAAATTATCCTATAGAGTGGCTAGATTAGAGTGATTAGATATATAAATAATCTAGCTACTCTATAAGAATGTATAAAGAACTGTATATGTAAAAAACCTGAAAGTAGAATATACTTAAAATTATATAGGGAGATAGTGATTATGATATTTGGAAGTATAAATCATAGTAAGACATATTCAACATTACACGAAGACTTACTTAAGTGTTTTGAATATGCTAAAGAAAATTCATTGATAGATTACGAAAAAGGGACTCATACAATAGATGGTGATGATATCTTTGTAAATATTGTTGAGTATAAAACTTGTGAAAAAGAAGAAAGATTCTGGGAAGCTCATAAGAAATATATAGATGTACACTTGATGCTAGATGGATGCGAAAGAATAGATTTGAATTTTATAGAAAATTTAGAGCAAAAGACATATGAAGAAGATAGTGACTTTTTGCCTCTTGATGGGAAAAACAATGGCTATGTTGAACTTAGAAAAGGTGATTTCTTAGTATGTTATCCAGAAGATGCACATATGACAGCAATAAAAGTTTCAGAAAAAGAAAATATAAAAAAAGCTATTTTTAAGGTTTTGGTTAGATAATAAAAATTTATATAACTACTAAGGCTGAAAATAGTGATTTAACTTTCAGCGATTAGTGATATTTCGTAAATTTTAGTTAGATTACTATTTTCAGCCTTAGTTTTTTATAAGAAAGTTTAAATAGATATTAAAAGGTTTAGAATTGTATAGAGGAGTTAATTTATGGATAAAATAGATGTATTTTTATTAATAGGACAAAGTAATGCGAGAGGCTTAGGAAATCCAAAAGACAGTGTTATTCCAAATGAGAATTGTTTTGAATACTTAAGTAGCAACGAGATTATAAACATGAGATGTGAATTAGAGACTTCTGAAGGAGATGGTACTATAGCACCTGCATTTTCAAATGAGTGGAATAGACTTACTGGTAATAAAGTTTGTTTTATACACAATGCAAAGGATGGGTCAAGAATAAAAAATTGGAATCATGATAATAACTGGTTTTTAAATGACACTATAGAAAAATTTAATGCAGGGTGTAATACTTTAAGCAAGAATTATAAAATAACAAATAAATATGTTATTTGGATTCAAGGTGAAAGTGATGCAAAGTATGGTAGTGATGTTTTATACTATAAAGAGAGTCTAAAAAAAATTGCATATAGACTAAAGGAAGAATGTATCATTGATAAAATGTTTGTTAGTTTAACTGGTTATTGGCTTGGAGAAGATGAATATTTTGTTAGAACAAGACGAATTGCAGCAGCACAAGAATTTGCTTGTAATGAATGTGACATATTAAGCATAGGAAGCAAAATTGCTATGAAATTTCATGACCAAGGTCTAACTATTGATGATGTACATTATAGTCAAGAAGGTCTTAATATGTTGGGAGAAGATTTATGTAAGAATATTTATAAATATCATATAACTGAGAAAAAAATTATATTAAAGGATACCATAGATTTATCAGAAGCGAGAAAATATATCTGTGAGTTGGAAAAAATAAATAAAAAATTCATGTAATATAAAATTTTAATTAGTAATATTGGTTATAAAAATAATTTGTATGGAGATATGTTATGAAAAATTACGTTTGTATAGATATTGGAGGTACTTCAATAAAATATGGATTTATTAGAGAAGATGGGTTAATAATCGATAAATCCAGTTTAGATACTGAAGCAAAAGAAAAAGGTGGACCAGGAATATTATCTAAAATAAAGAAAATAGTTAAAAAATATATGAAAGAAAACAATATTGATGGGATATGTATATCAACTGCAGGTATGGTTGACCCAATTGAAGGTAGGATAGTATTTGCGTTAGAAGAATTAATTCCAAACTATAAAGGTATGGAATTAAAGAAAGAGATAGAAAAAGAATTTAATATAAAATGTGAAGTTGAAAATGATGTTAATTGTGCTGGCCTTGGTGAAATGTGGCTTGGAGCAGGTAAGGGAGCAACTTCTTCTATATGTATGACAATAGGTACTGGTATTGGTGGTTGTGTTATAATAAATAATAAGCTTATAAATGGATTTAGTAATAGTGCTGGTGAAGTAGGATATATGAATATGAATGGAAGTACTTTCCAAGAACTAGCATCAACTAGTAGTTTGGTAAAAAAATTAGCAAAAATAAAAAATATGGATGAAAATGACCTAAATGGGAAAATAATTTTTGATTTAGCAAAGAATAATGACGAAGATTGTTTAAAAGAATTGGATAATATGATAAAATCATTAGCAATTGGTATTGCAAATATATGTTATGTAATAAATCCTGAAGTTGTAATTTTAGGTGGTGGAATAATGGCACAAGAAGAATTTCTAAAACCTAAAATAGATAGAGCATTAAAGGAGATTCTTATAGAAAGAGTTTATAAAAATACTAATGTAGAATTTGCAAAGAGACAAAATGATGCAGGTATGCTTGGGGCATTGTATAATTTTTTAAACAAAATATAGAGAATAGAAGGTTTTTTAATGAGTATTTTAGAACAATTGGAATCACCAGCTTTTAAAGTTACAAAGTCAGATAAATTATTGATAGCTTATATAAAGGAAAATATAGAGGATGTATTTTATAAACCAATATCACAAATTGCTAAAGAGAGTAATATTGGTGAAGCAACTATAACTAGATTTGTTAAAAAAATGAAGTTTAATGGGTTGCAAGACTTTAAAGTTACTTTAGCGCAAGAAATATCAAGTAGTAATAAAAAAAATATTATAAATAAGAATATACAAAATGATGAGCCAGCTTTAGATACAGCCAAGAAACTTTTAAACTCAAATATAACTACTTTAGAGAATACTGTTGAGATAATCAATAGTGTAGATGTTCATGACTGTGCAAGACTTATAATAAATGCTAAAAAGGTTTACTTTATTGGTATTGGATATTCAGGTATAATAGCACAAGATTCAAACTATAAGTTTATGAGAATTGGGCTTAATTGTGTAAGTTTTGATAGTAGTCATACTATGATAATGATGTCTTCTATAATGGAAGAAGGAGATTTAATAGTTGCAATTTCTCATTCTGGGGAAACTGAAGAAATTATAAAAACTGTAAAACTTGCGAGAGCTAATAATGCTAAAATTATATCTATTACTGAAAATAAAAATTCTGAATTAAAGGATATTTCAGATGTGCACTTATCTTATGTATCTGGGGAAACTGTATTGGAAACTGGTTCAATATCCTCTAAATTGGCACAATTTTTTATTATTGATTTAGTATATACACAGGTAGTAAAAGAACTTTCAAATGAAGCTATTGAAAGAAAAATCAAGACTACAAATGCTATAAAACTGTTTAAAAATGAATAAAATCAGATATTTGTAATACTTTATGTGGTTTTCTTAAAAATTTAGTAATGGGGAGATTTTACATGTCTAAATTAAAAGACTATGATATTGACAAAGTAATACTTTTTAATAATTTATGTAGTGAAACTAAGAATCAACTTAAGGAAAAAGCTAAACTAAAAAGATTACAAAGAAAAGAAATTTTATTTTATGAAAAAGAACAATTGGACAGAGTATACGTACTTTTAGATGGGAAAGTATCTATTTTTAAGATAAGCGAAAATGGTGAGAGAAAGGTGATTTTTATATTAAATAATGGAGAAATTATAAATGACATTACCTTTGATTTTACGAAGAATTCTGCTGTTGGATGTGAGGCATTTGAAAATTCAATTGTGTCTTATTATAGCATTGAAGAATTTACAGAAATTATGAAAAATGATTTTCAGCTTACAAAAGATATTATTTCTTATATGGAGAGAAGGACAAGACGTTTATATAGACAGTTAAAAAATTCAATATCTATAAAAGTAGATAAGAAATTAGCAGCAAAATTGTATAGATTAAGTAAAGAGTTTGGAATTTATTGTGGAGAATGGACCTTATTAAATGTAAATCTTACAGTTACATATTTAGCTGATATGCTTGGCTGTAAAAGAGAGACAGTTTCTAGAATGATAAAAGTATTGCAAAAAGAAGAACTTATAAAGATTGATAATAAAGGTTTTTATGTAAAAGAAGCCGAACTATCAAAATACTTTAAAAATAATTAATTATAATTAAATAAAGATATTATTAAGAGAATCTATCCATAGATTCTTTTTTATTTATCTAAAATGATAATATTTGCCTTAAGTTTATTGAAACAGCTTAATTCTGATAGTATAATTAATTTAATATAAACAGTAAATATACAGATGTTGACACAGCTTCTATACTCAGAAAGGGATGTATCAAAATGAAAAATAAAAAATTCATAGGTTATGCTTTAGGTTTGATTTTTATATGTGTATTTGTGATGTTTTCTCTTTGGGATTTTACCTATAATGTTAATTCATTAGTAGAAAAAAGTAAAAAGATGCATTTAGAAGAGTTGTCATTGCAAAGTTCAAATACTATAAATGTTAAGCTTAACTCACTAACAAAGTTTATAAATAGTATTTCTAAAATTATTTCAGAGTCAGAGGGTATGAAGAAAGAAGATATAATGAAATTGCTAAATGATGTATCAAAGGAATCTGATTTTGAAAAAATCTATATTGCATATCCAGATGGTACAGCCTATACAGGTGATGGAAAGGTCTATAATATATCACAACATAGCTATTTTAAGAAAGCAATGAAAGGGGAAAGCAATATTTCAGAAATCATAAAATCATCTGTTAACAATGAAAATAGTTTTATAGTAGCGTCTCCTATGTACAAAAATGGTAAAGTGATAGGGGTTCTGTATGGTTCTTATTATACAAGTAAATTAAGTGAATTTATAGATGTGACTAGTTTTAATGGAGAAGGAAGTACATATATATTTGAAAAATCAGGAAATCTTGTCTTAAAATCTACTCCAGGAGAAACTGATGATACCATAAATAATGTTAGCGATTTTTTTGATTTTATTTATGTTAGAGAAGATTACAGTTATAAAAACTTTATTGAAGATATATCAAATAAGAAAAGTGGATTTTTAGAATATAAATTTAAAGGAAATGAGGAATATGCCACGTATACTCCAGTTGGTATAAATGATTGGTATGTATTGTCTTTTATTCCAAAGACTTTGATAGTGAAAGAGATTTCTAAGATAAACAAACTTGCAATTATATTAACAACTAAAAACTTCATAGCACTTTCAATTTTGATTTTAATTGTATTTTATAAAGAGAAAAAATCCAAAGAAAAGCTTGTAAAAGCAAATCTAGAGATATCTTCACTCACTAACAATATACCAGGAGGTGTTTTTAAATGTAGTGTAGGTGAAAAATATGAATTTGTGTTTTTAAGTGATGGATTTATTAACCTGTTTGAATATACTAAAGAAGAGATAAAATCTATGTTTAATAATAATTTTTATGATGTAATTTATAAAGATGATGTAGATAGAGTGAAAAATGAATTTGCACTTCAAATATTAGAATCAAAAGTAGTTGAAATAGAGTATCGAATGATTACTAAGAGTGGGAATTTTGTGTGGGTTGTAAATAAGTGTGAGCTTATAAAAGATTCTGATGGAAAAGAGTATTTCTACTGTGTGTTGGTTGATATAACAGATTTAAAAAAAGTAGAAGAAGAACTTAAGATTAATGAAGAAAGGCTTAGAATAGCCTTATCCAAGACTTCTAACATAGTATTTGACTATTATATGCATACAAAATCTATACATGTCTCTAGTGATGTATCTTTAATATATGGACTACAAAAAAATATTGAAAATGGCATAGAATATTTTATAGATTCTGGGATAATACATCCTGACTTTGTTGATGTGTTTAGAGAATCTTTTAATAAAATGGAAAAAGGTGAAGAAAGTGTAGTATCTGTAATAAAAACAAGACTAGTCAATGGAAAATATATATGGAATAGAATGACTCTAACGAGTCTATTTAATGGAGCAGAAATTCCAATTAGAGCGATAGGTCTACTAGAAGACATAAATGAGCAAAAAAAAGCTGAAATGCAATATAATCAAGAAGAGCAATATAGAAAAGCTATGTTGTCTGAAGCAATTGCTATATATGAAATTAATTTTTCTCAAGATAAATTTATATCAAGTAATATAAAGCCTGATAACAATTTAGGCTTAAGACCTGCTGGAAAATATTCTGAAGTAATGGAGGCTATTGTTGACGATATAGTTTTTATTTCAGATAGGGAAAACTTTAAAAAAGTATTTTATTATGAAAATGTCTTAGATTCATATAATAAGGGAGTAAATGAGTTAAAGTTAGAGTATCGAAGATATGACATTAATGGTAAGATTTTATGGGAACTTTGTACAATGCATTTACTTAAAGACCCCCAAAGCAATCAACTTAAAGGATTTGCGTACATTAAAGATATAGACAAACAGAAAAAAGAAGAGATTGAGCTTAAATTTAAAGCTGAACGTGATATATTAACAGGAATTTATAATAAAGGTACAACTGAAACTCTAATAAAGAGATTTTTGAGTTTAGACAGAGTTAAAGAAAGTAGTCATGCATTTTTTATTATTGATTTAGACGATTTCAAAGCTATTAACGATAATTTAGGGCATGTCTTTGGTGATAAAGTATTAGTTGAAGTATCAAAAAAATTAACTTCTATTTTTAGAGAGGATGATATAATTGGACGTATTGGTGGAGATGAGTTTGTAGTTTTCATAAAAAATATGAAGAATATAAAATTTATTGAAAACAAAGCGATTGAGCTATGTAATGCATTTAGAAATTATTATACTGGAGAAAATAAGTCATATAAAGTTTCTTGTAGTATTGGAATATCTATTATGCCAAATCATGGAACAACTTTTATTGAATTATATGAAAAAGCAGATAAAGCTCTTTATCATTCAAAAAATCAAGGAAAAGATAGATTTATTATATTTAATGACTCTATTTAAAGTTTAAATGCAAATGGAGGGCTTAAATTTTTAATATAAAGAATATTAAGTTGAATAAGAATATTTTAACTATCTTGATATGATTTAGTTATAAATGGAGGCATATTATGAATGGAAAATATAGATTTACTATTACTATGGTTATTTTTTTACTTATATTAAATACATCATTTGTTTTAGCCACTTCTGAGAAAGAAAAAGTAAGGGTTGGATATTGGCCTAGTTATGGAATTTCTGTTACAAAAGATGGTCAGTTATATGGATATACATATGATTATATGAATGAAATCGCTAAAATAAATAATTGGAAATTAGAATATATACCTTGTGGATGGAGTCAAGGTATAGAAATGCTTAAAGAGGGAAAAATTGATATATTTGGAGCATTGCAAAAGGATGAAGAACGTGAAGAATACTATGATTATACAAATTTAAATTTTGGATATGAATATGGAGCATTGTATGTGAACTCCAAAAACAATACAATATCTTATAATAATCTAAAAGAGATTGATGGAAAAGTAGTAGGTACAGTTTCAGATAATCATTTTAAAAGTGTATTTGATGAATACTGTAAAAAAAATAAAATATCTGTAAAATATAAGTACATAGAAGGTGCAGAAGAACTTCAAAAGGAACTTGAAAAAGGAACCATTGATATGATACTTACAGGAAGCATTAGAGATATACCAAATACAAAGGTAGTATTACGTTTTTCATCAGAGCCTATCTATTATGCAACAACTAAGGGAAACAAAAAAATACTAGATGGTTTGAATTATGCATTAAATGAGATTAAGCGAGAAGATATATATTATGATGGTAATTTATTTAATAAACATTATAAGAGTACTGCAATAGCTACAGAAGTATTTACTTTGGAGGAAAAAGAATATATAAAGAAACATCCTGTAATAAAAGTTGTATCAGGTCCTGATACGTCACCACTATCTTTTTATGATAAAAATACAAATTCCTACAAAGGTATATCAATAGATATATTAAAATCAATTTCAAATAACTCAGGTTTAAAGTTTGAGTATATAAAGGTAGATAATTTTTCAGAGGGTTTAAAAATGGTTGAAAATGGTGAGGTAGATATTTGTGCAAATATGTTTATGTCACGGAGTACTGAGTTAGAGCATAATATTATATTTACTGATGGCTACCTTGAAACTACCATGTTAGGTTTGGCAAAAAATGATATTAGAATGGATGAAAAAACTAAGGTAGCAATGATTAAATGGACAGGGATAGAATCATTCGTAAAAGAATATTATCCAAATCAAGAAGTAAGTTTTTATCCAAATGCTAGTAAATGTATTGAAGCTGTCAAGAAAGAAGAAAGTGATGTATTTATAGGAAGCAACTATATCCTAAATAATATAATTAATACTGAAGAATCTGATGGGCTTATGTTTATGCCAATAAAAAATCAAGTCGTGGATATTGGAATAGGGGTTTCTGAAAAAGCAAATCCTGCATTATTGTCAATACTCAATAAATCCATCAATAGAGTTACAGAAGAAGAGGTTGCAATTGCAGTTACAGGCAGTACGAAGTACTTAGAGCATACAGTTACTCTATTAGATTTTATACAGCATAATATTATGGCATTTATTTTGATAATATTATTTATTATATTTATAGTTTTTGGAATATTTATTGTAAATTATAAGGTACAAATGAATAAATTAAAAAAGATAGCATATGTTGATGAAGTAACAGGTATAAGAAGTCTATTGAAATTTAAAATTGATGCTAATAAGCTTTTTGAAAAATATGGAACGTATAACTTTGTTATATATTATATTAACATAGATAAATTTAAATATATAAATGATATGTTTGGTTTTGAATTTGGAGACAATATTTTAAAATATATAGCAAGAAAAATAGGTGAAAGTATTTTTAAGGATGAAATATATGCAAGATTATCAGACGATAGATTTATTGTAATGACTAAAAAAAGTAATATAGAAAATTTAAGAAAAAGAGCAAATGATTTTTTTGAGATTGTGAATAGTGATAAAGAAAATACATTTAAAATAGATATAATACTTAAATGTGGAGCGTATTTAATTGATAAAGATGATGTAAATATTGATGTAATGATTGATAGAGCTAAGATAGCTTGTCAAACAATAGAAACCAATTATAAGAGTAAAGTTGCTTTTTATGATGATAAAATAAGGCTTTCTATACTTCGTGAAAAAGAAATTGAAAATAATATGGATAATGCACTTTTAAATAAAGAGTTTGTAATTTATTTGCAACCTAAAATTAACCTTATAACAGATGAGATTGTAGGTTCAGAGGCTCTTGTTCGTTGGATTCATCCAATTAAGGGAACTATATCGCCTAATGATTTTATTCCACTATTTGAGAAAAATGGATTTATAGAAAAACTTGATTTGTATGTTTGGGATAATGTCTTTAGTACAATGTCAAAATGGATAAAAAATGGAATAAAGCCACCACCAATTTCTATAAATGTATCAAGAATTCATTTAAATAATAGAAATATAGTAACTAGTTTAAAATCTTTAATAAATAAGCATAATATACCAGCGCATCTAATAGAACTTGAGTTAACAGAAAGTTTATTTTTGTCAAATATAAGCATGCTTTTAGATATTTTAAATGATTTGCATGATATTGGATTTATTGTATCTATGGATGATTTTGGAAGTGGATATTCTTCACTTAGTCTTTTAAAAAAATTACCAATTGATGTATTGAAGATTGATAGAGAATTTTTAAATGAGACAATTACATCTACACGTGGAGAAAAAGTTATAAAGAATATAATTACATTAGGTAAGGATTTAGATATGCTAATTGTAGCTGAAGGAATAGAAACTGAAGGTCAATTAAATTTATTAAAAAATGCAGGCTGTGATATTGGACAAGGATTTTACTTTGCAAGACCTATGGATATAGAATCATTTGAAAAGCTTGTATTTAAAAGAACAGATTTTTAATTTAAAGTTATAAATAATAAAGAAATATTACTAGAGTTTAATAAACTCTAGTAATATTTTTTTTATTATTTTTAAAACTGTGATAATTATCACAGAAGTATCTAAAATAAAGTGTTAAGATTTAAACAAGATAATAAGTAAGCAAAACTAAAATATAAGAAAGGTGATAAAAATGAAATTAAAATTAGATTCATCCAAATTCAATGAAGGTCTGAATTTCCTAAAAAAAGACTACAAAATATTTGCACCAGTCATAATGCCATTTAAAGGTACTTTTTCAGATACGGACATGATAAGATACAAGGAAGTAAATACTTTTGAAGAAATGGAATTTGCTCAAAAATCAAACTTTTCACCAAAAGAAGTAGTGCTTCCTATTAATCAAGTCTTATTTTACTTTACTGAAAAAGAATTTAAGGAAAGCGATTTAGACAATAAAAAGATTTTAATTTTTCTAAGAGCTTGTGACATAAATGGAATAAAGAGACTCGATGAAATATATTTAAATAATGGAGAAGAAAAAGATTATTTTTATAAACATATTAGAGAAAAAATAAAATTTGCACTTGTAGGATGTAAAGAGAGTTTTAGAAATTGTTTTTGTGTAAGTATGGATTCTAATAAAACTGATAACTATTCACTTGGATTGAATATAGAAGGAGAAACATTGTACTTAGACATAAAAGACAATGAATTTGAAGTATTTAATGGAGAGCCATCAGAATTTGATGTTAGTCATGTAACAGAAAATTTAATTTCTATAGATATACCAGAAAATATTGATTCTAATGAGATAATAGGAAATCCAATATGGGATGAATATGACACAAGATGTATTGGATGTGGAAGATGTAATTTTGTATGTCCAACATGCTCATGCTTTACAATGCAGGATATTTTTTATAAGGAAAATGAAAATGTAGGTGAAAGAAGAAGAGTTTGGGCTTCATGTCAAGTAGATGGATATACAGACATAGCAGGTGGAAATTCTTTCAGAAAAAAACAAGGAGAAAGAATGAGATTTAAAACTATGCATAAAATAAATGATTTCAAAAAAAGATTTGGATATAACATGTGTGTTGGATGTGGAAGATGTGATGATGCATGTCCACAATATATATCATTTTCAAAATGTATAGAAAAAATAAATGATTTAGTAACTAGTAAGGAGGAGATATAAATGAACTCATATATACCAGTAAGTGCAAAAATACTAGACATAGTTAAACATACTGATAAAGAATGGACATTCAAAGTGAATTGTGATACAAAAGGGGTTCTGCCTGGAAAATTCTATGAAATATCTATACCTAAATATGGTGAAAGTCCAATATCAGTATCAGGATATGGAGAAGATTATATTGATTTTACAATAAGAAATGTAGGTAAAGTTACTAGTGAATTATTCAATTACAAAGAAGGAGATTCGTTTTTTATAAGAGGACCTTATGGAAATGGATTTGATGTATCTTTATATGAAGGAAGAGAAATCGTAGTAGTAGCAGGAGGAAGTGCATTAGCTCCTGTAAGAGGAATAGTTGAATATTTTTATAATAATAAAGATAAGTGTGAAAAGTTTAAATTAATAGTTGGATTTAAATCACCAAAAGATGTTCTATTTGCAGAGGACTTAAAAAGATGGAGTGAAAAATTGGATATTTTAGTTACTGTGGATGGAGCTGATGAGGGTTATAGTGGAAATGTAGGATTAGTAACAAAATATATTCCAGATTTAGATATAAAAGATATAAATAATACTTCTGCAATTGTAGTTGGACCTCCAATGATGATGAAATTTACAGTAGGAGAGTTTTTAAAAAGAGATTTAGACGAAAAAAATATTTGGGTTTCTTATGAAAGAAAAATGTGTTGTGGAATAGGAAAATGTGGACACTGTAAGATGGATGATACTTATATATGTTTAGATGGACCAGTATTTGATTATTCATATGCTAAAAATCTTATTGATTAGGGGGTGGAGTTTGTGATAAGAGATTTAAATACTAAAAAAGTAATGAAAAATGCTTATAGAATTACAAAAATAAAATATAAAACTTCTTTAAGAGTTAGAGTGCCAGGAGGTCTTATTGACCCTGAAAGTTTAATCACAGTTTCTAGGATTGCAAATGAATATGGTAATGGTCAGATACACATAACTACAAGACAGGGATTTGAAATCTTAGGAATAGATATGGAAGATATGGAAGAAATAAATAATATCATACAACCTGTTATTGAAAAGATGAATATAAATCAAAGTGAGAAAAATGCAGGTTATCCAGCAGCAGGTACGAGAAACATAGCTGCATGTATAGGTAATAAAGTCTGTCCAAAAGCGCAGTATAATACAACTGAATTTGCAAAAAAAATAGAAAAAGCAATTTTTCCAAATGACTTACATTTTAAAGTGGCATTGACTGGATGTCCGAATGACTGTATAAAAGCTAGAATGAATGACTTTGGAATTATAGGAATGACCTTACCACTATATGAAAAAGATAGATGTGTGAATTGTGGAGCGTGTGTAAAAAAATGCTCAAAACTATCTGTTGGAGCATTAAAAACAGAAAATAATAAAGTAGTAAGAGATGGAGATAAATGCATAGGTTGTGGAGAATGTGTACTAAATTGCCCAACAAATGCATGGACTAGAGATGAAAAAAAATACTATAGATTAGCTATAATGGGTAGAACAGGTAAGAAAAATCCAAGACTAGCAGAAGATTTTCTTTTATGGGCAGATGAAGACAACATAATAAAAATAATACTTAATACTTACAAATATGTAGAGCAATATATAGATAAAGATGCACCAGGAGGGAAAGAGCATATAGGATATATAATTGACAGGACTGGATTCATGGAATTTAAAAAATGGGCACTTGAAGGTGTACAATTTGAAGAAATAACTAAAGTACATGAAAATATATACTGGAGTGGTGTTAAATATCTATAAGTAATAAAAAAATATATTTAAATAAATTATAAATTTAATAGAAGGAAGAGGGAATTATGCATAAAGAAACTTTGGATAAATTAACTAACGCAGCTATAAATAAAATAAATTTATTAAATACAAGTAAGATAAAATATTTAGTGTCTTCTGCTTTTGCAGGACTTTATGTAGGTATCGGTATACTTTTGATATTTACTATTGGAGGGATTTTGACAGATGCAGGTTCTCCTATGACAAAGATAATGATGGGGTTATCGTTTGCAGTAGCACTTAGTTTAGTTGTAATGACAGGAACAGAGCTGTTTACTGGAAATAATATGGTAATGTCTGTAGGTATGCTAAATAAAGGGGTAAGTATAAAAGATACTTCTAAAATATGGATATACAGTTGGGTAGGAAATTTAATAGGAGCTTTAATTTTAGGTATAATGTTTGTAGGAACTGGTTTAGTAGATAAAGGTCCTGTAGCAGAATTTTTTGCAAACACAGCAGCAGCCAAGGCATCTATGCCATTTATGTCTCTTTTCTTTAGAGGAGTTTTGTGTAATATCTTAGTTTGTGTCTCAGTTTTATGTTCATTTAGAACTAACAATGATAGTGCAAAAATAATTATGATATTCCTATGTTTATTTGCTTTCATAACAACAGGGTTTGAACATAGTGTAGCGAATATGACAATCTATAGTGTTTCATTATTTTCTCCAACAATTCAAACAGTTAGTATTGGAGGAGCTATTTATAATTTAGTAGCAGTAACACTTGGAAACATTGTTGGAGGAGCTTTATTTATGGGACTTGGTACTTACATACTAGGTAAAGAAAAAATTAAACAAGTTTGCTAGATAAATCTTACAACGCCCTCAATAAGTACAAATATTGTATTATTGAGAGCGTTGTTTTTAATTTTAAAAAAATATTTGAAAGAAAAAACGTATGCTGGCATATGAATATATATGTTATATATGATTATAAAGTTCGTTAATATATGAATTAAAATTAGAATTATAAATAGAAAAATTAGAATCCTCACGTAGAAAAGACGATTTTGAATACGATAATAAGTGTGATAAAATTGACTTTGTTGAAATTTTTAAGGAGGTATTTGATGACAAAAAAATTAATAATATCAAAAACTAAATTGTTTATTTTTATAATAGCATTTATATCTGCATTTATAGCTTTATTTGGAAGTAAAAATACACTTATAGGTGTGGCTATAGTAACAGCTATGCTAATGCTTTTGGAAAGGGATTTAACTATTTCTCCAATTAAAAATTTACTGAAATACTTGATAATAAACGTAACATTAGGAGTATTATCGTTTTTTGCAGTACAAAATATGTATTTAGGAATTTTATTAAATTTTATAGCATTATTTATAATAGGATATTTATTTAGTTATGACTTGAAAAGGGCTGTATATGTACCTTTTGGTCTTATGTATATATTTATGATAAGTATACCTGTAGGATTAAGCGAATTTCCTATAAGATTATCGGCTTTAGCTAGTGGTTCACTTGTCATAATGATTGCTCAATTTGTTATGAATAGAAATAGAATGAAAAAAATTGGTGACAAAGAATTAATATCTATATGTGATGAGTTGTTGGAAAAAATAAATCTTTTAAAAAATATTATTAACAGTGATAATTCTGTAAATAAGTCTAATATGAGAAAAATAGATAGTTGTAATTACACAATAAATTCTATATCAAAAGGTCTTAAAATGGTTATATTTGATAATAGAAAAGATGATTTTTTTATTAGTATTAAAGGAATGGATATAATAAATATCTTATTTTCATTAGAAAGAATAAGTTTAATCTTAGATAGATATAAAATAGATACTAAGGAATTTGAGGATGAAGACATAAAAAATATGCTAAAAGAAAGTAGTACAAATAGTAAAGAAGATGTTTTAGTTGTAGTATCTAAAGAAGTAAATTATATCAAGATGTGCTTAGAAAATAAAGATAAGATAACTGATAAAGAAATACTTGGGTTTAGAGACTATGTTGTCGCTCAAGATACTAAAAATATAAATTTGAAAGAAATTTATAGTGTTTTAGAAAATCTATATGAATTTTTATTAGAGTACAAAAAGGTAAAATCAAAAGAGGAAAAAAGAGTTGAAAGAAAAATAAAGATACCACGTGAATTTAGAAGAATGTCAATATATAAACAACATTTTAATTTAAAATCTATAAGATTTTCTTATGCAATAAAAATCGCTTTGGCTGCAGCAATCTCAGGTTTTATTATGGACTATTTTCACTTAAAAGATGGAAGATGGATAATGTTAACTGTGTTTTCATTAACACAACCTTATGCAGAGAACTGTTTGCAGAAATCCAGAAAAAGAATAGAAGGTACACTAGTAGGAGCGGTAATATTTATTGTTTCATTTTCAATAATAAAAGATAATACATTAAGGTCATTAATAGTACTTTTAGCAGGATACATAAACTCATATGTAGTTGATTATAGAAAACTGATAGTGTGTGTAACTGTTTCAGCCCTTGGTTCCGCAGCAGTTATGGGAGACCCTAATGTTTTAACTATGAGTAGAATTTCATATGTAGTATTAGGTGCAATTATTGCATTAATAATAAATAAATTTGTTTTACCATATGATGCAAAAATGGGGTATCAGCATGTTATAGATGTGTATAAAGGTATAGTTAAAAATATAATTAATGAAGTTAATAAATCTATTGAAAATTCAACCAATGTTCATTATATAAAGAATCTATTATTAGTGCCATCACTTATTGAAGATAGACTTATGCTGATAAATACTATATACAAAGATGAACATCAAGATGATTTCTTAGAAAATCAACAATTACTAATAAGTAATATGTACAATTTATATATAAATGTCAAAAAGAATAATATTAGAGATGAAGATATAGAAAGAATATTGAGAGATACTAGTTATATTTCAAATTATGATGCTGATAAATATGATGAAGGAAGAAGTGTAATTTTAGATAGTATTGAAAGTACAGTAAGTTTAGGCGATAAAATAATTTGTCTAAATTTACTTCAAACCTTAAATGGTGTAAAAGAAATGTATAGAATAA
The DNA here is from genome assembly GCF_020658495.1 of Clostridioides sp. ES-S-0048-02. NCBI lineage: Bacteria > Bacillati > Bacillota > Clostridia > Peptostreptococcales > Peptostreptococcaceae > Clostridioides > Clostridioides sp. ES-S-0048-02. The sequence continues at coordinate 22,361 of NZ_JACVWH010000003.1, forward strand.
GTAATATCAGTAAAATGTTAGTGCAAGAAGTTGCATAGTTTTCTAATCTAATTAAATTATATAAAAAGTCATAGCTTTAAAATAAAGTATATGACTTTTTCTTTTATACAATGTTAACAGAAAATAGTATATTAAAAACAAAAACCATATATTTATGAATTTTGTGTGAAAAAGGTTAAAATATTGATTTTTTTCATTGGTTGAAAAAACAATTTACTTAGGATAAACTATAATAGTATTCAAATATTATGGGGGTTAGATTTATGAGTAAAGATGTAAAGGTAAAGCGCAATAAGAAATATGATACATTTAGTATAACTATGGAACTTGAAAGACCTTTACTTTATGATGAGGTTGAAAACGAAGATGATAAAAATGATAATAGAAAATTTAATATAAAAAAGAAAATATTCATGGGAATAGGTATACTGTTTGTATTGATTCTGCTTAGTTTTTTCATATGGATAAACAAAACATATGAACCTCAAAAACTAGCAAAAGAAGCATTAGTTAGCAATAGTAAAGTTGAGGTAACCATAAATGAAAATATTTCATTTACACCGAAGGGTAGAAAAGTTTCTAAAGGTCTAATTTTTTATCCAGGAGCTAAAGTAGAAATTGAATCATATGCACCACTTGCAAGAAAAATAGCAGAAAGTGGATATGAAGTGGTAATTGCAAAAATGCCACTTAATCTAGCTATACTTGGAACTAATAAAGCACAGAAAATTATGGATTCTTACAATAATATAGAACATTGGGTAATAGGAGGTCACTCATTGGGTGGAGTTGTTGCATCTAATTTTGCACGTGACAATAAATTAATTGATGGAGTTGTGTTTTTATCTTCTTATCCAATGGGCAATGAACTAAAACAGCTAGGTAAAAAGGTTATATCTATATGGGGAAGTAAAGATGGAGTAGTTAATTTTAAAAATCTTATAGAAGCAAAAGAAAAACTTCCTGATGATACAACTTATGTTGAAATTGAAGGGGGAAATCATGCACAATTTGGAGATTATGGAAAACAAAAGGGAGACAATGATGCTATTATAAGTCAAGAAAAACAGCTTAAGATTACTGCAAATAGTATTATTAAATTTTTAAATAATATATCTTAAACAAAAGCTTGAAGTTTATAATATATATAAAGTATTATTTTAAGTAAATATTATTAATATAATAAAATTAAGAGTTGATTAAAAGGGGGATTTTAATATGGAATATGATATGCCACTTTATAGACCGCCAAGTGAGGCTTATAGTCTTATAATACAAGTTACACTAGGATGTTCTCATAATAAATGTACATTTTGTAGTATGTACAAATCAAAGAAATTTAAAATAAAACCATTAGAAGTAATAAAAAATGAAATTGATATATTTAGAAGACATTATAAAAATGTAGACAGAATATTTTTAGCAGATGGAGACGCATTGATAATACCAATGGAAAAACTAAGAGATATAATATTGTATATAAAAGAAGTTTTTCCAGAGTGTGAAAGAATTACTCTATATGGCTCTCCTAAGTCTATAGAGAAAAAAACTGATGATGAACTTAAAGAGTTAAAAAAACTTGGTGTTAAGATGATTTATCTAGGGCTTGAGAGTGGAAATGATGAGGTATTAGAAGATATTAAAAAGGGATTTAATAGTGAACAACTTATAAAAGTTGGTAGAAAAGTTAAGCAAAATGGTATTAAATTATCAGCTACTGTAATAGCGGGTCTTGGAGGAACTAAAAAAACGAATCAACATGGAGTTGATACAGGAAAAATGCTAGGAGCAATTTCACCAGATTATGTAGGTGTATTGAGTTTAATGGTAGAACCCAATACTGAACTTTACGATTTGCTTCAATCAGGTGAATTTACAGTATTGGAAGATAAAGCTGTGCTACAAGAAATTAAAGAAATGATAAAAAATATAGATACCAATGAAAAAGTCGTATTTAGAAGTAATCATGCCTCAAATTATGTTAACCTAAAAGGAATATTACCTGAGGATAAACAACGTCTAATTGATGAGATAGATTATTATCTAAGTAACTTAAAATTAAAAAGAGAAGAGTATAGAAGACTGTAAAATTTAGCTATTCTTAATATATATGTGTAGATGTAAAATATTAAAATTATCTAGAGTTTAAGTAATCATGCTACATTAATAGTGTATCACTATTAATGTAGCATGATTTTTTTTGTTAAGAAACATAATCATAAAATCATAGAAAAAATCTATCAATAATGATAAAAATATGCACTGGTTTAATAGATTTCTACGCATTATAATAGAGACATAAATTTAAATCACAAAAACTATAAACATAAAAACGTGTGGAGGAATAGAAATGAAAATATATCAAAATATCTTTGAACCATTAACTATAAAAAGGATGAATGTAAAAAATAGAATAGTTATGCCACCAATGGGAACAAACTTTGGTGGAGAAAGTGGAGAATTTAAAGATGAACACATTAAATATTATGAACAAAGAGCTAAAGGTGGAACTGGACTTATAATTGTAGAAAATGCTTGTGTAGATTTTCCTTTAGGTTCTAATGGAACCACACAAATAAGAATAGACCATGACAGATACATACCTGCTTTATATAAGTTAACTGAGAGTCTACATAAACATGGTGCATGTGTAGCTATACAAATTAATCATTCAGGTGCTTCAGCTATGCCAGATAGAATAAATGGATTAACTCCAGTATCTTCTTCGAACATACCCTCAAAAAATGGAGGAACAATACCAAGAGAATTAAAGAAAGAAGAAATACTAGATATAGCTAAAAAATATGGAAAGGCAGCAAAAAGAGCTCAAATAGCTGGTTTTGATGCTATAGAGATACACGCTGGACACTCATATCTAATAAGTCAATTTTTATCCCCAATTTACAATAAGCGTACAGATGAATTTGGTGGAAGTCTTGAAAATAGAGCGAGATTTGCAAAACTAGTAATTGATAAAGTTAGAGACGAAGTAGGAGCCTTATTTCCTATATCTTTAAGGATAAGTGCTGATGAATTTATAGAGGGAGGAAATACTTTAGATGATACTTTAAAGCTTCTTGAATATTTAAATGAAGAAGTAGATATATATAATGTATCAGCAGCATTAAATGATTCTATACAATTTCAAATCGATACAATGACATTAGAAGATGGGTGGCGTTCATATATGTCTAAAGCAGTTAAAAAAAGATTTGGAAAAACAACAATAATAACTGGAAATATAAGGAATCCAGAGATAGCATCAAAAATACTTGAAAATAATGAAGCGGATTTTATAGGCATGGGAAGAGGCCTTATAGCTGACCCTAATTGGGCTGAAAAGGTACAAAATGGAAAAGAAGATTCAATAAGAAAGTGTATTTCATGTAATATAGGATGTGCAGGTAATAGAATTGGAGCAAATAGACCTATAAGATGTACAGTAAATCCAGACTTAATAAATGGAGAAGAATATAAACAAAGAAAAGTAAATAAGACAACAAATGTGGTTGTTATAGGTGGAGGAACGGCTGGTCTCGAAGCCGCAGCCACAGCAGCAGAGGTGGGCTGTAATGTATTTTTATTAGAAGAAAAAGAAGATATAGGAGGGCTTGCTGAGACAATATCAACTTTTCCGGATAAAAGTAGAATAAATGATTTTCCAAAGTATTTAAAACAGAGAGTTAATAAATTAAAAAATTTAATTGTTTTTAAAAATACAAAGTCCGATATTAAATTTATAGAAAATTTAAAACCTGATATAATTATAAATGCTACAGGTTCAAAACCATTACTTCCACCAATAACTGGTTTGATGGATAGGATAGACCAAGAAAATGGAAAGGTGAGTTCAATATTTAAGCTATTTAATGATATAGAATATTTTAAAACAAAAGACTTAGAAAATAAGAAAGTAGTAGTTGTGGGTGGTGGAGCTGTTGGATTAGATGTTGTAGAATTTTTCTCAGAAAATAAGGCTAAAACTTCTATAGTTGAGATGTTACCAGTTGTGGGCAAAGATTTAGATCCTATAACAAAGGTGACAATGATGAAGATGTTAAAAGATTATAATGTTGATGTTTATACAAATACAGCATTATTGGAAGTTCAGGATGATAATTTTAAAGTTAAGAAGAATGAAGAAGAGTTCTTACTAAATTTTGATTATGGATTTATATGTTTAGGAATGAAATCTAATAATCCAATTTTGAATAATTTAAAGAAATATTTTGAAGCTAAAAATGTGGAAGTTCTAAATATAGGAGATAGTAAAATAGCTAGAAGAATAATCGATGGAGTTAGAGAAGGAAGAAATATAATAACAACTTTAGAAAAGTTAAATCTTTTATGATAATAAATAATAGAGATGATTTTAGAAAATTCGAATCTCTTGTAGAGAATAAATAATAAAAGTAAAGTAATTTTAGAAAAGTTAATTTATTTTTGTTTTATAACCTTAGTACTATTTTTAATTTTAATTATATCAAGTAGGACTATTGGTAATATAGTAGATTTAAGGGAATTCCTAAAAAGATTTCCCCTAAATCTCGTTTTAAGATAAATTAGTCATAAAATATTAAACTAATCTATCAATAGCTCCTGATTGAATGTGTTGAATACTTGATTGGATTTTTTCATATGACCAATCCCACCACTTAATTTTTAATAATTTTGAAATTATATCATCATTAAATCTTTTCTTTATAATTTTTGCAGGTATTCCTCCAACAATAGAATATGGAGGGACATTATTAGTAACTACAGCTCTTGTTCCAATAATTGCTCCATCACCAATTTTTACACCTGGCATAATTACAGCATCATAGCCTATCCATACATCATTTCCAATTACAATATCACCCTTATTATCCCAAGCATCTGTTATATGATTTATGTCTAAATCCCATTCTTCATAAAAGATTGGAAATGTATAAGTAGAGAGTGATTTCACAGTGTGGTTTCCACTAGTCATTAAAAACTTTACATTACATGCAATTGAACAAAATTTTCCGATTATTAATTTATCATTGTTTATAGGATACTGATATAGTACATTATTTTTTTCAAAATCCCTTGGGTCATTATAAAAGTCGTTATATATTGTATAGTCTCCAACTTTTATATTGTCTCTTGTAATCACATTTTTAAGATATATAGTTTGATAATCATTACTTCTTGGATATATTTTATCTGAATTTGGAATAGTCATGTTTAAATCTCTCCTTTATATTATGTTGTTTTCCTGACTATCCCATTATTACAATGCATCTCTTCACAGAATCACTCCTTATATATTACTTATTTATTTATAGTTTATTGTTTTATTTTAAATAAAATATTTTTAACTAAATTGTATTTTATTACAATTGTCTATTTATTTGATTATATCAAAGTGATAAAGAATTACAAGTATTTAAGATATACTAAATATAAATCATTTTTTATTAAGTTAAATAATGCTATTATTGAATTAAACTTTAATTTTCAACAGTGATTTGACTAGAATATATTGGGTATGATAAAATTATGCTTATATAAATATTTATGTAGTATTTATGTAAATTTATTGTCTATATTATATAAATAGGTAGTATTTATATGTATTTATTTTTAGGAGGTTTTATTATGAGTCGACTAGAGAGACTCGAAATGAAGAAAGTAGAAACTAAGCATTTGCAACAATTCAATCAATTGTTACGTTATGTATTTCAAGTGACAAACCATGATTTACAACAAGTAGGTTGGGAGGAAAGAGAAATAACTCTTGCTAAACTACCTGTATTAAGACAAGCAGATGTATTTGGTTGGTTTGATGAGGATAAACTAGTATCTCAAATAGCTGTTTATCCATTTAAAATCAATATATTTGGTCAAGAATACGATATGGGTGGTCTTACTGGTGTTGGAACATATCCTGAATATTCTAATTTAGGTCTTATGGATAAATTGATGCGACAAGCATTAACAGATATGAGAGAAAGAAAACAATCTATATCTTATTTATTTCCATACTCAATTCCATATTATCGTCGTAAGGGATGGGAAATAATATCAGATAAGATATCTTTTGAAATTAAAGATACTCAGTTGCCGAAACCTAAAGCGGTATCAGGAGAAGTTGAGCGTGTAAGTATAGAACACGAAGATGTCATAAATGTTTATGAACGATTTTCTAAAAAGAGCCATGCATCTATGATTAGAAGTGAGTTGGCATGGGAAGAATACTGGCGTTGGGATTTAGATGACTTAACATGTGCAATTTATTATGATAAAAACCATGAAGCACAAGGTTATGTGTTATATTGGATTTCTGATGAAATATTCTATATTAAAGAAATGGTATTTGTAGAAGAAGAGGCACGTACAGGATTATGGAATTTTATAAGTGCTCACTTTTCAATGATAAATAAAGTGGTTGGAAATACATATACAGATGAACCATTGGCATTTTTACTTGAAGATGGAGACATAGAAGAAAATATAAAACCATACTTTATGGGTAGAATTGTTGATATAGAACAATTTATAAATCAGTATCCATTTAAAGAACAAGAAAATGAAGTAAAGTTAGTATTTCAATTAAAAGACCCTTTATTAGATTGGAATACAGGAGTATTTACACTAAGTGTTTCTAAAGAAGGTAAAGGTATACTAACCTCTGGTGGTGATAAGTATGATTTGAAGCTTGATATACAAACACTTACAACTATGTTGCTTAGTTACAAAAGACCAACTTATCTTCATAGAATAAAAAGAATTACTTGTGATAAAGAAATAGTAGATTTATTAGAAAATCTTATTGAACGTAAAAATCCATACTTCTCAGATTATTTCTAATAAACTTTAATAAATTTTAAAATGTGTCTGGGATTGTACAGAGTATTTACTCTGAAACAATCCCTTTTTAACTTGTTCTTATTCCATTTTATCAATTTGATTATTGTTTTTACTGTAATTAATAACAAAGTTTCTAAAACTATTAACAGCAGGAGTTAAATATTTATTTTTCATTGTAGCTAAATATATGTACCTTTCATGTATAGGATTTGTTATTGATAAAACCTTTACATTAAAATATTTAAGAGCAAAAATATTTGGAACAACTGCTATACCATAGTTAATAGAAACTAAACCTGCGACAGCTGTATCTTCTTCTGTTTCACATACAATTTGTGGTTTTACATCAACTTTTTCAAAGAGCTTATCAATAATTGGTCTAACTCCACTATCTTCACTAAAGAATATAAAAGGATAATCCTTTGTATCCTTTAAGTCTACACTTTCATTTGAGGCTAAAGGATGGTTATATGGCACTATTACAACCAATTCTTCCTGAAGTATAGCTGTAAAATCTATGTTGGGTTCATTTGGAACAAAAGAGCAAAATGCTAAATCGAATTTTTCATCTTTTAAACTTTGGATAATCTTTTTAGTAGTACCTTGACCAAATGAAAATGAAATATTTTTATTTGACTCTTTTTCTAAAAACTTACCAAGTATATCTGGAATGAAGTAAGCTCCCAATGTATAAATAAATCCTAAGTCTATGACACCTTTTGATATACTTGTATATTCTCTAAGCTTTTTTTCTCCTCTTTCTAATTCACTCAATGCTTTATCAACATAAGTTAAAAAAAATTTACCATATTTAGTTAAACGAACATTTCTACCTTGTTTTTCAAATAAAAAAGTTCCCAGTTCTTTTTCAAGAGCAGATATAGCATGACTTAAGCTTGGTTGAGTTATAGACAATTGTGTAGCTGCTTTTGTATAGTGCTCAACTTTGGCTAAAACTCTAAAGTAATGCAAATGATTTAGGTTCATTGATATTCAATCCCTTCATAAGTAATAAAATTCGGGTTATTTCTACAAAATTATACCATATTATACCATAATTCATAGATTAATTCTATCAATATTAAGAATAATATGTATTTTATTAATAATAATTAAGTAATATAATGAAATTACAAGAAAGAGTGTAAAAAAATTAAATGTAAGTATATAAAATGAAGTTGAAGTACTACTGTAGAATTAGTATTGTTATGACTTATAGTATTTTTACGATATAATAATATTGTGATGTAAAGAATATAAAATCTGATAAAACTTCTATATGTGTGGAGGAGAAATATGAATAATATAGTACAAGTAAAAAATATTAGAATAGGAGAAGGTATACCTAAAATCTGTGTACCAATAGTTGGAAAAACTAAAGAAGAAATTATTGAAGAAGTTAATGACTTAAAGGAAATTTGTTTGGATGTTGTAGAATGGCGTGTTGATTTCTTTGAGAATGTAGAAAATATTCAACAAGTTAAAGAAGTTATTAATGAATTAAGAAAATATATACCAGATACACCTCTATTATTTACATTTAGAAGTATAAAAGAAGGTGGACAAAAATTAATATCAAAAGATTATTATACTATTTTAAATAAGGAAATCTCTAATACAGGATTAATAGACTTAATAGATGTAGAGCTATTTATGGGAGATGAAATTGTAAATGAAATAGTCGAGTTTGCTCATGAAAAAGAAGTGAAAGTAGTCATGTCGAATCATGATTTTAATAAAACTCCCAAAAAAGAAGAGATTATATCTCGTTTATGCAAAATGCAAAAACTAGGAGCAGACTTACCTAAAATAGCTGTTATGCCAAAAAATGAAAGAGATGTTCTGGTGTTGCTTACAGCTACAAATGAAATGGTTCAAGTTTATGCAGATAGACCAATAATAACTATGTCTATGGCAGGAATGGGAGTTATAAGTCGTTTGTGTGGGGAAATATTTGGCTCAGCATTGACTTTTGGAGCAGTTAAAAAGGTTTCTGCACCAGGTCAAATGTCAGTTGAAGAACTAAATTCAATACTACGCATATTACATAAAAGTATTAATTAGTTTAAAAGACTTGAGTATATATGATAAAGGTTGATGTTGTTTCAGGTTTTTTAGGAGTAGGAAAAGCTACACTCATTAAAAAAATATTAAAGGCATAAGGTTTTGTAAATTCATCTGATGTATATTTAGAATTTAGCTATTCTTCTGGCAAAACTAATGTTTTTAAATATAGCGGAGTTAAGGATGGAAAAGTAACTATAATAGGATTAAATTTAGGTAATAAAGTTTTAAAAGAATTATTTAATTAAATAACAAAAATATATAATTCTAATTTTGATTATTAAAAGATTATTATAAGAGTCTTTACTAATATAACTAATATGTGAAATTATGGAAAAATAATAATTTTATAAAAATAGATGATAAATATAAATTAAATTATATATGTATATATTGTAGTCCAATAGTGATATAATAATATAAAAAATTTTTATAGAGAGTGAGATTACATATGCGAAGACTTGAAGAGATATTAGAGTACAATAAATCATTTGTAAAAAATAAAGAATATGAACAGTATGCAACCTCAAAACATCCAAATAAAAAAATAGTAGTCCTATCATGTATGGATACAAGATTAACTGAACTTTTACCTAAAGCCATGAATCTTAAAAATGGAGATGTTAAACTGATAAAAAATGCAGGTGCTACTATAATGCATCCATTTGGAAGTATCATGAGAAGTATTTTAGTTGCAATTTATGAATTTGATGTGGATGAAGTTATGGTTGTAGGACATCATGGATGTGGTATGTGCAATGTGGATACGGATAAATTACTAAATAAAATCTTAGATAGAGGAATATCAAATGATGTAATACTTACACTTCGTAGTGCAGGAATTGATACAAAACAATGGTTACATGGATTTGATTCAGCAGAGGATTCTGTAAAAGATAGTATTAATTTAATAAAAAATCATCCTTTAATTCCAGAGGGAATTGTTGTGCATGGGTTGATTATATCGCCAGAAACTGGAAAAATAGATGTTGTTGTAAATGGATATGAGGATAAATAATATATTTTTATAGTATATAAGTAATATATTATTAAATAAGAGGTTGTTTCAAAATTTATTTTATTTTGAAACAACCTTTTTTAATTGATAAATTTATGAAAAGGTTTATCTTAAGGTTTTAATGAAAAATATAAGTAGTTAGCTAATTAAAAAACTTATTATTAGCTATTAAAATCATAACTAATCAATAGAAAAATATTTAATAAATGAAATTTATATGAATTTTTTATAAATATATTGAAAAAAGATAGCTGTTATAGTAAAATAATCATTAGCCGACTAAGTAATATAAAAATAAGGAGGGTAAGTATGAATAGCAATTCTGAAGAAAAATTAAATGATGTTTTCTTGCAATTGATGCGAATATATTTTATAAGAACTCATTTTTATTTTGATAAATTAGGCTTGTACCAGGGTCAGCCACAAATACTTTTTTCTCTTAGGATGAAAAATGGTCAAAGTCAAAAAGAATTAGCAGATAAAAGAAAAGTAAAAGCATCTACAACGACAGTTATGATAAAAAGAATGGAAAAAACTGGGCTTGTAGAAAGAAAACAAGATGAAAAGGACCAAAGAATTTCTAGAATTTTTTTAACAGATAAAGGCCTAGAAGTATGTAAGAAAGTTGAGGAATTTAACAAAGAATTAGAAAGAGAAATCTTTTTAGGATTTAGTGAAGAAGAAAAAATAGTACTTAGAAGACTTCTAATGCAAGTTAGAGACAATTTAAAAGCAGGATGTCATAAACATGAGCATGAAAAATATTTCTAAAGTTTAAAACAATGTTTTTCAATTTAATGCTATCAGACTAATTAATATTACAGAAGGGAAGAAGTGTATGTTTAAATTAATTAAATATTTAAAGAAGTCAGCCTTATCAATAGTAATAATAGTATGCTTATTGGTAGTTCAAGCAGTATGTGACCTTTCTTTACCAAAATATACATCTAATATAGTAAATATAGGGATACAGCAAGGTGGAGTAGAAAACTCTGTTCCATCTATAATTAGAAAAAGTGAATTAGATAAGATTACTTTGTTTATGGATAAAGATAATAAGGATAAAATATTAGACAATTATACTTTATTGAATAAGGAAGATTACAGCAAGTATAAAGAGAAGTATCCAAATTTAAAAGACGAATCTCTTTATGAGTTAAATACTAAAAACAAGGATACTATAGATGAGTTAAATACTATTTTTGGTAAATCTATTTTAATTGTATCAGGGCTTGAGGGGGACAGTAAGGAAGTAAAAGCAATGAAATCTCAGATAATGAGTCAACTTCCTACACAAGGGACTCAAGGTGAAGAAGTTGATATATTTAAAGTGTTATCAATGATGCCAACAGAACAATTAGACAAATTAACTAAAGAGATGAGCAAAAGCTTTGAAAGTATGCCAGAAAGTATGATAACACAAAGTTCAGTATCATATGTAAAAGCAGAATATGAAAACATAGGTATTGATACAGAAAATATGCAAAATAATTATATATTACTTACTGGTGCAAAAATGCTTGGTATAGCTATGATTAGTATGATAGCTACAATTACAGTTGGATTTTTAGCAGCAAGAGTAGCAGCAAGCGTAGGAAGAAATTTAAGAAGTGGAGTTTTTAGAAAAGTTATGTCATTTTCAAATAGTGAAATGAATGAGTTTTCTACAGCATCATTAATCACTCGTAGTACAAATGATATTCAACAGATACAAATGTTGATGGTTATGCTACTTAGAATAGTTTTTTATGCTCCAATAATGGCTATAGGTGGAATAATAAAAGTTTTAAATACTAATACTTCAATGGCTTGGATTATAGCAGTTGCAGTAGTAGCCATTTTATCTTTAATAATTGTATTATTCTCAGTTGTTATGCCTAAGTTTAAATTGGTTCAAAAGCTTGTCGATAAGTTAAACTTAGTAAGCCGTGAGATAATTACAGGTATTCCAGTTATAAGAGCTTTTAGTACTGAAAAACATGAAGAAAAAAGATTCGATGAAGCAAATAAAAATTTAACTAAAACAAATCTTTTTGTAAATAGAGTTATGACATGTATGATGCCTGCTATGATGCTTATAATGAACCTTATTACAGTTCTTATAGTTTGGAGAGGTGCATATAGTGTTGATTCTGGAGCAATGCAAGTTGGAGATATGATGGCATTTATACAATATACAATGCAGATAATAATGTCATTCTTGATGATATCAATGATATCTATTATGCTTCCAAGAGCATCTGTTTCAGCTACACGTATAGATGAAGTGTTGGTATCAGATATAAGTATCAAAGACCCAGAAAAATCAAAAGTACAAGAATTTAAAGAAGATAAAAAAGGTCTTGTTGAATTTAAAAATGTTTCATTCATGTATCCAGATGCAGAAGAAGCTATATTGACAGATATATCCTTTACAGCAAAACCAGGAGAAACAACTGCATTTATAGGAAGTACTGGTAGTGGTAAGTCGACTCTTATAAATTTAATTCCTCGTTTCTTTGATGTTACTGAGGGAGAAATATTACTTGGTGGAGTTAATATAAAAGATGTTGTTCAACATGATTTAAGAGAAAAAATTGGATATGTACCTCAAAAAGGAATATTGTTCTCTGGTACCATAGAATCCAACTTGAAATATGGCAGAAAAGACGCAACAGATGAAGAAATGAGAGCTGCAGCTGAAATAGCTCAAGCTACAGAATTCATTGATTCTAAACCAGAAGCTTTTAAAACTGAAATTTCTCAAGGTGGAACAAATGTCTCTGGAGGTCAAAAACAAAGACTTTCTATTGCAAGAGCAATAGCAAAAAATCCAGAAGTTTATATATTTGATGATAGTTTTTCGGCTCTTGACTTAAAAACTGATGCAGCTCTTCGTAAAGCTTTAAAATCAAAAACTGCTGAAAGTACAGTATTAATAGTTGCACAAAGAATTAGTACCATCTTGCATGCAGAACAAATAGTTGTTTTAAATGAAGGAAAAATAGTTGGAATAGGAACACATAAAGAGCTTCTAAAAAATTGCGAAGTTTATGAGCAAATAGCTTTATCACAACTTTCAAAGGAGGAGCTAGCTAATGAGTAGAATGGGAAAAGGTCCTATGGGAAAATCTATAGGAGCAGGACAAAAAGCAAATGACTTTAAAGGAACCATGCGAAAACTAATTGCATACTTATCTAAATTTAAAATATCAATAATTTTGGTAATTGTATTTGCTATTGGTAGTGCATCGTTTTCTATAGTAGGTCCAAAAATTTTAGGTAAGGCGACTACAAAGATATTTGAAGGATTAGTGAGCAAAGTCTCTGGAGGCAATGTAGGTATAGATTTTGACGCAATTGGAAAAATTTTAGCATTATTACTTTGCCTTTACTTGGTAAGTGCACTATTCTCTTTTATACAAGGATTCATAATGAGTGGAATTTCTCAAAAAGTATCTTATAATTTAAGACAAGAGATTTCAGTAAAATTGGATAGATTGCCAATGAAGTATTTTGACACTAAAACACATGGTGAAATACTATCAAGAATTACAAATGATATAGATACTCTAAACCAAAGTTTAAATCAAAGTATGACACAACTTATAACATCAGTAACAACTATGATAGGTGTTTTGATAATGATGTTATCTATAAGTGGTATTATGACATTAGTGGCAATTTTAATATTACCAATATCAATGTTTGTAATTTCAAGAATAGTAAAGAAATCACAAAAATACTTTAGATCCCAACAAGAATATTTAGGGAATGTAAATGGTCAAGTTGAGGAAACTTATAGTGGTCAAACAATAGTAAAAGCATTTAATCGTGAAGAAGAAGCAATTAATGAATTTGATAAATTAAATGATAGTTTGTATAATTCAGCATGGAAATCTCAATTTTTATCTGGGATAATGCAACCACTTATGATGTTTATTGGAAACTTAGGCTATGTAATGGTATCAATCTTAGGAGGTTGGCTTGCAATTAAGAAAACAATTGAGGTTGGAGATATACAGTCATTTATACAATATGTAAGAAACTTTACACAACCAATGACTCAGATTGCACAGGTTGCTAACTTACTACAGTCAACAGCAGCAGCTTCTGAAAGAGTATTTGAGTTCTTAGAAGAGGAAGAAGAAGACCAAGTTGTTGAAAATGCAGTTTCAATAGATGGTTTAGAAGGTAAGATTGATTTTGAAAATGTTAATTTTGGATATAATTCAAATAAGACTATAATAAATGATTTCTCAGTAAATGTTAAACCTGGTCAAAAAGTTGCTATTGTTGGACCTACAGGAGCAGGTAAAACTACTATAGTTAAGCTTTTAATGAGATTTTATGATGTTAATAGTGGTTCAATACTAATTGATGGTCATAATATTAAAGATTTCAATCGTAGTGAGCTTAGAGAAATGTTTGGTATGGTTCTTCAAGATACATGGTTATTTAGTGGCTCAATTATGGAAAATATAAGATATGGTAAACTAAATGCTACAGATGAAGAAGTTATAGAAGCAGCTAAATCTGCACATGTTCATAGATTTATCAAAACATTGCCAGATGGATACAACATGAAATTAAATGAAGAAGCAAGCAATGTTTCTCAAGGTCAAAAACAATTATTGACTATAGCTCGTGCCATTTTAGCAGACCCTAAAATCTTAATATTGGATGAAGCTACAAGTTCTGTTGATACTAGAACAGAAGTATTAATTCAAAAAGCTATGGATAATCTTATGGAAGGTAGAACAAGCTTTGTTATAGCACATAGATTATCAACTATACGTGATGCTGACATGATTCTTGTTATGAATGAAGGAGATATAGTTGAACAAGGAAACCATGAGGAACTTCTAAAGAAAGGTGGATTCTATGCTAATCTTTACAATTCTCAATTTGAAGAAGATGAAGCAATGTAGTAAGAATTTACTTTAAAATATGAGTATCGTTGTAAGAGAAATATAGAATAAACTATTTAGATAAGATTATATTTTGTAAGATATAATCTTATCTATTTTTTTATGTATTTACAAAGTTATGTATTTTGTTATAATATATAATAAGGAAAATGTTGGAGGTGATTATCAAAATGTATATTTAATCGTATTCTTTAAATTTTATTAATAATAAAATTTAATTTTAATAGTTAACAATTATGTAAAGTTATCTACTTTAGTTACTTTTATTAGTTGTGTAAAAAACTACTTAAATTTAAGAATTGGGTTAAATATAATATAATAATCACATATGAGTCAATTAAATTGACATATTTTTAATATATATTTAGAATTTTAATCCTTCTTATAATGTAAGTAGATTGTTTTGTATTACTTAGATTTATAAGGAGTTTTTTTATTGAAAAAACTACATAATATAATTGAGGAGAGGTGTTTTAAAGTGATTTTTTATATAAGATTAAGAAAATAACGCACGATTATGGTTATTATAATATTAAATTAGAAGTATCATTTAAGGATAAAATTAAACAAGCAAATTCTTAATGAATTTAATTATAGAGCCATAATCTCGTGCTATATATTAAATAAAAAATAGTATATAAGGAGAATATGGATATGGCAAAAAAAGGAATAATAGTAGGACTAAACATAAATAGTAAATCTGAGGATTTCAACGAACTAATGATTGAGCTTGAAAACTTATGCTCTGCATGCAATATTGATGTTGTAGGAAGTATAACTCAAAATGCAAAGCAGGTTAATAGAGCATATTATATTGGTATAGGTAAAGTTGAAGAATTATTAAATATAATAAAGCAAGAAAAAGCAGATATAGTTGTGTTTTATAATGAGCTTTCTACATCACAACTTAAAAACCTTGAAGAAAAATTAAACTGTGAAATTATAGATAGAACAGCATTGATACTTGATATATTTGCACAAAGGGCAAAAACTAGAGAAGCCAAGCTTCAAGTGGAAGTAGCAAGTTTAAGATATATGTTACCAAGACTTATAGGCTCAAATGAAAATTTAGGGCGTCAAAGTGGAGGAGTAGGTACTAAAAATAGAGGTTCTGGTGAAAAGAAATTAGAGCTCGACCGTAGAAGAATAGAAGAAAAGATAACTTCTCTAAATAGGGAATTAGATGATTTAAAATTCCAACGAGAAACTCAAAGAAATATGAGAAAAAAATCTAATCTTCCAAATGTAGCTTTAGTTGGATATACAAATGCCGGAAAATCTTCAATAATGAATGAATTAGTTGATATATTTAAAAACTCTGAAGAAAAGAAAGTATTTGAAAAAAACATGTTATTTGCGACATTAGAAACTTCTATTAGAAGCATAGTTCTTCAAGATAATAAAGAATTTTTATTGTCTGATACAGTTGGATTTGTAAGTAATCTACCACATGATTTAGTAAAAGCATTTAGGTCGACATTAGAAGAAGTGTGCGAAGCAGATGTGTTATTACATGTTATTGACGTTTCAAATCCAAGCTATAAAAATCATATTAAAGTAACAGTAGATACTTTAAATCAAATTGGCGCAAATGATATCCCTATAATAAATATTTACAATAAAATTGATTTAGTTGATGAAGAATTATTAAATGATATTGTAGATGATATAGGCAAGGAAGGTATATTTGTTTCAGCCAAAAAAAATATAAATATAGACAAAATGGTAAAATGCATTTGTGATAGCATATTTAAAGATTATATAAGATGTAAGTTTTTGATTCCATACAGTGAAGGAAATGTAGCTTCTTATTTTAATAATAATACAAGTGTCATAAATACAGAATATATGGAAGAGGGAACTCTTTTAGATGTAGAATGTAGTAATATAGAATATAACAAGTATAAAAAGTATGTTTTAGAATAAACTTTTTAAAAGGTATTGTAATCTAGAATTTATTTAAAGTAGTTAGTTTGGAGTTAAGTTGTAAAATTATTATAAATTATAATTTGTATAAAGCGGTATAGTTATCTAAGCTATACCGCTTCATTATATATGATAAAAAATAAGATTATTGACACAAAAGTAATTAATTACTATAATATAAAGTAACTAGTTACTAATTATAGTTATTATCAAGATTAAGGAGATAATTAACATGAAAAATATAGTGATAATTTATAAAAGTAAGTATGGTTCAACAAAAAAATATGCTAAATGGCTTTCAGAATCATTAGCTTGTGATATTTTTGAAATTAAGGATGTTAATCTAGAAAAGATTATAGATTACGATACAATTATTTTAGGTGGAGGTCTTTATGCTTGTAATATAGCAGGAATTTCTTTTTTTAAAAAGCACTATGAGAAATTAGCAGGTAAAAATCTAGTTGTTTTTGGTGTAGGAGCATCTCCATATGATGATTCAGTAATAAGAAAACTGAGAGAAGTTAATTTTAAGGATAAGTTGAATAATATTCCTTGTTTTTACTGCCGTGGCGAATGGAATGAAACAAAAATGTCATGGCTTGATACCACTCTTTGTAGTTTTCTTAAAAAGTCAATAGCTAAAAAACAACGTCAAGGTTTTAATCCAATAGAAGCTCCTTTATTATTAGGAGAAGATTTTGATTGGTGTGATAAAAAGTATCTAAATCCTATACTTGATTATGTGGATAAACTTCAAAACACAAGCTTATAACTATATTGTAATTTATAGAGTAATTAATTCTTAAAAATACAATTTTTTTATTAGTTCTCCTGTATCTAAAAGGGGGGCTTTTTTTATTTGTAAATTTATGTTATATTGATATGAATTTATTATTGTATAAAAATTATATTAATAGAAATTTAAACAATTTGTTTTAAAAATAGAGTAGTCTAATTCTTAAAGAGGGGGGTTTAAATAGTGGATATAAATAAGATAGTAATGATGCAAAGGGAATACTATAATACAGGTAAAACAAGAGATGTATCATTTCGTTTAGAGCAGTTAAAAAAGCTAAAGTCAGTTATATTAAAAAATGAAGATAAAATACTTGTGGCATTAAAACAGGATTTAAATAAATCAAATTTTGAAGGATTTATGACAGAAGTAGGTATTTTATATAGTGAGTTGAATTTTGCTATAAAAAATATAAAAAAATGGAGCAAAACAAAAAGAGTTCGTTCAAGTATGGTCAATTTTCCATCTATATCTAAGGTTGTTCCTCAACCTTATGGTGTTACACTTATAATGTCACCTTGGAATTATCCATTTCAACTAGCTCTTATACCATTGGTTTGGTCATTAGCAGCAGGCAATTGTGCAATAATAAAACTTTCTGAGTACTCTGTATCAACTTCACATATAATCAAAGACATACTTGAAAGTATATTTTCAAAAGAATATATTGCAGTAGTTCAAGGTGACCAAGAAGAAAGCGAAAAAGTACTTTTAGAAAAATTCGATTATATATTTTTTACAGGAAGCACTGCGGTAGGTAAAGTAATTATGAAAGCAGCATCAAAGTATTTAACTCCTATAACTTTGGAACTAGGAGGAAAAAGTCCTTGTATTATACTAGAAGATGCAGATATAAATCTTGCTGCAAAAAGATTGACATGGGGAAAACTAATAAATGCAGGACAAACTTGTGTAGCACCAGATTATATTTTAGTACATGAGAATAAAAAAGATGAGTTAATAGAGAAAATAAAATATTATATTGAACAGTATTTTGGAGAGAATCCATGTGATAATGAGCAATTTCCTAAAATTATAAATGAAAAGCATTTTAAGCGTATAATATCCCTTATTGATATGGAAAAGGTAGTATATGGTGGTAATTATAATAACCATACATTAAAAATAGAGCCAACTATAATAGATGATGCTAGTTGGGATGATGATATAATGAAGGAGGAAATATTTGGACCAGTATTTCCTGTTTTGACATACAAAAACTTAGACGAAATTTTGCAAGAAATTATACAAAGACCAAATCCACTAGCTCTTTATATATTTACAAAAGATAAGTATTTGGAAAATAAAGTTTTAGAAATGATTCCAGCAGGAGGGTGTTGTGTAAATGATACAATTATCCATATAGCTACCAACTACTTACCATTTGGAGGTATTGGTGAAAGTGGTATGGGTTCATATCATGGTAAAGCAGGATTTGATACATTTACGCATTACAAAAGTGTATTGAAAAAATTAAATTTAGATATTCCTATTAGATATGCACCATATAATGATAAATTAATTAAAATTCTTAAAAAAATGATGTAAACTATATTGTAGAAAAAATACAAATCAAATTAAAAATATATATTTTGATTATATTTTATCAAATTAAAAATTTTAATTTGGCATATTTGTTATAAAAGTAGTAATTTTGTGATAAAATTTAATTATATAGAAATAAGGAGGAAAAAATGAAAATTAATTGGAATACAAAGTACACGACAATAGCAATTTATACGTTTATAATATCTGCTTGTAGTATTATATTCTATCTTATATCATCACAAATTGATGTATTCTCTAACAATTTAGATATTATGTTTACAACATTACAGCCATTTATAATAGGGTTTGCTATTGCATATCTTCTGAATTTTATTTTGAAATTTTATGAAGAAAGACTTTTTATCAAAAGTGAAAAATTAAAAAACCTAAAACAAAAATCAAAAAGAGGATTGGGTCTTTTATTAACATATGCAACAGCTGCATTGATACTTTACTTATTTATGCAATTCGTATTACCTCAAGTAATTGAGAGTATTGTTGGATTAGCAAATGATATACCTATGTATGTAAACAACGCAACTAAGCTTCTTGATAAATTAATGACTGATTTAAATCTTGATGAACAATACTTTAATTTAGCAGTAGATAAATGGAATGAATTTGTCACATACATTATAAAATTTGTAACAGATTTAATACCAATATTAGGAAATATGTTGAAGGATATAGCTTCTAGTATATGGAATATTGTACTAGGATTGATTGTTTCAGTATATTTGCTAATTGATAAAGAAAAATTCTATGGATTAAGTAAAAAAATAACTTATGCACTTTTTACAGAAACACAAGCTGCTAAAATTCTAGAATTAACTCACAGAAGTAACTATACATTTGGTAGATTTTTAGGTGGTAAGATACTAGATTCATTTATTATAGGTATTTTAACATTTGTAATACTTACAGTGGTAAAAATGCCATATACATTATTAATATCAGTAATAATTGGTATTACAAATATTATTCCATTCTTTGGACCACTGTTTGGAGCAATACCATCTACAATAATAGTAATGTTTGTTTCTCCAATACAAGCACTATGGTTATTGTTAATTATATTAATAATACAACAAATAGATGGAAATATTATAGGACCTAAAATACTTGGAGACTCAATTGGGATATCTGCATTTTGGATTTTATTCTCATTGTTGGTTGCAGGTAAATTATTAGGCTTTGTTGGAATGGTAATAGGAGTTCCTCTATTTGCAGTAATTTATTCTATAATTAAAGATATTATTGAGGGTAAATTAGATAAAAAAGGATTACCAACAGATACTTCTGATTATATGTAGTTAAAAATATATAAATTAATAAAATATTTAAAGCACTGAGACAATTAAAATCTTGGTGTTTTTTAGATAATAAATTCATTATAGAAGAGGTGTTTTTTGTGGCATTTATAGAATGTAAATTTAAATCAAAATATACAGGAGGAGAGACTGATATAATCGTAGTTTTACCTATAGCAAATGGAAAAGAACTATTTACTGGCAAAGAGATATATGACTTTGAAGGTAAGTTTAAAACATTGTACTTATTTCATGGGCTAGAAGATGACCAAAGTTCATGGATTAGATACACTAATGTAGAACATTATGCCAAAAGCAAAAATATAGCTTTAGTAATACCAAGGGTAGAAACTAGTTTTTACACAGATATGTTATATGGACATAAATATTTCACCTTTGTAAGTGAAGAGTTACCTAGATTTGTTAGAGCTATATTTCCTTTATCAGATAAGAGAGAAGATAATTTTGTAGCTGGAATGTCTATGGGAGGGTATGGCGCTTTAAAATTAGCACTTTCAAAACCAAATGAATTTTCAGCAGTAGCAAGTTTTTCTGGTTCACCTGATATGATTCATGAGTTGGAAAATCAGCAAATAGAAACAAATGCTGATATTCTATTCCATGACTTTGGGAAACCAGAAGATGCTAGAAATAGTGAGAATGATTTACTTTACATACTTAAGAATCTTAAAGAGAGTAATAAAGATATTCCTAAAATTTATCAATTTTGTGGTGATAGGGATTTTTTATATAAGAATAATCAAACCTTTAAAAAATATGCAGAATCTTTAGATGTTGATATTGTATATGAAGAGTGTGTTGGTGGTCATGAATGGCGTCTATGGGATTTATGGATAAAGAAATTTATAGATGCAATTGGATAAGCATTTTATTGTCATTAGAGCAAAATATTATAAAGTATTTTTAAACGTAATAAAGACTGAAATATTAAAATACAATTATGATTTCAAAATTTCAGTCTCTAAAAGTTCAATAAAATTTTATTAAGTTCTTATGCGAGTTATTATTGGCGTAAAATTATCAACTATATCTATATAGTATTTACTCAATTCTTCTAAAATATCTTCGCATAAATCAGTGCTGTGACCAAGGTTAATTAGAAACTGTTTTGTAAAATATTTTATTACAGATTGATAAGATATATCATATTTATGTGAAGTATAGACCCTAATTATCTCAGGTTTCATAGCGAGTATACCAATACAGGAAAGTATCAATTCGTCATGTTC
The DNA here is from genome assembly GCF_020658495.1 of Clostridioides sp. ES-S-0048-02. Taxonomy (NCBI): domain Bacteria; kingdom Bacillati; phylum Bacillota; class Clostridia; order Peptostreptococcales; family Peptostreptococcaceae; genus Clostridioides; species Clostridioides sp. ES-S-0048-02. The sequence goes on from NZ_JACVWH010000003.1 coordinate 44,020, forward strand.
TATAGATTCTTTTTCATTAACATATCTTTTCATGACCATTTCAGTTACACTTCGTTGATAGCTTAAAATAGCTTCCTCATAAGCTATATCCAAATAAAAGTTTCTATACGCTTCATTTTTTAAAAGAAAACAAAGGTCAGCATTCATAGCAAGAAAGAACATCATCATTGTACCTTCTTCATGATAATTATAGATTAAAGATTGCATTTCATCCCTTATATCTTCATATATTATAGCTCCTATTTCACTTTTACTTGAGAAATAATAACTTATTAAGCCTAAATTTATATTGGCTCTTTCTGCAATTTGCCTAGTGGTTGTCTTGTGATAACCTTGTTCAAAAAATAATTCTCTAGCAGCACTTATAATACTAGCTTTTGTTTCCTTACCTTTTTCTGATTTTGACATATTTACTGTGTATACCTTTCTTTTCAATCTTTTTTTGAAAATTTACTAACTATAAATATCGTAACCGAACCACCTATTATAGGTACTAAAATTCTGTCAAAGACAGTAAGGAGGCCAATGATATTTAAAAATGCTAATATTGCACTTACTATGACAGCACAGATAGCTCCTTTTTTTGTAGCACCTTTCCAGGAAAGACCAATGACAAATGGTGCAAATATCACACCTGTACATAATGGTGCTGGCCAAAATAATAGTTCTAATAAACTGTCAAACTTGAGTGCTATAATTGCTCCTATTATAGCTGTTAAAGCTGAGGCGATTTGAGAGTATTTAAGAGTATTTTTTAAATCATTAAACTCTATATTAGGATGTAATAATTTATTATAAATATCTCTCGATATTATGGCACTCATTGAGGTCATTAATGAGTCAGCAGTGGACATTATGGCAGCTAATATAGCAGCTAAGAATAATACAGAAACTAAAGGAGGTAGAGTTGTTGATATCATTTGAGGTAAAACCTGAACAGATGATATGTTTGGAAATAAACTACCACCAATAGCTCCAATTATGCCTATAGGGAAAGCAAGAAATAATAGTATAAATCCTGCAATAACACTGCTTTTAACTGCATTTTTAGCATTATCAGCACATTGGTATCTCAAAAAACTTTCATAAGAAAATATTGAGCCTAAAACCAATGGTAAAACTGTATACATAAAATCACTAAGCGACTTATTTCCTGGGAAGAATGGTTCTTTTACCATTGATTGTAACATAAGTAAAGGATTGTCGCCAACTAATTTTAAGCTTATATAAGCTACTATTGGCAAAAATACTACACAAATAGCAAGTTGAATAAATGCTGATACTGCAACTCCCCACATTCCTGATGCATAAGTATATATAATGATTACTATGACTCCTACAATTACAGCTATATCATAAGGGATACCAAATGCAGTAGATACAGAACCAAAAGATATTAGTTGACTGCCCATAATAGCTAATATTGATATTGGTGTTACAAGACATTGATAAGCTCTTAAGAATATACTATGACCATATCTAGTTTCAATATAGTCAGCAGGTGTTATATCACATGATAAGCTTCTTAATTTTCCTGCAAAAAACGCATTTACAAAACAAGCTAAAGCCGCACCTATAGTAGAGTACATACCAACCCATAGTCCTCTTTCAGCTCCCCATTGAACTCCACCAACCAAACATCCTCCTCCAAAAGACGTAGCAGCAATAGTTGTGGCAAGTATGGGTAAAGGAAGATTTCTACCCGCAATTAGGAAATCGGATGCTGTTTTAACTTTTTTAGAAAAATAAAAGCCAATCCATATGTACACTGCACATGTAGCAATTAAAAGTAACATAATTTTTTCTCCTTATATAATATTTTTTAAATAAAATTTATAAAATATATTTATAAAATATATTTTATATAAAAGTAAGACAATATTGACTTTAACTGGCTTTGGATTAGTGTAGCTACAATAATTTAACATATTATGTTATGTAAAAGTTAGATAAAATAAGAAAATTGAAAATTCTGAAATTAAAGATTATAATAAACGTTTACTTGATATATTCTTTTTTGTAATTGTAACATGCTTTTATTTTAAAATCAATAGTACATGTATAAAAATAAAAGGAATTTAAAGGGTGAAAAAATATTTTTAATATCTGATTGTAGTATATAAAAAGAAGATAAAAATTATTCTTGAATAAATTTATAATAATTTAAAATAAGTAAAATTTTGATAAAATAATTTAGAATGTATGCTTTGGTGACACTTTATATGGATATATTAATAAAAATAACGATTTAAATTAAGTATAAATGCCTTTTTAGTTCATTTAAGTAATGAAAAAATAAAACCAAAAAGTGTTTGACAATTATGAATTTTAAGAATATAATTAAATTAAAATTATACACATATAAAAATTTGGTTCGAATCATAGAAAGTGTAGAGTTGGATTTGAAATTCAAATTATTATACGTGAATAAAAATAAATAAAGAATAAATTATATTAAGGAGGGGTAGATGTGAGTAGTCAAGAAAGCAAACCAAAAGGAAACCTTATATCAAACTTTAGAGATGATATGAGAGACCCTAAAAAGAGAGCAGTATACACTTACTCAGGTTCTATAAATTTGGCATATAATTTTATAGGCTACTTTGTATCAACAGTAACAAACATATTTTTAACTGATGTAGCAAAGCTTGGGGTAATTATGGCAGGTGGTATGCAAATAATACAATCTTTCATAAAGATGGCTGTGGCTCCGATAACAGGGACTGTATTTGACAAACAACCATTTAAAAAAGGAAAATATTATCCTTGGCTTAGATATACACCAGCAGCATTAGCACTAACATATGGAGTATTTTTCATAGTTCCATTAATGAAAATAAGCCCAACATTGCTTTTACCTTTAATGACAGCATTATTGTTAATAGCATCTTGTGCTCAGCAAGTAGTTTTCACTATAATCTATGCTATTTACCCTGTGGTTACTAAAACACCTAGAGACAGAGTTATAGGTTCGACTACTACAAATATATTCAAAGAAGTTGGAAAATTTTTAGTAGGTTTTTCATATCCGTTATTATTAGTTTTATTTGCAGATGTACTAGGTGGAGAAGGAATGGGTTATTTAGGTACTTATCTATTCTTTGCAGTAGGATGTCTTCTAGTATTTTGGTTTTCTTCAACAGAGATAATAAAGTCTGGAGCAGAAGCTGAAGTACTTCAAAAAGAAGAAAAACCAAAAATTAAAGCAAGTGAAATGCTAAAAGCTTTATTTACTAATGTACCACTTATGATGGCATTCTGTTTAGAGTTTCTTATATGCATAAGATCTATAGGTTTAGGACCTTTAGCTCCTTATTACTTTAAGTATGTAATAGAAGATGAACGTGGATTAGCAGTATTTTTAGCAATAATGCCTTTGGTAAGTGTAGGCTTTATGTTTTTCGCACCAGTATTTATAAGAATTTGTAAAGAACAAAAATTAGCTTCAATAATTTCTTTCTCTATATGTGCATTATGTCACTTGTTAGTTGCATGGACTCCTTGGGGGAGAACAACTTTAGGTGTAACTATGTTATTGGCAATTGGTGGAGGTTTCTCAAATGTAGTATCAATAATAAATCTTAACTTCTTTGCTGGTTCTTGTGATTATGGACATTGGAAATCAGGAAAAGATTTACCAGGTTTAAGTATGTCACTATATCCAGTTGCAATACAAGTAGGTGTATTACTTGCGACTACTATAAGAACAATTTTAATGAATTCAATGGGATATCAAGCTGATATGGTAGTTACAGCAGCAGTTAAAACAGGTTTTATAAATATGATTTCTTACTCTATGGCAATACCTTTAATAATAGCTGTTGTTATAGCAATCTTATATCCAGTAAGTGATAAAAAATTAAATCAAATAAGAGAAGAATTAAATCAAAGAAACGCTTAATAAAAAATTTGAGTAAATGACTTAGTTTAGTTGTGAGAGTAAGTAGACGCAATAGCGTTTATATAAATGAAAATACATATACAGAGGGGGCTTTTAAAAATGATAGAAAAATTATTGAGAAATACAGTAAAAGAATTACATCAATATGTTCCAGGTGAACCAATAGAAAAAGTAAAAGAAAAATATGGTGTAAAAGAAATAATAAAACTAGCTTCAAATGAAAATCCTCTAGGACCATCACCAAAAGCAATGGAAGCTATGATTGAAATGTTAAAACAAGGTCAACTTTATCCAGAGCCAGAAGCTAATGAACTTAGAAGAAAATTAGCTGAAAAATTGAATCTAAAAGCAGAAAATTTCATTGTTGCTAATGGAGCAGATAACGTTATCACGCTAATAGGTGAAGCTTTTATAAATAGAGGGGATGAAGTTATATACTGTGACCCAACATTCCCGTCTTATAGAACAGCAACTGTTAAAAATGAAGGAATACCAGTAGAGGTACCTTTAACAGAGGATTATAAGTATGATTTACAAGGTATATTAGATAAGATTACAGATAAAACAAAGTTAATATGTGTATGTAATCCTAATAATCCAACAGGAACAATTGTAGATGATAAAGAATTGGAAGAATTTTTAAAGAAAGTCCCTGAAAATATTATAACTATATTAGATGAAGCATATATAGAATTTTTAACAGTACCTAATTATGTGGATGGGCTTAAATATGTAAGAGAAAATTACAATGTTATAGTGACAAGAACTTTCTCTAAAATATATGGTCTTGCAGGACTTAGAGTAGGGTATGGTATTGCTAAAGATGAGATAATAAGAACTTTATTTACCGTAAAAGAACCTTTCTCTGCTAATCGTGTTGCGATAAGTGGAGCAACAGCAGCACTTGATGATGATGAATTTATAAAGGAGACATATGAGTTAAATAGAGTTGGAATGGATTATTTCAAAGACGAGTTCACAAAAATGGGATTTGATGTTGTAGATTCACAATCAAACTTCCTTTATGTAGATATGAAAACAGATATACCTAAGCTATTTGAAGACTTAAAACAAAGAGGTTTTGTAATAAGACCAAATGCTACACATGCACGTGTAAGTATTGGAACTATGGAAGAAAACAAGAAATTTGTAGCAGTTTTAAAAGAAATATTAAATCTTAAGGAAGAGCCAAGTATTGGCTAATAGATAGAAATATTACGAAATGGGGTGTAACTATGAGTTTAAAAATAAACGCAGAGAGATGTAAAAGTTGTGAATACTGCGTTATATCTTGTAAAAAAGGAGCATTAAAAATATCCGATAATATAAACACAGAAGGATATACTCATGTAGAAGTCGATGAAAGCAAATGCATACTTTGTGGAATCTGCTATCAAGTATGTCCAGATAATGTATTTGAAATAATTAAAGAAGAAGCATGTCAAGAGGCTTAAAAGGAGTTGGGAGAATATGAAAAAAATGTGGAAGGGGAATCACGCCATTGCAGAAGCAGCTCTAAGAGGTGGTTGTGAGTTTTATGCAGGATATCCAATTACACCACAAACAGAGGTAATGGAATTTTTATCACATAGAATGTCTGAACTTGGAAGAACTTTTATACAATCTGAAAATGAAATGGCTGCTATATATATGGTATATGGAGCATATGCAAGTGGAATGAGGTCTATGACAAGTTCTTCAGGACCAGGAATATCTTTAAAACAAGAAGGAATCTCATATTTATGTGCAAATCATTATCCTTGTGTAATTGTAAATGTGCAAAGATGGGGACCTGGTCTTGGTTCACTAGATTCAGCACAAACAGACTACCTAAGAGACACTAGAGGGGGAGGAAATGGAGATTATCATCTAATAGTTTATGCACCAAATAGTATTCAAGAAACTGTAGATTTAATGTATAACTCATTTGATGTAGCGGAGAAATATAGAGTGCCTGTTGAAATTTTGACAGAAGCAGCTTTAGGTCAAATGATGGAACCAGTAGAGTTTCCTGAATTTAAGAAAAGAGAAGAAGACTTAGGTTGGACTTATGATGGAAGCAATAGAGACCATGCAAAAGTTCCAGATAACCAAAAACCAGCTTTTTGTATGGAAAAGCGTATGAAAATAACTGAAAATGAACAACAATGGGAAGATTATCAAGTTGAAGATGCAGAATATGTGTTTGTAGCGTTCGGTATACCATCAAGAACAACTATGAATGCGGTTAGAAGACTTAGAGAACAAGGCGAAAAAGTTGGAATAATAAGACCAATAACAGTGTGGCCTTTCCCATATAAAGCATTTGAAAAGGTAAATAAAGATGTAAAAGGATTTATCTCAGTAGAGTCAACTGATACAGGGCAGTTAGTAGAGGATGTTGCATTAGCTTCAAAGAAAATATGCAAAGAAAATGTACCTGTTTATGGATTATTTAGTGGAAATCATATACCAAAAACATTACAAGTAATGGACACTTACAGCAAAATAAAATCTGGCGAAATTAAGGAGGTGTTCTAATATGGCTACAGATAGATTAACACCTAGCATTGTTTCAATACCAAATAAATTTTGCCCAGGTTGTGGTCATGGAATAGTAAACCGTATAATAGCAGAAGTGATAGAAGAAAATGGATATGAAAAAAATCATGTATTAACTTTAGGCGTTGGCTGTGTTTGTAATATGAATTTTAGCTGGAATGGAGATAAGATGCAAACCGCACATGGTAGAGCTTCATCTACAGCTATAGGAGTAAAAGTAGCACGACCAGATATGTTAGTTATGACTTATCAAGGTGATGGAGATGCATATGTTATAGGTCTTTCTGAAACATTAAATACTGCATATAGAAATCATAATATAACTGTGTTTGTAATAAATAACAATAACTTTGCAATGACTGGTGGTCAAATGTCATGGACTACTATGCCAGGTCAAGTTACAACAACAAGTGTAAATGGAAGAGATATAAAAACTACTGGTAGTCCATTAAAAGTTCCTGAAATGGTGGCAAATTACTTTGATGTAGCCTATGTAGCAAGAGGTTCAGTTCATAGTCCAAAAGAAATAATTAATCTAAAAAAATATATAAAAAATGCTATAGAAGCTCAATTGAATGGAGAGGGATATTCATTGGTTGAAATATTAGCACCTTGCCCAACTAACTGGGGTGTATCATTAGAAAAATCTATCCAGTGGATTGAAGAAGAAATAGTGCCATATTATACTCTTGGCGAATTTAAGCAAAGGGATGGTGAATAGTTATGGAAAAAGAGTTAGTATTTGCAGGATTTGGTGGTCAAGGAGTCTTAACTTTAGGTTTAATTGTGGCTGAATCAGCACTTGAATTAGGAAAACAAGTTACTTGGATGCCAGCATATGGTCCAACTATGAGAGGTGGAAAAGCATATAGTGTGGTTAAGTTTTCTGATGAGAGTATAGGTGGACCTGATATGGAAGAAATAGATGTTTTAGTAGCAATGAATAAGCCATCCTTAGATTATATAAATTTAGTAAAAGAAGGAGGAACAGTAGTTATTAATACGTCTGCTATAGATGAAAATATAGTATTAAGAGAAGATGTAAATGTAGTTAAAATAAATTGTCAGGAATTAGCTCAAAAGGCAAACAATCCAAAAGCCGCAAATGTAGTAGTTCTTGGAGCATTGATTGCAAAAACAGGATTATTTGAGAAAGAATTAGCTATAAAAACTATGTGTGATTTCTTTGAGGAAAAAGGAAAAGGCAAATTTAATGTTCAAAATGAAGCAGCATTCATGGAAGGCTATAATAACGCCATTTAATAAATTACCCTTATCTTAAGTGATTCATCTCAAGATTTAGCAAATCTTAAGTGCCAAGAGAAGCTTTATCTTGAGATGGAATTTACTTAAAATCACAACTATAAACATATAGGAGAGTGAATTTATGAGTTTGGAAAAACTTATTAGACCAAAGAGTATTGCTATAGTAGGAGTTACTGATAAACTTGGTTTTGGTAGAAGTGCTGCACTTAGCATAGTAAAAAGTAAAGATACAGATAGAGTATATTATGTAAATCCAAAAAGAGAAGAGTTATTTGGCAGAAAATGTTATAAGACAATACAAGAAGTTCCAGAAGTTGTAGACTGTGTGGTAGTATGCACACCTAGAAATGTAGTTCCATCTGTATTAAAGGATTCTGGAGAATTAGGAACAAAGACGGCAGTGGTATATGCTAGTGGATTTGCAGAAGAAGGAACAGAAGATGGAGTAGATTTAGAAAATCAACTTATAGAAATATCTAATACATATGATATGAAAATATTAGGTCCAAACTGTATGGGATTACTAAACTGTATAGATAAAGTTAATCTATGGGCTGGTGGTTCTAAGTGGGATTTGGATACTAAAAAACCAGGGATAGGAATTGTAGGGCAAAGTGGATTTATAACTGCAGAAATTGTTTCAAGTGATTATTTTAATATATCTTATGGTTTTTCAACAGGAAATGGAAATATAGTTACACTAGAAGATGCAGTAGACTTTCTTGTAGATGATAATTATGCATCAGTAATAGCTATTTATCTTGAGGGACTAAAAAATCCTCAAAAATTTATAAATGCACTAAAAAAAGCAGCTCAAAAAAGAAAACCAGTAATAATCTTGAAGTCAGGAAGGTCAGAAAAAGGAGCTATATCAGCTGCTTCCCATACAGGAAACTTAGCTGGTTCAAGTAAAGCTTTTGAAAGTATTTTTGAAAAGTATGGAGTAATTTCTGTAGAGAATTTAGAACAATTTATGAGTTTAGCTCAGGCTTTTAGTGTCTTAGAGGGTAATTTACCTAAAAATTCTAATTTTGCAGCAATAAACTTCTCAGGCGGAGAAAATACTATTTGTGCAGATTTAGCAGAAGAAAATTGCGTAGAACTTGCAGAAATATCTGCTGAAACTAAAGAAGAGATGAAAAAATATCTTCCAGGATTTGCAACACCTAAAAATCCATTGGATGCTACGACTGCACTATTCCATGAAAAAGATATGATAGTAGGATTATTACACACATTTGATAAAGATGATAGTGTTGGATTTACTATGATAGGTGCAAATATAAGAGATGAAGAAAATGAAATGCATGAGACTCTTTGTCAAGCTGTAAGCGAAGCTAGAGAGCAGGGATTAAAGAAACCTGTATTTGCAGTTCCTACACTTGAAGGAAATAGATATCTGAATTATAGGGCTAGGTTAGAAAACAGCCAAGTACCTATAATGTCATCAGTTGGGACTACATTTACTTGTTTCAATAAAATGGCTAAATTTGTAGATTATGATTATTCAAAGAGAACTTTAGAATTTGAAGCTGTTAAGAAAAGAAACTCAAATAATGTAGTAGCTTTATCGGAATTAGACAGTAAAATTGAAATGAAGAAATATGGAGTACCAGTGCCAGGTCAAGGTATTGCAAAAAGTATTGATGAATTGGATGAAATTTTAAATTATATAAACTATCCTGTTGTCCTAAAAATAAACTCTTCAGAGATATTACACAAGTCTGATGTTGGAGGAGTCAAAGTAGGAATTAATAATAGAGAAGAGGCAGTAAACGCATATAATGAGATTTTAACTAACGTAAAAGAAGCAAAGCCAAATGCCAAGATTGATGGTATATTGGTTCAAGAAATGGTTGAAAGTGGAATAGAAATAATTATTGGTATAACTAATGATGACCAGTTTGGACCAATGTTATTGGTTGGTTTAGGTGGAGTATTTGTAGAAGTATTTAAAGATACTACTTTATATCCTTTGCCTATAAATCATGATGAAGCTATAATGATGCTTAAGAAGTTGAAATCATTTAAGCTTTTAAATGGATACAGAGGTAGTGAACCTTGTGATGTTGATGCTCTTGCAGATATGATGGTTAAATTAGGTAAATATGCTTATGAAAACAAGGATGAGGTTAAGGAAATAGATTTAAATCCTGTGTTCGTATATCCTAAAGGAAAAGGTGTATGTGTAGTAGACGCCTTAATAGTTAAATATAAATAGTTAACAAGTTTTGGTATTCAACCATAATTAAAGTACTGACTGAAAATCACACTAATTTATAGATTGTGATTTTCAGTCACCCCACATTTAATACACCTTATCTATTATACTAAAAATTTTAATGGTAATATTTTTATATTGTTACAGGTGGATTTGTTGGTGCTGAATATGTACGAGTAGCCAATTCTTGGTCCACAAAGAATAACCCACCTTCTCCAGCAAGTTTAACACGTTTTATATTGTCTTCGCAAGTTGTCTCTTCTTCTGCTTGTTCAGATATAAACCAAAGTAAGAATTGAGAAGTTCTAAAGTCTGCTTCAGAGTTTGCTACAGCAGCTAGATTGTTTATTAAAGCAGTAACTTTTTGTTCATGAGCTAATGTACGCTCAAGAACATCCATTGCAGAAGTGAAGTCTGCATCTGGCATTGGTATAGCATCAAGCTGAACATTTCCTCCTACATTATGTAAGTATTTGTAGAAATACATAGCATGGTCTGTTTCTTCTTTATATTGAACATAAAACCAATTAGAAAATCCTTTAAGTCCTTCTGCTTCAAGGTAAGAAGACATAGAAAGGTAAAGATATGCAGAATATAATTCATGGTTAATCTGTTCATTAAGTAATTTTTCCATTTTAGCTGAAATCATTTTTATACCTCCAAATTTTAAACGCTCTTATAAGATATAATAATATTAAATGGAAAAATATTCAACAAAAGTGATTAAATATTTTAATATTTTACATATTTAATCAAAACTTATACTACCATTAAAAAAATTATAGCTTACTATGGCTACAGAACCAATTAGTGGTGCATTTGCTCCAAAATTTGAATGCCTTACATTTATTTTTTTATATTTAGAAAAACTTGCTGAAGCAGTCAATTTCTTTAATAATGTATTTTCTATAAATGTACCAGGAATATTAAAGTCATAACCTATTATTATAGAACTACAATCAATTAAGGTAAGTGTATTTACTAATGCATATGATATATATGTACAAAATTCATCAAGTAAAAACATACCTAGATTATCCTTGTTATTGGCTTCATCTATTAACTTGACTAGAGAAAAATCTTTACAATTAATTAGTGGAGAATCTGGATAAATATGACTTAACGATTCAATTCTTTTAATTAACTTACTCACACTTGTATAATAGTCTAGACATCCATTATTGCCACAACTGCATACTGGACCACTAAAATTAATAGATGTATGCCCTATTTCACCACTTTGCCCTAAATTACCAGTGTGAAGTTTATTTTCTAATACTAAACCAGCTCCGATTCCATTCATTATATGTAGATATATATAATTTGGAATATCTTTACCTAGACCATACATTTTTTCAGCCAAAGCACCTGCATTAGCATCATTTATCAAAAATATAGGTAAATCAGATATTTCTCCTATAAAATTTACTATGTTTAGGTTTGATACGTTTCCAAAGTCTGGAGGATTTAATATTATACCATTTATATTATCTACAGGACCTATTGAAGAAATCCCAATTCCAATTATATCTCTTTTGTTATTTTTCATTATTTTAGAAAACATTCGTTTTATTATATCTTTTAAAACGTCATTTGACAGATATTTAGGGTAAGTCTCAAAAAGTTGTTTGACAATATTACCTTTTAAATCTGCAATGATTACCTTACAAATATTTCTTCTTATCAAAATGCCACAAACACAAGGCGAGATATTAGAAATATCTAATAAAATAGGTTTACGACCTGATGAATGTGCATTTAAAGTTGATGATTCTATCTCTCTAATCATATTTTCATTAATAAGTTCAGTGACTAGGTTTGATAAAGTCATTTTAGTAAGACCTGTAGATTTAGCTAAATCAACTCTAGACATAGGAGTATTTGTAGAAAGTAGTTTCAGTATTATTAACTTATTTTTAATTTTTACATCTTTTATGTTAGAACCTTGTTTGTTGCTCATCGTAGATCTCCTTAAAAAAGTTAAGTATTTTTATGTATTTTCATATATATACTATGACCTTATAATAGAATAACATTTGATTAAGTTCGAAAATACCATTAATTAGAATATATCACATTATATATTAGAATAGCACTAAAAATATGTTATAATAGTATGAAAAAATATTAGAGTAAGTTAAGGTATACAATAATAAATTAGGATTTGAGGTGAAATACTTATAGATAAATATACAAAAGAAGAATTGATACAAACACTAAGAGTTGTATCTTCAGTTATCGTAAGATGTGAAAAAGCACAACTAAAGTTTATGGAAGGGACTTCTCAACACTCACTCCTTAAGAATAGGATAAAAGCAATGTATATTTCAAAATCATTAATAACAGATGAAAATATAATTGATAAATATACAAAAGAAGAATTAATAGAAGCACTACGACCTGTATCTTCAAGTATAGGCAAATGTGAAAAAGCACAGTCAAAATTTGCAGAGGGTACTACTAATTACAAACGATTTAGAAATATAATAAAAGCAATGTATATTTCTAAATCATTAATAACAGACGAGATTAATAGAAGAAGTTAGATTCCAGATTTTTAAGTTATTAGAAGCTTATTTTTTAGGTTATTTTGAAAAAATAATTATTCCTATTTCTAAAATGGGAAAGTCATTTTATATAATCAATTAGAATAATAGTCATCCACTTAAATGCTATATTTTTGTGCCCTTTCTTAACTTTTTCATATCTAAAATTTTCTATTTTAATATCATGATGAAGGATTAGTCATACCTGCTACACTTGTTACTATAATATTTCTGCTTAAATTTATTACAATTGTTCCTGCACATGTAGTTACAAATACAATAATAAGGGTTTCAAGAGCAAAACCGAACATTAAAGAAAGAAGCAGTGAAATATTGATTGTTATTTTTCTCATTAACTTTAAAATAACAATTAGTACAATAAATAGAAAGAACAGTGTAATAGCAAATAACATGCAAATGATAAATGATAATATGATTTTTGAAAAAAACAAATCCTAAATTGTCTTTGTGCTGTTATTGAAAAGAGCTACAGTACCACTAGTCAGTACAGGTATTAAAGATAGGAGCAGAAGAGAAATCATTTTTTTGACTCCTTGGTTCTTATCTCCTACGCAATACATTATATTTCGTTTATTCAAATAAAGCAATAAAAGATATCTTTTATTGCTTTTTATAATATGTTTATTCAATAGTGAAAGTCTTATATAATTTTTATTAAATTTTTATATGCAATAAATTTCATTATTGTATAATATTAAAATGAATACAAAGTGTATTTACTATCTTTTATTACAAATTGTTACCAAATATGTATACATTAGAATTAAAAAATGGAAAATTGTAACTAAAATGTAAATTTTTTCTCTAATCTATCTAATATTATGGAAACTTTTTGTAATTTATGATATAATAAGAAACATATAATTATTAAATTATAATAAATGACTATAGCGTAGATGTATTACTATGTTATAGTCATTTTTGGATTAAACTTGATATATCAAGGGGGAAGAATATGAGAACAATTAAAAGAGTTTTAGCATTAGGTTTAACATTAGCTATATTTCTAATGAACGCACCTAATGTAAGTGCATTAACATCAGATACCATTAAAGGTAAGAACATATACGAGACGGCTGGATTAATAGCAGATAAAACGAGTTATGATACAGCAATTGTGGTAAATATGGATAGTTCTATAGCAGATGGTCTTTCAGCAAGTGGTCTTGCTGGTGCTGTAGATGCTCCGATTTTACTTGCTCAAAAAAGTAACATACCAAATGAGACAAAACAAAGATTAAAAAATGTAAAAAAGATATACATAATAGGTAAAGAGTTATCAATAAGTAAGTCAGTAGAAACTGAACTGAAAAATACAGGAGCACAAGTAACTAGATTAGGTGGAGATGATAGAATAAAGACTAGTTATAGTGTTGCCAAAGAAGTAAGTAGCATTAAAAAAGTTGATGAAGTTATATTAACTAATGCATATAAAGGAGAGGCTGATACTATAAGTGCTGCACCTGTCTCAGTAAGAGATGTAGCTCCTATAGTACTTACAGATGGAAAAAGTGTTCCTTTTTCAACAAGTAATGTAAAATCATATGCTGTAGGTGGAAGTATTTCTATGAGTACGAGTTTAGTTAACAAGACTAACTCTAAGAGACTTGGTGGTTCAGATAGATATGATACAAATAAAAAAGTTATAAAAGAATTTTATCCAGATTCATCAGAATTTTATTTAAGTGATGGATATGATTTAGTAAATGCTCTTACAGGTTCTACAATTGCTAAAGATAATCCAATTGTATTAGTATCAGAAGATAGTGATAAATCCATACTAGCAGGAGCAGATAAGATTACTAGATTAGGCTCAATAAGCGATAGTGTATATAATAAGTGTGTTTCTGCTGCACAGAATAATGGTGATTCGTCTACAAAAGGGGATTCACCTATGAAAGATGAAACAAGTATATTAGGTGAACCAACAGCTAGCTTAGAAGCTTGTTTAAAATGGGCAAAATCTAAAAAAGCCAATGATTTATTTATAGAATTAATACCAATACTGTATGATACAGCTGTTCAAGAAGGTGTAAATCCTGTTTTAGCTGTAGCTCAATCAGCAAAAGAAACTGGTTTCTGTAATTTTGGTGGAGTATTAGATGCATCTTTTAAGAATCCTTGTGGACTTAAGACTTCTGTTGGTGGTTCTGATACTGACAAAAATGCACACTCAAAATTTGATACTTGGGAAGAGGGAATACTAGCTCAAATTCAACATTTATGTCTATATGCAGGACAACAGGGTTATCCACTTTCAAATCCAGTAGACCCTAGACATGAAAAATCTTTGTTTGGGAAAGCTAAAACAGTTGAAAGTCTTTCTAATAATTGGGCTGGTGGTCAATATGGACAAGACTTAGTTAGAATGATGGGAGAAATTGAGGCGATAAAGTAATTAAATTATTAATTTAATGGTTATATTTAATGAGTTTCATTAAATAACCAATTCAAAATTACAAATAAGGAAAATTTATTATGAAAAAGAGTAATGTTTTTAGTATTATATTTCCTACAATCATAATGTTATTGGTGTTTTTGACTTTTGCTACAGATATATTCAATATACCAGATATTCATTCTAAAGGGATTTTTGTAATAGGGATGATTTTAATTTTTCCAATTGCCTTTTTAATTCAAGGGATAGTTTGTGTATTGAGTAAAACCAACTGGATTTTATCACTTGTAGTATCTTTAATAACTTATATAATATTAATGTATATGTTTTTAAATGATTCAGCATATATCTATATTTTACTTTATGCCGCTTTTTATATGATTGGATATATAACCACTAAAATTTGTCAAAAAATGCAAATTTTTAAAAGATAAATTAACCAAAATATATTACTAAGGAAGTGTCTGCATTGATTTTTTTAAATCAAAAGATAGACACTTCTTTTATTGTAAAAATAAAATATTTATTTAAGAGGAAGTATTGTAAATAAAATTTAACTATTATCATTTTCTTTTAACAATTGTATACAATAAACCTGTAGTATAATTAAGATAGATAAAATAAAGGGAGGGATAATATGAATTTAATTGATAATCATATTCATACTAATTTTTCAAGTGATGGAAAGGATTCAATGGAAGATACAATAAAAAAAGCTATAAGTATAGGTGTTAGATATTTAACTTTTACAGACCATTTAGAACATGATGAAGGGAAGGGATTTTGTATAGATTATAACAACTATGTCCCAGTGTTTAATACACTAAAAGAAAAGTATAAAAAGGATATAGAATTATTGTTAGGTGTTGAAGTAGGATATAGAAAACATTTAAAAAATGAAATAAAAGATGTAATAAGTTCACATCCTTTTGATTTTATATTGTGTTCAACTCATACAATTGATAACGTACCTGTTCCATCAAAAAAATACTTTGAAGGACTTAGCAAAGAAGATGCGTACTATAAATATTTTAATAGCATACTTGAAACTAATCATGAGTTTAAAGATTATAATATATATGGACATTTAGATTATATATCTAGATATGGGATATATTCAGATAACAGAGTAATATATAATGATTTTAAAGATATTATTGATGAAGTTTTAAAGTCAATAATTAATAATGGAAGTGGAATAGAGTTAAATACATCTGGTTATAGATATGGATTAAATGCCATACATCCAAATGAAGATATCTTAAAAAGATATAGAGAACTTGGTGGTTTTATAGTTACTGTAGGTTCTGACTCTCATAGAGTAGAAGATATCTGCAAAGATTTTGATGTGGCTTACGATATGCTTAAATATCTTGATTTTAAATATGTATCATTATTTAAAGAAAGAGAAACTTATTTTTTAAACATAGAAAAAGTTAAATCTAATAATATAGCATAAAGAACTAATATGGCATATAGAGTCTTTTTAAATAATTTGAAAGTTAGTATAAAAATTAATAGCAGAATATTGTATCCTCTAGGAAAATACTAGAGGTTTTTATTTTGTAAAAAATGATAATAGAGAAGAGTTTAAGTTTAAGAAAAATGATTGTCTCAAATTAGAAAACTATTACTATTATATTTAACTATTATATCTTTTTATTATGATATAATAGTTAAATACATTAACCTATCTTTAAATCATGCAAATTATTAGAAAGAAGGGATAAAGTTGTCTAATAAAAATAAAGAAAATATAACCTTAAGTAATCAAATCACAGAATCAACTCAACAAACTTTAACAAAAGAGGCTATACTACATATACCAATGAGCAACTATGCTTATGGCTATGATAGAGAAACATTACATATAAGAATTAGAACCAAAAAAAATGAGGCAAAAAAAGTGACCTTAAGGATAGGAGACCAATATGTATGGGACAAAGGAGGTGCAGGAGGAGGGAATCTAAATGCATCTGGACTTGGTTGGTCTGGTGGAACAAATATAACAATGAACAAAGAAGTAGAAACAGAATTATTTGATTATTGGATAGCTGAGTGTAAGCCTTTAAATAAACGTTCGAGATATGGATTTATAATAGAAGGTCAAGAAGAAAAAATTTTATTTACAGAGAAAAAGATAATAAAATTAGGAAACGAAAATGATGAAAAAGAGTTATGCGAAATAAGTAATTTTTTTGGATATCCATATTTGAATTATATAGATATACCTAAAGTTCCAGATTGGGTAAAGGAAACTATTTGGTATCAGATATTTCCTGATAGATTTGCAAATGGAAATCCATCTATAAATCCAGAAGGAGTAGATATATGGGGCGCTATTCCAACAAGAGATAATTTTACAGGTGGAGATTTACAAGGTGTAATAGACCACCTAGATTATTTGAGCGATTTAGGGATAAATGGAATTTATTTTTGTCCTATTACAGTTGGAAAAACTAATCATAGATATGATACGATGGACTACATGGAAATAGACCCTACCTTAGGTGATAAATCTACTTTGAAAAAACTAATAGAAGAAGCCCATAAAAGAAATATAAAAATAATGTTGGATGCTGTATTTAATCATATAGGATATTATTCTAAGCAGTGGCAAGATGTAGTTAAAAATAAGAATAATTCGAGATATAAAGATTGGTTTTATATAAAAGATATGAGTAAAGTTGATACTCCAATAGAAGAAATAGATGAAAAAAACATACCTTATGAAACTTTTGGGTGTGAAAAATATATGCCAAAACTTAACACAGAAAATTCAGAAGTAATAGAATATTTATTGCGTGTAGGGAGGTATTGGATACAAGAATTTGATATAGATGCATGGAGATTGGATGTATCAAATGAAGTAGATCATGTTTTCTGGCGAAAATTCAGACAAGAGATTAAAAGAATAAAACCTGAGATATATATATTAGGAGAAATTTGGCATGGAAGTTTACCATGGTTGATGGGAGACCAATTTGACTCAGTTATGAATTATTTAATGTCAGAAGCTATGAAACAATTTTTTTGTACAAATGAGATAAATGCTGAAGAATTTAAATACATGATAAATGATGTAATAGTAAGCTATCCAATGCAAGTTAATGAAGTTATTTTTAATTTACTTGGAAGTCATGATACTACTAGAATATTGAGCTATGCTGATGGAAATGTGGATAAATTTAAACTTGCATATTTGTTTATGTTTATACAATCAGGAGGTCCGTGTATATACTATGGTGATGAAATAGGAATGCAAGGAGAACTAAGTCCAGTATCTGAAGGACAAAGAAAATGTATGGAATGGAATGAAGGAAAGTGGAATAAAGATATACTTGATTTTATGAAGAAGATTATTAGACTTCGTAAATCAAATAGAGAACTTAGAACTGTATCAAATGAATGGATACTAGCAGATAAAGAAAATGGAACAATTATATTAAGGAAAGAATCTATTACAATAATAATAAATAATTCATCCAAAGATTTAACCTTAAGATTACCAGATTATTTGGTAAATAGAAAAGTAAAAGATTTATATGAAGAAAAAATAGTTGATTTAAAGGAAGAAATAACATTAAAAAAATACAAGTTTATTATTTTAAAATAATATAACCATGTGTTTGTTAGATTATACTATAACTTTTTATATTATTTAAACAAAGTATCATTAATTATAATAAGTGAATTCAGTATAATTTTATATACAAATTATTTGCAGTAAAACTTGTTAAGTAAAGTTTTTATTTGAATAAAAATTAATATTGAAATTTTTAATTATTTTGTAGTTAAGTAAAGATGTATAATTACTGAATAAGTAGAGGGAAGGGAAAACATGAATGACTATGAAGAGTATATAGTTACAGTAAAATCTAGTATCGTGAATCTAATTTTAGGTTTAATATTTTTATCAATTGGGATTGTATTAATTGTATTTTGTGTATATATTAAACAGTACTATATATTATTAATTACTCTTGTACTTACAATATATGGATTAATTTCAATTCTCAAATATACAAGAAAGTATATTATTTTTGATTTATACAATATTAAAGTTCGTAAATGTATAGGGAGTGAAAAAGAGTATTCATATAATGATATTACTAGAATTTCGATAAATAATAAGAAACAGGAATGTCCAGTTAATATATATGTGGATAATAATAAAATTGCAACTTTTTTTGTATCGGATAAAAGTTATATGTCTGCTATAGCAGAAATGAAGCGAAGAGAGTTGCCATTTGATGATAAAAGTATAGACTATATATCAGATATGCCACTTTGGATTCCAATTCCATCTAGTGAGATTAAAAAATTTTGCAATGAAGCTTCAAGAAAACTTGAAAAACAGGTTAAAGAGGATTTGTGTAAAATAGAAAAGGAGTTTGGAAAAGATATATCCTTTTCTTTTGGTATAGATGTTGAAGAAAAAATATTTGTATGTGTATTTTTAGTATGTATTATGAAGAATGGCAACTATACAAAAGTTATAAAAAAATACAGAGGAAAAAAAGCATGGGCTATGTTTCCTGTATATATAGTGGGTCCACAACTATATAAGAAAGAGATTGAAGATGGCAAATTTATTTGTAATATAAATTATTTAAATGCTTTTTCTGGAAAAATGTGGTCAAATTTTTCTAAAATGATAAAAAAATATGGTGTGCAAGAGAGTGAAATAGAAGTTGATTTTGAATTAAAGAGTGAATTGGATTAAATAGTTCTATAGAGAATATCTTAAATATAAGGTATAGACACAAAATAAATTAATTATTAGTCTAAAAAATCCTTATAGAGAAAGGGGTACAAGAATGCTAGAAGCATTTATATTTGATTTAGATGGAGTGATTACAGACACAGCATATTATCATTATTTAGCTTGGAAAAAACTAGCTGATGACATTGGCATAGATATAGATATAGAATTTAATGAGTCTTTAAAGGGTATAAGTAGAATGGAGTCATTAAATAAAATATTAGAATATGGATATAAAAAAGATTTATTTTCAGAAGAAGAAAAAATGAAAATGGCAGAAGACAAAAATAACTATTATGTATCTTTAATAAACAAAATAACTTCAAATGATATTTTGCCAGGTATAAAAAATTTACTTGATGATATAAAATCTAATGATGTAAAGATAGGGTTGTCTTCTGCAAGCAAGAATGCTACAAATGTATTAAAACATCTAGGCATAAGTGATAAGTTTGATTTTATAGCAGATGCGTCAAAATGTAGGAACACCAAACCATATCCAGATATATTTCTTATGTCAGCAAAGGGACTTGGTGTAAATCCTAAAAATTGTATAGGAATAGAAGATGCAAGTGCAGGTATTGATGCTATAAACTCAGCCAATATGTTTTCTGTTGGAGTTGGAGATTATAAAAATCTAAAAAAAGCAAATTTACTTGTAAATTCAACAAGTCAGTTAAATTTTAAGTATATATTAAGTGAGTATAATAAGTATATAGTTAGGAGCATTATATGAAATGTTTGTTTGATAATATAAATGAGTGGAAAGTTATACAAGACAAGATTGAAATTAAAGAAAATAGATTAGCAGAGTCTATAATGAGTATAGGCAATGGTTATATGGGTATGAGAGGAAACTATGAGGAAAGATATAGTGGAGATAGCCATAGAGGTTCTTATATAGCTGGAGTATGGTTTCCTGATAAAACTCGTGTTGGATGGTGGAAAAATGGATACCCAGAATACTTTGGTAAAATTCCTAACTCAGTTAACTATATAGGGATAAGAATTTTCATAGATGGGGTAGAGTTAGACCTTGAAAAATGTAATGTTGAAAATTTTTATAGAGAATTAGATATGAAAAATGGTATTTTAAAGCGTAAATTTACTGTGAATATTAATGGTAAAAAATTTGAAGCTAATATAACAAGATTTTTAAGCGTATCAGTTAAGGAATTAGCTGTAATAAAGTATGATATAAAAGCTTTGAATTCTAGTGCTAAAATAAAATTTATTCCATACTTAGATTCAAATATAAAAAACGAAGATTCAAATTACGAAGAAGAATTTTGGAATGCAGTTTCTTCAAGCTCCTCAGAATATAGAGGAAATATACTTTCACGTACAAAAGAAAATACATTTAAGACACCCATATTTACAGTAGGTGCAACGATGCATATTAAAACAAGAGGTAAAGTAGATGATATATCTTATTTAAGTACTGATAATTACTGTGAAAATTCAATAACAATGGATGTTTTAGAAAACGAAACTATTGGAATAGAAAAATATGTAACAATAACTTCCACTAGAGATTATAGTGAAAATGAGTTATTAAAGAAATGTGATGATATCTTAAATATAGAAATATCTAAAGAGTATGAAGAAATTTTAAATGAACATACAAAATTGTGGAATAAAAGATGGGAAAGTGCAGATATAAAGATAGAAGGAGATAAGAGTAGTCAACAAGGTATAAGATATAATCTATTTCAATTATTCTCGACTTATTATGGAGAAGATTCAAGATTAAATATAGGGCCAAAAGGTTTTACTGGTGAAAAATATGGAGGTGCTACTTATTGGGATACAGAAGCATATTGTCTTCCAGTCTATTTAGGTGTAGCAGATAAGAGTGTAGCAAGAAATCTTTTAGTATATAGATACAATCAGCTAAAGCAAGCAAAAGATAATGCCAAAAAACTTGGACTTAAGGGAGCACTATATCCAATGGTTACTTTCGATGGAGTGGAATGTCATAATGAATGGGAGATAACATTTGAAGAGATTCATCGCAATGGAAGTATAGTATATGCAATATATAATTATACAAATTATACAGGTGATTTTGGATATATAAAAGAAAAGGGCATAGATGTAATAGTAGAAGTAGCTAGATTTTGGGCTAGTAGAGTACATTTATCTACAAGAAAAGATTTATATATGATACATGGAGTTACAGGTCCAAATGAATATGAGAACAATATCAATAATAATTGGTATACTAATTATATAGCTAAGTGGTGCTTAGAATATGCTGTAGAAAATGTCTTAAAGTTAAAAAAAGAGTACAGCGAATGTGTTGAAAGAAATAATTTAAGTTTAGAGGAAATTGAAATTTGGAGAATAATATCAAATAAAATGTATTTGCCATATGATGAAGACTTACAAATAATAGTTCAAAATGATAATTTTTTAGATAAGGAATTTATAGAGGTAAAGGATTTGCCAAAAGAGAATCTTCCTCTTAATCAAAAATGGTCTTGGGATAAGATTCTTAGGTCATGTTTTATAAAACAAGCAGATGTGTTGCAAGGAATTTATTATTTTGGAAACAGGTTTACTAAAGAAGAGAAAAAGAGAAACTTTGATTTTTATGAAAAATATACTGTACATGAGTCTTCTTTATCTTCTAGTGTTTATTCTATTATTGCTTCTGAAGTAGATGACTTAAAAAAAGCTTATGAATTATACTCAAGAACAGCTAGGCTTGATTTAGATAATTATAATAATGATACTAATGATGGTCTTCATATAACTTCAATGTCTGGCTCATGGCTTTCTATTATACATGGATTTGCAGGGATGAGAACATGGAATGAAACACTATCTTTTGAGCCTAAGTTACCTCAAGAATGGAATAATTATTCTTTCAATATAAATTATAGAGATAATAATATCCATGTTGATGTATATAGTAATTTAATTAAGATAGAAAATTTAAAGGCAAAACCAATAAAAATTATTGTATATGGAGAAGAGTATGTATTAGAAAAATCTATAGAAATTAATAGAAGTAAATTGAAATAATGTCTTAGTGTATAAATAGTTAAAATAAATTTATCTAATTTTAAATTTATTTTAACTATTTTTTATTTAATGCAAACCTATATATTATAACAATAATCATGCTTTAAATTAAATATATTACATAAATCTTCATAAAATCTTCATAATTTCGTAAAGAATATGTAACAAAAGTAGGGTATATTGTATTCTGTAGAGAATATAAGGGAGGAAATAATTTATGAAGAATAAGAAGTTCATTATAGCAATACTGATAATAATAGTTGGAATAGGTGTGTTAGTAAAAGAATATTCAATTAAAGAGATAAATAAGGCTGATATAGATGTTAGTAAGTATATAGAATATGCTGATTTAGCAAGTGAAAATAATGCACAAGTTAATTGGAAGTATGTGGCTTCTATCATTGCTGTATTAAATAAAAATAAGTTAGAAAAAGTTAATGATTCACAAATAAAAGAAGTATCAGATTTATTTGTTAAAGATTTTTCTAAAAATAATAAAGTAGAAAATTTAAGTAGTGTTTTAGATGAGTTGAAATTTAATAATAAACAAAAAAGATTGGTTAATGATTATATAGAGGACCTTAAAGATTATGGAATAAAGCCAGAAAGATTAAAATCTGATACACAATATATGAAATTTATTAATGAGATTGAAACATCTGCTATACAAAACTATAAAAATTATAAAATATTGCCATCTATAACCATTGCACAAGCAATAATTGAGTCTAGTTGGGGTAAATCAAGTTTAGCAAAAGAGTATAATAACTTATTTGGTATAAAGGCTGATGCCTATTGGAAAGGAAAATCAGTTACTTTAGAAACAAAAGAACATTTAGATACAATTATAGATGATAAATTTAGAATATATGATGATAAAAGTGAATCTATAAAAGACCATGCAGAATTTTTAGCTACAAATAAAAGATATAAAGCCAATGGTGTATTTGATGCAAAAACATATATCTATCAAGCTAAAGCATTAGAAAAAGCAGGTTATAGCACTGCAAAAGATGAAAGTGGAAGTAACATATATGCAGAACGTCTAATAGAATTAATTCAACAATATAATCTTCAATTAATAGATAGTGAAATTCAAAGTAAATTGTAACTTTGGTGTAACATAAGGGTGATATATTTATCGAGGAGGTGGATTTTATGAAAAAAATATTCTCGGTATTTACAAGTTGTATAATTATTGCAACTACTATCACTGGATGTAGTAGTAGTGAGGTCATTAATGACACATCATCTATGTATAATGTCAAAAATCTGGACTTTAATTTTGAAGTAAAACCAGAAACTTTTGAGGTATCAGTAGAATCTAATGGTTTAAAGGAAAAGATATCTGAACCATTAAAAGAAAGGAAAGTATCAAATTTTAAACAGACAAAAACAGAGACATCATGGACATATCCTGATGAAAACATAGACATAAATATAAAAAAAGAGGAAAGCTATTTAGATGTAGATATTAAATCTAATTCAGAAAAAGAATCTAGTTTTAATTGGCCAAGAATTGAAGGCGAAAGTTATGTGTTACCACTTTATGAAGGTAAATTTATACCAAGTGATGATAAATACTGGAAAGAGCATTTAAATGAATCAGCTTACAATGTCATAGAATCCTTTTCGATGCAGTTTTTTGCAGTAAATAAGACAAAGTATTCTGTGCTTTATATTATTGAAAATGAATTTAATAATGAGATTAAATTTAATTCTAAAGATAAAATTAATTTTACATTTACACATGAATATCCAAGTATAAATAAAAATAAAGAGTATGGATTTAAAATATATTTGACTGATAAAAATATTACAGATGTGGCAAAAACCTATAAAAATTATATAGTTGATAAAGGTGAGTTTAAAACATTAGAAGAAAAATCTAAGGATAATAAAAACATTGAAAAGCTTTATGGAGCTCCTCAGATTTATTTTGCAGACAAATCTATAATAACAGTAGGTGATATTAAATGGGACAAATTAAAGGAAAATTTATCAGATGATTTAATTAATTGGATGAAAGAACTCCTAAGTAAAAAACCTGATAATAGTGAATTTATAACTGTACTTAATCAAATAAAAACCCAAGATTATATAGATAAATATCAAAAAAATCAAATAGTTCAAGCCTTTAATCAAGTTATGCAACTAAATACTTTTTATAATAGTAAGGTTTTTGATAGTAATGATAAAGAAATAAAAAAAGTACTAGATAAAGGAATATCTAAATTAAATAGAGTAGAACTTATAGAGTTTAACAAAAAGTTATTAAAGTCAAAATTGGGGAATAGTGTGAATAAAATTGATACATGGGCAAGATATAATACAATTGATGTAATTAATGATATGAATAAATCTGGTATTGATAATGCTTGGATAGGGTTTGATGATATGGAAGAAGGTTATGTATCACCAGAAATAGTCAAAAGAGCTAATGATTTAGGTTATCTTGTAGGACCATATGATTCATATCATTCTATACACAAGCCAGGGGAAGAAAAATGGAGTACAGCATCATTTAAAGATAAGTCACTATATGAAAATGCTACTATAGAAAATAAAAAAGGTGAAAAAGAATCTGGATTTCAAGGAGAAGGAAGACAACTAAATCCTACATTATCTTTACCAAGTGTAAAAGAGAGAGTAAAAAGTATATTGAATGAGGGGTATGAATTTAATTCTTGGTTTATAGACTGTGATGCTACAGGAGAAATTTTTGATGATTATTCTCCAAATCATATAACAACACAGTCACAAGATTTAAAAGCTAGACTTGAAAGAATGTCATATATAAGAGATAATGCAAATATGGTTATAGGTTCAGAAGGAGGAAATGACTTTGCAAGTAGCACTATAGCATTTGCACATGGGCTTGAAACACCAGCGTTTGCTTGGGTAGATAAAGATATGAGTAAGAACAAAGAAAGTGAATATTATGTTGGTAGATACTATTCTCCAACAGGAGGAGTGCCAGAAGTCTTTTCAAAGCAGATACCTGTAAAAGAAAAATATAAAAAAATATTTATAGACCCAACTTATTCTTTACCTTTATTTAGATTAGTTTATAATGATTCTGTTGTATCTTCTCATCAATGGCTATGGGGAACTTTCAAAATTAAGGATGAAGTTGGAAGTAGAATGATGAAAGAAGTATTATATAATACACCACCTATGTATTATATAGATAGAACTGAATGGGAAAAACATAAAGGTGAAATAATTTCTCATGATAAAGTATGGTCAGAGTTCAATAAAAAGGCTATTAAAAGAGAAATGACAGACTTTAAGTTTATTTCTGATGATAGATTAGTTCAAATGACTAAATATGGAGATGATTTAAAAGTAGTAGCTAATTTCTCTGAAAAAGATGTTAAATATGAAAATGAAATTGTAAAATCAAATTCTTTGGTAATATATGATAATAATAAGAAAATTATGTATAAACCAGAATAATAGATTTAATGAAAATAAATTCTATCAAACTCACATATAAAATAATATTTAATTAAACTATACAAAATGGTGACTATAATTAATTTTAATAATTAAGATAGTCACTATTTTTATATCATTTTTAATATTGAAAGCTTTACTTCAGTAATATTAAATATCCTAATTATTCTAATATATGTCATACTCATTGTGCCTCTTAATAAATATAAGTTTTATTTTTATTTTAGACAATATATTGACTTTTTGTATTTGAAATAGTATTCTTAGATAAGACACTATATTGTCTAATTGAAGTAATATTATTTTATGAATTATGAATGAATCAAATTTGAAAGATTTAATAAACACTAAAAATAAATACTGGTTCATAGAGAAAGGAAAATATTAAAGAAAATGAATACAATCATTAAAGTTCAAGATTTGGAAAAAGTATTTGATAATCAAGAGGTCATAAAACATTGCAATATAAATGTAGAGAAAGGAAGTATTTATGGATTTTTAGGTGCAAATGGAGCTGGAAAAACTACAGTACTAAAATTGATAGCAGGTTTATTAAAACCAACCACTGGGAATATAATGATTTCTGATATGAATATATCAGAAAATCGTAATAATATTTTAAGAAAAATTGGATGTATTATAGAAACACCAATTTTTTATGAACATTTATCAGCTGAGGAAAATTTAAAGATACATAATGCTTACATGAATTTTTATGATGCAGATATAAATGCTGTTTTGCAAAAAGTAGGACTCGAAAATACTGGAAAGATACAGGTATGTAAGTTTTCTTTGGGTATGAAGCAAAGGTTGGGGATTGCTCGTGCAATGATACATAATCCAGATATTCTTTTACTTGATGAACCTATCAATGGTCTTGACCCTATGGGAATAAAACAAATGCGTGATTTATTCAGAACACTTGCAAAAGAATATGATATGACACTTATTATTTCAAGTCATATATTAAGTGAAATAGAGTATATAGCTGATACAATAGGCATTATTTCGAATGGAAGTATTTTAAAAGAAATTCCTATGTCTACAGTAAAACAAGAATTTCCTAATGGCTTGGAAGAGTATTTTTTTGAAATAATGAATGGAGGAAACAACTGTGTATAAACTTATAAAATTAGAACTAAAAAAAAATAATATTCGCCCTTATCTTCATGCCATGGGTATCATTACCTTATGTGTATTAGGATTTTTGTATACATTTGCTATGATTGCTTATACAGGGGGGGATACAGATTCTGCTGAGTTTTCTAATTACCATAATATTTGGGTAATCACTAACGTTCTACAAATGTCAGCTTATGCCATTTTATCAGCTGTATTGTTTTCCACATTTGTTATAAAAGAATATTCTGGAAAAAATGCAATTTTGATTTTTACTTATCCAATAAACAGAAAGACTTTATTGAACTCAAAGATTGTATTGATAGCTACATTATGTTTGAGTTTTATGTTGCTTGGGACGATTATTTCCCTCCTTATATTTATGGTTACAGAAGCTTTTTTTCCTATGATTTCTGATAATTTTACTCTTGGATTGTTTTTTAAGATTATTATTGAAACAATTTTGTGTGCTGTATTCTCTTTATTTATAGGTGTAATTTCTGTTAGCATTGGATTTCGAAAATATTCCATTCAAACAACGATTATAGTCTCTGTTATTCTTGCCTCCTGCACCGCTAACATTATAACAACTATGATTCACACATATATTCCTTTTATTATTGTCTGGATAGTAGCAGCAGTATTAGCTGGACTTTCATATTTATGGCTTATCTCAAAAGTTGAAGACATAGAAGTATAATTGTATACTTAATAAAGGTAGTTCTAATGAATAAAGCAACAGATAATAATGCATCATACTTTATTTATCTGTTGCTTTTTAACATTTTGTGGATGATTAAAGTATGTTTTCCAATCGGTTTGTACATTTAAAAATAATTTTTAATTATTTTATACTTTATGTTTTTGATTCATTCTTATATAGATACTTAGCAAGAATTGAAATTAATAGCATAATTATGAACATACATACTATAGGTATATAGACTGTGGAACTGAAAATTTCAAATAATTTTCCATGCATAATTTGACCAACTGGAGCAACACACTGTGATACAGCGGTAATAGTAGCCATTACTTTACCCAATAATTCATTAGGAGTTTGTTTTTGAACAATAGTTAAAACGAATATAGTAATAATTGTTATAGACATGGCTATAGGTATAACACAAATAAATAACAATATAAAAGATGGATAATATCCTAGTCTAAGCATTAAAGGTGAAATAGAAATAGCCATTGGTATCATCAGAATACTAATTAACATTAACCAGCGATACAGTGTATTCATTTTCATTTTTTTAGCAAACAGACCTATTGAAAGTGCACCTAAAACACTACTAAATTCAATAATTCCTATCCCTATGCCATACATATTATTACTACTATGCATTGTTATACGTAAAATATATTGTATTCCTACAAGTAAGAATGGAGTCAAAAATAAATTTAAAGAAGCAGCTAGAATCATGGCTTTACTAATATAAGATTGTTTTATAACATAAGAAAATCCTTCTTTCATATCACTGACTATTGTTGATACTATGCTTCCATTAACTTTTCTTTTATTAAAAGGTATATGAATAAACATTTCCATTACTGCGGATAGAAAAAATGCAATACAACTTACAATAAGAAGCATCTTAATTCCAATAAGGCCATATAACAAACCTCCAAGTACAGGAGCAAACATACTTGAAAGAGAGCTTATTCCGTTTACAATTCCATTTGCTTGTTCTAAATCTTTTTCATTTGTTATTAAAGGTATGCTTGCTTGCACAGTAGGTTGATACATAGAACTAATAATTGATAATAGTACCATAATAACCCCAATTAATATAATAGAATTGTTTAAAGTAGAAAGAAGACAAATAAAAGTAAAAATAATAACTGAACTAATAAAATCAAATATAACCATTAAATTTTTACGATTAAATCTATCAGCTATTGCACCACCAATTGGAGAAAATAAAAGAGGTATGCTTGATATTGCGTATAAAGTTGCAAATATGTCTGCACGTCCTGTCATATCTAAAATATAAGTGGAAAGTCCAAATCTTAACAACGATGAACCAAGTATAGAGACAATTTGACCAAGTACTATTAAATTAAAATTCTTATTAAAACAACTATTCATTTTATTTAAATCTTGCATTTCTAGAACACCTCACTTTTTAAGACTGACCGTCGGTCTATAAAAATTATAATCAATCACAAATAAAAAGTCAATAGAAATATTTAATTTATAATTTTAAAATTATATTTTTATTTTAAATAAAAGGTATGATATCTATCAAAAATATATCATATCTTATAAATAGCGATATTTCTTTGATACAAAATTAAAAATGGTAATTTGAAATAGTTATAATGAATAGTATTAATATATAGATATAGGGAGATTGATGAAATCATGCATGAAAAAGATAAGGTTATATATAATCTGGAAGAATGTGAGAGTCTAGAAAATACACTTTACATTTCTCAATTTAATACATATAAAAATTTTAAGCTAGTTTCTAAAAAATCTGGAGTAAATTTATTAGATACATCTGTTTGTGGCATGAATATCCACGATATAAAATTGATTGATACAATAGAATGTATGTCGTTAGAGGATGAGCAGATGACTGGTAAAAAGTTAATTTTAGTTGGCGATATAAATACTAACATAAGGTTAGAAAATATAAATAATGCTAAAAGAAATAGGAATTTTACAAAGAAAAATATACTTGAATTAAAAATACCTTTTAGTACATTTATACAAATGCCTAGAGGAATAAAAAATAACGATAAAATTAATTTAAAGTATATTATACAAGATATAACATCATCCATTTTAGATGACAATAATTTATTTATAAGTATAACTACAATTATAAGTTATGACAATAATTTTAAAATAAGATAATATTTAAATTATAGAAAGGTGGGTGCAATGAGAGGTATCAATGAATATGGGGGAGATTTTAGTTATAAGTTATTATCTAGAAGCCCTATAATAACAAAAACTACTTTTAGTAATATTGTTTCAAATGATATGAGTGGAAATATTTTAGAGGTAGAAAAATATGTTGATAAAGAATGTGCATCTGTATTTGATATTTTAACATATACTATTGTTGTTACAAATATGAGTAATCGCAAAACTGGGAATATATTTTTTAAAGATTATATTTCTAAGTACATAAAATTTATAAATAATACTGTAGAAGTTAATGGTATCAGAAAGGGTGGATTAAATCCACAACAAGGTTTTTACATAGGTAAAATAAATGGAAATTGTAAAAAAATAATATCTTTTAAAAGCATAGTATTAGCAAATTCAGCATGTAGGGTTATAGAAAACCACGCTAATATATATTATTATTATAAGTATGATATGGAAAAATTTCCAATGAAAATATCAATAGAAAGTAATCGTGTTTATACAAGTATTAAAAAAGCTGTATTTAAACAATTAAATATAAGCAATACTTTAAAAGCACCTAAAAATCTAAAAGATATATTAAAAGTGAATACAAATAGCAAAATACTTAGTATAAAACTTATAAAAAATCCTATAAATAAAGACAAAAATCTAAAACTATGCAATTTAATAATTGTTGGAAGTATAGAGTTTGAAATTAACTATAGTTGTAGAAATTATAGTAGATTTAAATCAGTAAATAAATTAGATAATAGTTATAACATTCAAGAAGATAAGGACTATAGAAGTAATATAAAAATGGCTAATGAAAATATAGAAAATTACAAAAATCAAATTAATATTACTCCTAGCAAAGTTAAAAAAGTTACTAAAACCTTTGGTTTCTCTTGCTTTATTTGTTCACCTGTTGGAATAGTTTATGAAGATGTAAAAAGTATAAATATAAAAACTGAACATATATCAATAAATGAACTGAATAATGGTGAATTATTCATAAATACATCGCTTTTATTATACTATTAATTGGTTGTACATAAAATTTAAAATTACTAAAACAATTATATGATTTAATGTATACAAATATTATTATAGATTAGATATAAGGTGATAATTATTGTTAAAATAGCATCAATTATAAAAAATCAGTTAATCAAGTATTTATGACTTATAAATTGATTATAAAGCCTTAACAATAAGCTATTATCAAATAATCTATTCTAATATTATAATGACAAGTATATAGTTTAAGAATAAAAGTGTTAGCAAAGTTAGAGATAAGAAATTTATGATTCTTGAGGAAATTTTAGCTTGCAATATATCTGTAATAAATATAGAAATATAAATTTAATAACCACAGTATTCTTAGGAATACACCAAATAATTCAATGTTTGTAACATATACTGTTAGATAATGTGTTGAACTATAATACTTATACTGGATTTACAGTAGTTATTATGAAGTAGAGTTAAATAATAATTGTAATAAATAAAATTAAGCATCTAGATTTATGCTAAAATAAGACAAATATGTTAAAAAAATGATAAGTTATGAGAACTTTTGCCATCTTCAATTAATATATTATTACTAGTAATAGCTTTAAAATCATATTACTATTATACAAATTTTAGCTTTAAAAGAAGGTGACAAAAAGTAAATGAAAATATGCATAACAGTAGGTCATAGTATACTAAAAGGTGGAAAAAGTACAGGTGTAAATGCAATAGTTGATGAGTATAGTTATAATAAAAAATTAGCTCCTATGTTAGCAGAGATGCTCATAAGTCAAGGTAATACAGTAGATGTAATAATTTGTCCAGAAAGACATTTTGTAGCAGAAAAAGAAGAGTTTTTTTATAGAGTTCCAAAAGTAAATAGTGGCAAATATGATTTACTAGTAGAGCTACATTTAAATAAAAGTGATGGAAAAAGCTTTGGTGCAGAAGTACTTTATTATGGTAATGAAGGATTAGAATATGCTAAAAGAGTATCTAATAAACTTGGAGAATTATTTGAAAATAGAGGAGCTAAAAAAAGAGAAAATTTATATATCTTGAGAAACACGAATCCAGTTGCAATACAAATTGAAAGTTTTTTCTGTGATAATGTGGATGATTGCAATAAAGCCAATGAAGCAGGTTATGACTATATAGCACGATTAATTACAGAAGGTATTTTGAATAAAGATATAGGTATGTGAGATTATGGTAATTTAGGTATTGATTAATACCTTTTAATCTTAGATATAAATTGAAAAATTGTCTAGGAATATAAATTAAACCTAAGAAGTATACTAATTCAGTTTATTTAAATCAATTTAATTATCTAAAAAAAATACCCCTTGAAAATATTGACTTATCAATGTTAATAAGGGGTATTTTTTTAGATTTTATTTTGATTTAAGGACTAGTTCATAATTTTTTCTGCTAAAATCTATATATATATAATGATAAAAAGTATAAAAATATCGGTGTCTTACATTATAATAATATAATGGAGAAAAATATAATTGATAAGATAAAAATAAACATAATAAGGTGGTAATATATGAAATATACATTCGAAAGTTTTAAATTGGATAAAAAGATACTTAAGTCATTAAAAAATTTAGAATATAATGTACCTTCTAAGGTACAAATAGAAGTTATTCCAGAATTGTTAAATAGTAAAAATATAGCAGTAAAATCAAAAACAGGAAGTGGGAAAACAGCAAGTTTTGCAATACCTATATGTGAAAATATTGATATAGAATACAATAATATTCAAGCACTTATAGTAGTACCAACGAGAGAATTAGCGCTACAGGTAAAAGATGAGATATCAAGTATAGGAAGGTTAAAGAAGGTAAGATGTAGTGCTATATTTGGTAGACAATCTATAAAAGAACAAGTAGCTGAGTTAAAGCAAAGGGTTCATGTCGTTGTAGCTACTCCGGGTAGAATAATTGACCATATAAATAGAGGCACTATTAATTTAGAAAAAATAAAGTATTTAATAATAGATGAAGCTGATAAAATGTTTAATAAAGGTTTTCTTGAACAGATGGAAACAATATTAACAAATATACCTAAAGAGAGAACCTTAGGTCTTTTTTCAGCTACAATAGGTGAAGAGATAAAATATATATGTGAAAAATATATGCCAGATTACGGCATTATAAATGTAGAAGGAAATGAAAGTAACACTAATGAAGGATTAAGACAAATAGATGATAAAATAATCAAGTCAAAGGAAAGAAATAAGTATGTAGTTTTAAAAGAATTAATATACAGCGAAAATCCAAGGAGTGTAATAATATTTTGTAATACTAAAGAAAAAGTATCTAAACTATATAATAAAATGAGTAAGGAAGGTTTTTTGGTAAGAGAGTTACATGCAGATTTATCACAAGAAAAAAGAATATTTGTGATTAAGGATTTTAAAAATATAAAGTTTAATGTATTAGTTAGTAGTGATGTAGCATCTAGAGGAATACATGTTGATGATATTTCTTTAGTCATAAACTATGATGTGCCACAAGATAAGGAAAACTATATACATAGAATAGGTAGGACTGGTAGAAAAGGAAATAGTGGAAAAGCTATCACTATAGTAGATGAAAAAGATGAGAAATATATAGATAATATAGAAACATATGTAGGATATAAAATAAATGAGTTAACTAATATAGAACAAAGTAGTATTATTAAGGGTAAAGTTTTGTTTGAAGAATATTCAAAAGAAATTTTGAAAGAAGTATCGAAAAGAAAAAAAATTGCTAAAAATTCAAACAAAAGTAAAGATATAAAATCAAATCTAGAAAATGAAGTAGTTAAATTGTATTTAAATGCTGGCAAAAAGAAGAAGATAAGGGTATTAGATATAGTTGGAGCATTTAGTAATATAAAAGGTATTACTAATGATGATATAGGTGTAATCGAAGTTCAAGATTTATGTTCATATATAGATATATTAAATTACAAGGGAGACTTGATATTGAAAAGATATAAAGAGATTCCTATAAAGAAAAAAATGGTTAAGGTAAAAAGAGATATACAATAATTCAATTATCATTATTAGTTAATTATTATAATAAATTGCATTGGTTTTGTATTTTCTAAGTATAATGAGATTATAAAGGCTAGATAAAATAAAATTAGAAGAAAAAAGAATTTGATTAAGAGGTACTATATGAAATATTTTGGAAATGGGTTAAGTGAAGTACACAAAGAATTAAATAAAATCATACGTAAAGAAGAAAAAATAGAACAGGTAAAAACACTATTTTTAGAAATTCATTCAAAATTACATCTCTCAGAAATATCAAATACAGAAAAAAATGAAGTGGACAAACTTATTAATGACTTAAACAGAAATGAATATGCTATTGTGCCAACAAGTAAAGACGAAACTATTGCATGGGTTTTGTGACATATCTCAAGGATTGAAGATTTAACAGTAAATGTACTAGTTGCCCAAAAAGAACAAATTTTTAATGAACAATGGAAAGAAAGATTGAATATTTTTATTACAGATACAGGAAATGCTCTCTCTGATGATGAAATTATGAATTTAAGTAAAAGTATCAATACTAATGAATTGCTTTGCTATCGAGATGAAGTTGCAAATGGAAAGAACATTTTCGTACAAAAAAGAAACTTTACAGAAGTTAGATTATAATAACTTAAGTAAACAACAAATCAACTAAGGTATTATTGATTTTGGTTATACTCTAAGTTATACTATTTTTAAGTGTCTATGACAATAGTCATTTTAAATGTAAATCATAAACATATATTTATAGAAATATTAAAGGGGGAAACATATGGCATACTTTAAATATAATAACAAACAGTGCTACTATAATGAAATTGGAGATGGTACACCATTACTTTTTTTACATGGAAATACAGCCTCATCTAAGATGTTTGATGATATAATCGATTTTTATAAAGATGAATATAAAATAATATTAATTGATTTTGTTGGTCATGGCAAATCTCAAATGGTTGATAAGTTTTCTGTCGATTTATGGTTTGATGAGGCTATGCAAGTTATATGTTTTTTAGAAAAGATGAACTATAAAAAAGTAAATATAATTGGCAGTAGTGGAGGAGCTCTTGTTGCATTAAATGTTGCACTTGAAAGACCCGATTTAGTGAATAAGGTAATTGCAGATAGTTTTGAAGGAGAAGCTCCTCTAGAGTCCTTTGTGCAAAATGTGAAATTAGAGCGTGAAGCATCAAAGCAAGATGATGATGCAAAAGCTTTTTACATTTACAATCAAGGCGAAAATTGGGAGCAAGTAGTAGATAATGATACAGAAGCTATTTTTGAACATTATAAAACTATAGGTAAATTTTTTCATAAGCCTCTAGAAACTATGCAACCAGATGTACTTTTAACAGGAAGTAAAGAAGATGAATTTGTATCTTTAGTAGCTCATGATTTCTTTGAAAATACTTTTTCATCACTTCTTGAAAAAATTAAAAATGGAAAAATGCATCTGTTTAATAAAGGTGGGCATCCAGCTATTTTATCAAATGGATTAATTTTCTCAAATGTAGCAAAGAAATTTTTAAAAGAATAATTTAATGATATAATTTGAGCATGGAATAGAGTGTGTTATGGAAATAAAGAATACTTTATATTTTATAAAGGCGTTGGAATATATGAGATACGTACATACAAATATAATAGCAAGAGACTGGGAAAAGCTGTCTGAATTTTATAAAGATGTATTTGAATGCAGAAAAGTACCACCACAAAGAAACCTAAAAGGTGAATGGTTGGATAGATTGACAGGGATAAAAGATGCTCATATTGAAGGTGTGCACTTAGCTTTACCTGGATATGATGATTGTTTACCAACATTAGAAATATTTTCATATAATTTATATGGTGAAGTGCTTCAAAAAAATATAAATAATTATGGTTTTTCACACATCGCATTTGAAATTGAAAATGTTGAAGAAACCCTAAATAAAATAAAAAGTGCAGGTGGAGGTCAAGTTGGAGAAATCGTTAAAACAAAATATCCTAATGGACAAGTTGCTACATTTGTATATGCAACAGATATAGAAGGAAATATTATTGAATTACAGAGCTGGGATTAAATAATAACACAAACAAATTTTTATTTATATTACAAAAAATTTAAAAAGGGTGTTATTAAAATATGTAATTAGACATATCTATTATGTATTGATAACACTTTTTTAATAAATTGGTCATCCTGCAATTTTATCAAATGGTCTTGCTTTCTTAAAAATAGCTAAAGGTTTTCTTAAGAAGTAATTTAAAAAGTTTTTGTATATAATAATGAATAACAAACAATGGAAGAGAGACTTATAAAAAGTAATAGATATTGCTTATAAAAAGGATACTTGATTATTTCATAGAGAATTTATCAGGTATCCTTTTAAATGCTAAATTAATTGACATAGTTTTTCTAATGAGGCAGATTTATACTTATTTTTATTTATTACTGCAGTAATATCATTAAAAAGTTTAAAATCAGGAATAAATATCTGTATAAGGTTTCCTTTTTCTATTTCTTGCTCAACTAGAATTTTAGGAAGAATTGAAACACCTAAACTATTTTTAGTAGCTTCTATTAGGGATTGTGAATCTACACTTTCCCAGCTTGCATGTACTTTGTAACCTTGCAAGGTTACAGCTGATTCAAAAGTTTCACGTACAGCACTTCCTCTTTCTCGTAATAGTAAATCCATACCCAATAGTTGAGATAAACTTAACTCGGCAGTACTGCAATAGCTTGGTGAAGATACAATGCATAATTCATAAGAAGAAAATTTTCTGATTTCTAATGCGCCTTGTATGATTTTCCCTTCAATAAAAGCTATATCAACCTTTCCTTGTTTCAATAATTTTAATGCTTTTAATGCACTATGAACTTCAACGTTAATCTTAGTATTTGGATATATTTCTTGAAATCTCCTTATTAATTGAGGCAGCCATATTTGAGCAAATGTAATACAAGACGCAATATGTATGGGCGTTTCACACTCTAAGTTTTTAATCCTTGATTCAACATTTTCTAAATTTTCAAGTATTGGCAAAATTTCTTGTAAAAGAAGTTCTCCTGTTTTTGTTAATTTAACACTTTTATGTAATCGCTCAAATAATTTGGTTTCAGCCTCATTCTCAAGCTCTCTTATTGCATGGGAAACTGCTGATTGTGTAATAAATAGATTATTTGCAGCTTTAGTGAAATTTTCTACTCTTGCAACTTCTCTAAAAATAATGCAATGTTTAAAATTCATAATTAGACTCCTTTACTCATGAATTAAATTCATGTCTGCAACAATATTTTATCATTTTACAAATAGCAGTACAACATTTATAATATGTCCATGTGCACATAGAAAGGAATATTATGAGAAAAAATATTAAATTGTATTTATGGCTTTGCTATATAAATTTATTTATAAGTGCCTTTACTTTTGGTGGTGGATACGTTGTTGTTCCTATGATAAAAAAGTACTATGTTATGGATAAAAAAATATTTAGTGAATCAGAGCTTATGGAAATGGCTACAATTGCTCAATCTTCACCTGGAGCAATTGCAATCAACTTAAGCATTTTAGCAGGTAAAAGAACAGCTGGATTTATAGGAGTAATTATCAGTTGTATTTGTTCAATTATACCTCCTATAGTAATTTTAGGACTTGTTTCAAGGTGGTATGTTGCGTTTTCTTCAAATATTTATATAATTGCAATCTTAAAAGGTATGCAGGCATGCGTTGCTGCATTGATTGTAGATTTGACTATAGATATGTATAAAATGATTCTTAATGAAAAATCAATGTTATTAAATCTATTAGTACCATTTTCATTTATTGCTTGTACTTTCCTTAAAATTAATGTAATACTCGTATTACTTTTAAGTTGTTTGATTTGTTTATTTGCTATATATATTCAACTTCGAAAAAAGGGGGAGAGTATATGATTATAAATTTATTCTTTACGTTTTTGAAAATAGGAATGTTTAGTATAGGTGGTGGTTATGCTATTATTCCAATTATACAGGAACAGGTAGTTTTTAAGCAAGGATGGATAACACAAAAGGTTTTTACTGATATTATTACAATTTCTCAAATGACTCCAGGTCCATTAGCTGTTAATACTTCTACTTTTGTTGGTATGCAAGTGGCAGGAATTGAGGGTGCTATATCAGCAACAGTTGGTTGTATAATATCAGGAATAATTATTTCTATGTTTTTATATGGATTTTTTAAAAAATATAAGAGTTCGAAATTTGTTTTTGAAATTTTAAATGGACTGAAAGCATCCTCTTTAGGATTAATCATCTCAGCAGGATTTACAATTATATTGTTGACATTTTTTGGTTCTTCAAATTATTATACTACCAATATTTTCAAAAATATAGATATTATAGCTGTTATTTTATTTTGTTGTTCATTGTACTGTTTACGAAAATATAAGATTGGACCTATACTTATGATGGTGTTATCTGGATTGTTTGGATTAATTGTATATTTATAAAGAAGGTTAATATATAAGCAAAGAAAGATTTACATATAATTTGCAAAGCTTAAGATATTATGGAGTCTCCTATATTTTAGGAAACTCCTGTTTATCAATTACAAATAACATAGTAGTATTTTATTTTTACTTACTATATATCTTACCTTCAATTAAACAAGTCCATTATCTCACTATCAGATAAACTTCTTAATACACCTTCGTTAGAAAGCTCTCCATTTATAAATTGATTTATAAGCTCTTTTTTATT
The DNA here is from genome assembly GCF_020658495.1 of Clostridioides sp. ES-S-0048-02. Classification (NCBI taxonomy): domain Bacteria; kingdom Bacillati; phylum Bacillota; class Clostridia; order Peptostreptococcales; family Peptostreptococcaceae; genus Clostridioides; species Clostridioides sp. ES-S-0048-02. The sequence continues at coordinate 82,930 of NZ_JACVWH010000003.1, forward strand.
TTCTTGTAATTTTATTATCTTTTCTTCTATAGTGCCTTTAGCAATTAACTTTATAACTTGTACTACATTTTTTTGACCGAATCTATGAGCTCTGTCACTAGCTTGATTTTCTACTGATGGATTCCACCATGGGTCAAAGTGAATTACAATATCAGCAGTTGTAAGATTTAATCCTGTACCACCTGCCTTTAAAGATATTAAAAAAACTTTTTTGTCAGTACTATTATTAAATTTATCTACAAGTTCAAGCCTTTCTTTAGCATTAGTTTTACCATCTATATAGTGATATGCAATTTTACACTTATCAAGTTCCTTGCCTATATTTTTAAGGACAGATGTAAATTGTGAAAATAATAATATCTTGTGATTTTCATTTATACTATCTCTAAGTATTTCTAGACATGTTTCTATTTTTGAACTTTTTTTATTATAATCTTTTACCACTATACTTGGGTCTAAACAAAGCTGTCTTAGTTTAGTTAAATAAGAGAAAATAACTATTTTATCTTTCTTAAGATTTTTATCTTTCATTTTATCTTGTATATCTTTTGCATACACACTATATATTTTTTTCTGTTCCTTATTTAATTCAACAAAAAAGTTTTTCTCAATCTTGTCTGGGAGTTCTTTCATTACTTCTTTTTTACTTCTTCTAAGAATAAAAGGCTTTATAAGTCTTTTTAAATTTTCAACATTATCTTCTTTATTTATAAATAACTCTTGAAATTTTCCTCTACTATATAAATATCCAGGCATTATAAAATCAAATATAGACCATAACTCTACTAAATTGTTTTCCATAGGTGTACCAGTAAGTGCAAATTTATTTTTGGCATTTATATTTTTTACAGCTTCTGTTACTAAAGCCACTGGATTTTTAATGTTTTGAGCCTCATCTATTACACAATAATCAAAAATTATTTCATTATATTTTTCTAAGTCATTTCTAAGAGTACCATATGTTGTAAGGACTACATTAAAATCGTTTATTTCTCTAAAGCACTTTTCTCTATCTTTTTTATTTCCATGTATCAATAGAACTTTTATATCTGGAGCAAATTTTTCAAATTCATTTTTCCAATTATAAATAAGTGATGTTGGCGTAACAATAATACTTTTTTTATTGAATACAGATAGTAAAAATGTAATAGTTTGTATTGTTTTTCCAAGACCCATTTCATCAGCTAATATACCACCAAATTTATAAAAATCTAAAACTTTAAACCAATTAAAACCATTTATTTGGTAGTCACGTAGATTTGCTTTTAAATTACTTGGAATTTCTGAATTTATAACATTAAAATTTCTAAATTTAGCACATGTATTTTCTAATTCATTTTTACCAGTTATAAATTTTAAATCTTTACCTTTTATCATTTCATTTATATATAGAGCTTTATTATTATGAATTTTATTATCTTTTGATTTATCAATTACATCCAAATTTTCAACCAGTTCAAAAAAATCTTTAGTTTCTTTTTCTGATAAGTCTATAAAACTTCCATCTTTTAGCTTATAAAAAGTACGTTTTTCTTGGAGAGCTTTTAGAATATCTTTGTACTCTTTTGGATTTATATCAGATATATTAAAATTAAATTCTAGATAATTTTGATTAGTTTGATTAATTGAAGCTTGAATTGATGAAGAATTATATATTTTCTTCAATTTAAACTTTTCAGAATAATAGATATCTCCAAATTCCTTTAAAGATTCTAGCTGTAAATCTAAAAATGTAAATAGGTCATAGTCAGTTCCTTTAAATGTATATCTGTTATTTTCTTTTACAAATTGTGAAGAAATCATTTTATTTTCAATTTTAGCCTCCTTTTGTATATTGGGAAGTATAAATTTTTTACCACCTTCATCATCATAGATATACTTTATGTCGCAACATACATTGCCATCAATTATATCAAAGTAAAACTCTGTTTCAAAATTATTTGCTATATTATTTTTTATGTTTTCATCCAAATAAACTTCTTTGGATATTGACTTTAATTTAGGCACTAATAGCCCTAAAACATCTTTAGAGTCTTCTTTATCAAATTTTAATTCCTTAGATTTTGATAATACTTGATAGATTTTTGAATAATCTCGAGCCTTTTTATGAGACAATAAGTAGATATTATTCTCATATAAAAGTACATCACCTTTTCTACTAAGTGGAACAGGTAGTAAGTCTTTGGAGGATAAGACAATTTTATCTTCTATATTTTTAAAATTAAATTTTATTGGTAAAATATCACTTGATACTTTTGGATGATATTCTTCCTTAGAAAAAATTAGAGTAAAATCCTTGTCCTTAAGAGCATTCAAAAATTGTTTCAGAGAACTCATATTTATTTCCATGAACTTTTTTGAGTATGACGAAGAAAAATTATATGAAAGATTTGTTCCATATTCTTCTATCATATCTATTAACTTCTCATCTTCATCAGCAAAATAATGGATGTTAGGATTATAAATAAATTTTTTTCCAAACTCCAATTCATATCCATTAAGTTTTGAATATGCAAATTCAGTGATATTTTTTAAAACATACATTTTATCGATTCCAATTTTAAACTCAGCAATTGCTTTGTTTGAATCAATGTTTAATAATACATCTAAATTGACTCTTTCTTTTTTAGTATCATTTAAAAAAGAAAGTAGTTGTTTACTTAAGTCCAAGCCGACTTTAGAATCAGTCTTAGAAAGTTTATCTTTATCATCATCTAATATATCTATTAGAACAGGAGGAATGTCATTTTTACTTTTTATTTGCTTTAGGCTTTTTATCACAATAGCAACTAGATGTTTACATATAAAGATGCCTCGATTTGTAATATTTGATTGACAATCAACACAACTACAGTCACTCTCAATTATTTTAAAGTGTTTTATATCTATTGTTATTGAATTAAAATAAAAGCTATAATTATCCTCAGAATTGACTCCACCACGAAATGTTAGCAAGTTATTTTGTAAGTCATCAATATCAATGTCTATATAATCAACTAATTGATTACTATAGTATTTTATACCTCTTGACCATCTTGATGGTTCTGTATTTCTTTTGATTAATTTATATATCATATCTATTTTCATTTTATTCACCTTACCTCACTGTATATATTATAATCTAAATCTATTCAATTTACACTCTAAATACAGTGTTTAAATTAAAGCATATATAAATAGCTTTTATCTATTGCAAAATATATATAAATAACAATTTGCTATTAGATTTTTATTGTAATCTCCTGTAAACTAGGAGTGAAAAATAATGATTTAAGTAGTTTATAAATGTATATAAAATTTAATTATTAAAAACATATTTTAAGTTTATGATATTTAAATTAAAAGAATGTATAATAATTATAGTGTTTTATATTTATCATTGGGAAAGGAAGATATTGATATGGATAGTTATAAATTGATTAAGGCTAAGATACCATGTAAGGAAACAGGAATAGAAATAAAGAAGACTTTATGTGATATTTGTTCTCCAGGAATTCATTGTGGAATTGATGCATATGTCAAAGATGGCAAAGTAATAAAAATAGAAGGAACAAAAGAGCATCCAATGAACAGAGGGTTGTTGTGTACAAAGGGGCTTTGTAATAGAGAATATATGTATCGAGAAGATAGAATAAAAACACCACTGAAGAGGATTGGAAAAAGAGGTGAAGGAAAGTTTAAGCCAATATCATGGGAAGAAGCTTATAGTGAAATAGGGGGAAAATTAAATAAAATAAAAGACGAATATGGAGCAAAACATGTAGCATTTTTTACAGGGTATGGAAAGTGGTATAGACCGTTTTTACAAAGGTTTGCATCTTCATTTGGTTCTCCTAATTATGGTACAGAATCAAGCTCCTGTTCAACATCAGCACAGATGGCTGGAAATGTTGCAACTGGGAGAAATTTTACAATGCAGGATATGGAAAATGCAAATACTTATTTAGGTTGGGGGTTTAATCCATACTACTCTAAATTTTTAAATAGTGTAAATTTAAGTAAACTAAAGGAAAAAGGTTTAAAATTTATAATTGTAGACCCTAGGATAACACCAACAACTCAAAAAATAGCAGATTTGCACTTGAGAGTTAAGCCTGGTACTGATGGAGCTTTAGCTCTAGGAATGGCTAATTTATTTATAGAAAAAGATTTGATAGATAAAGAATACATAGAAAAACATGTACATGGGTTTGATGAATACAAGGAATATGTAAAATTATTTGATTTAGATACTGTCAACAAAATTACAGGGGTTTCTAAAGATGATATAGTAAAAGCTGTAGAGATGTTATCGAAAGGTCCATTTTGTATAAATGAAAGTGCTGCTCCAGTAGTTCATCACCAAAATGGATTTCAAAATTATAGGGCAATGATGTCTCTATCTGCTATAACAGGTAATTATGATAAAATTGGAGGTAATATACCAAAACAAGATTATTTTGCTGGTAAGGTAGGAGGATTTCAAACATTAGAAAAAGAGTTTGTAAAAGAAGTGCTACCTAAAAATATAAATGAAAGAATTGGTGGGGAAAGATTTCCTCTTTGGAATGAAATGGTAAATCAATTTCAAGCTATGGATTTAACTCGACAAATAGAAGAAAAGACACCTTATGAAATAAAAGCATTGTTTTGTCATGGTATAAATGCTAGAATGTTTCCTAATTCAGGTAGGCTTTTTAACGCTCTAAACACTGTAGATTTCTTTGTCAATATAGATTTATTTATGACAGATGCATCAAAATATGCAGATATACTTTTACCTGCATGCACATCTTTTGAAAGAGAAGAATGTAAGAGTTATCCAGGTGGATATATTACATATACGAAAAAAGTAATTGATACATTATATGATTCAAAATCAGATGTAGAAATACTTTCTGACTTAGCAAATGTTATGGACATAGATGATGATTTCTTAAAAGCAGGTTATGAAGCAAGTATAAGACATATGTTTAAAGGAACTTGTGTAGATGTAGATGAACTTAAAGAAAGTGATTCACCATTGAAATGTAAAGATTTTAAATCATATGAGGTAGGTTCGTATACAATGGAAGGTTATGATACTAGTACATCTAAGTTTGAATTAAAATCTACAATTATTGAAAAATATAAAGATTTTGGATTAGATACATTACCAACATACAAAGAATTTAATGATGATATAGATGAGTATAATTACCTATTAACATCAGGTGCAAGAATTCCAAATGCATTACACTCAAGACTTCATGATGTTAAGCTTTCGAGAATATTAAAAAATGAGGCTAGTTGTGATATTTCTAGTTTAGATGCAAAAGACTTAGGTATTAATAATGGAGATTATATAAAAATAACTACTAAAATAGGAAGTTTGAATGTTAAGGTCAATGTTACTGATAGAGTTTTATATAAAAACATACATATGTATCATGGATATAGAGAAGCTGATGTAAATAGTATCATCTGTGATAATTTTGACCCTTATAGTGGATTCCCTGCATATAGAAGTTGTAAGTGTAAGATTGAAAAAGTGAATAAATAATTGGGGGGATATAATGAAAAGTTTATTTGAATTCAATAAAGAGTTATGTACAGCATGTGGGGCTTGTTTGCTTGCTTGTATAGACCAAAATGATAATGACATAGATAAGGGTGAATTTTTTAGACATGTATTTACAGTGGAAGAAAAAGAAAAGGTAGAGTATTTTTCACTATCATGTGTTCATTGTGATGAAGCAAAATGTGTAGATGTATGTCCTAAAGATTGTTTTAAAAAAGAAAATAAATTTGTCATATTAGATAATCAAGATTGTATAGGATGTAAACTTTGTGAAAAAGCTTGTGAATATGGAGCTTTGATTTATGTAAATGATGGTAAAGCAAACAAGTGTAATGGTTGTGTTGAACGAAATGAGTGGGGTATGGATGCACCTTGTGTAATGGTATGTCCTACAGGAGCATTAAAGTTTAATATGGAAGTAGATTAATTATAAATTATAATTTATACTAAGATGTAAAATGAACTTTGTAAAAGACTACATTAAATTTGTATTATAACTAATTTAATGTAGTCTTTTTATGTATATACTTATAAAATAAAAAATTGAGATAGTTAGAAGTTTAAATTTTTATTTTAAAAAGTTTGTCTTATGGATTACTAATCAATTAACATGTTTAAGAATTTTTCTTTATGATTTAAAAAATCTTGAGTAAGTTGATAATTTTCACTATCTTCGCATTTAACTTTATTAATGCCATTCTCATTTATTTCATAGATGATTGAATTAGGATAACAAATTAATATGGGTGAGTGTGTTGCTATGATGAATTGGCAATTTTGGGTTACTAATTCGTGTAATCTTGTTATAAAAGCCATCTGTCTAGCAGGTGAAAGTGCTGCCTCTGGTTCATCTAATATATATATTCCTTCTTTAGAAAATTTATGAATAAATAATGAGAAGAAGGATTCACCATGAGATTGTTCATGCAATGATACTCCTCCATAATAGTTTATAGTTTTTACTCCTGACGAAAACCTAGAAGCTTTATCTATTGCAGTAGCTACATTATAAAAAGATTCAGCTCTCAAGAAAAAATTTTGCTTAGGTTTTTTAGGTCCTTTTGTGATTGTTATATATTTATGAAGTTCAGAGTGGCTATTATAAGTACTAAAGCCAAAGTTTTTTGTCCCACCTTCAGGGTTGAATCCATATTCAATAGCTATTGCTTCTAATAATGTTGATTTTCCACTTCCATTTTCACCAATTATAAAAGTTACGTTTTTATGAAACTCAAGTTGATATAAGTTTTTTACTATTGGTAGATTAAATGGATATTCATTTATACTATGTATACCTTTTCTGTTTAGTTTAACTGACCTAATATATTGATTTATTTTTTCAGCATTCAAATTTAAAACTCCCTTTTATTGATTTTAATATACTTATTATAACTTAAAATTAGTGACTATATTTAGGTTTTTATCTAATAAATTTTAATATAGATATTAATAATTTTTAAATTGGAATCTAGATATAGATATTCATAGTGTTAATTATCAGAAACCTTACACTAACAACAGATAATTTTAATTACTCTTAAAATATTTACTTAGGAAATTAAAATATTTTATATTTTTAACAATAAAATATGTCTTTTATTATAAAAAATTATTGAAAAACGATATTATATGATGTAGTATATAAAATATTTTAAAGGAGTTGATATAGTGTCTGATAAATTTATAAAAAATCTATTAAATGGTATATTACAAATTTTATTTTTTCTTTTAGCATTAGTACTTTCTGTAGGAGGAATTAAAGGCTTTAGTTATATTTGTTTTAGTGGTGAAGCAACTATACAAAGTTTTATATCTGGTATATTAAGGTTTTCTTTGGTTGTATCATATTTTATTATAGTAAAGTCATTGTTATAAATATTAAATAGTTCTGAATATAGCTTATTCATAAATGAAAATGTAAAAAGATTTAGACTTATTGGCTATCTTTTACTTTTAAATTCTGTTATAGAATTTAGTTCAACTTTCGGTACTACTGGAACAGGAATGAGGTTCCTAGATTTAGGATTCGGATTTTACTTCACAGTCCCAACTCTTGTATATTTTGTGGTTGCTCTTATGAGTTTTGTGATTTCAGACGGATTTAAGAAGGCAATAAAGATAAAAGAAGATAATGATTTAATTATTTAGGAGGCACACTATGTCAATTATAGTAAATTTAGACATGATGTTTCGATAACTCTATATTTATGTTTAGTATATGGTAATAAAATATTTAATATATACTCAGTCTTTATTTTAATATATCCAGTATTCGTTCCATCACTACATCCATAATAATTCTTCTGAAGTAAATGATACACGAGATATATTTAATTCTTTACTAAATTTTTTCGTATCTAATTTTTTATTGATTAATATACAGTCTTCCACGGAGGTTGATTTGCAATAGCAGTAATGATATGTAAATATCTATATTACAACTTTTTCATATGTTTTAATTTTATAAAAACGAGTTAGACAGCCCAATTATATTAAATAAATTTGATATTAAAAAGGGCTATATAAGTGGGTAAGGAAATAGTTTTTTTCTATTGGAAAAATAAATAAAATTCTATTATAATTTAATATGTGACAAAAGTTTGCAAAAAACAACATTAAGTGAGGGGGACTTATTTTATGATTTTTAGCATGAAATATTTTTTGGAATTATTTCCAATAATAATGAAATCATTCAATGTAACTGTGATTTTAGCAATAAGCTCACTGATATTTTCATTAACTATAGGAACGATATTAGTGTTATCATCTTAGAAGAAAAAGTGCTTTAAAAATACTTGGAGATGAAAATATTGAAATGATTGATTTTCCAGCAATGACAGGTGAAGATTTTGCTATTTATATGAATGAAAGACCTGGTTTATTTATGTATATAGGGGTAGGAAATAAAGAAAAAAATATAAATTACAGACTTCATAATAACAAGTTTAATATAGATGAAAAATGTTTAAGCACAGCATCTTCATTATTTGCACAACTTGCAGTAGATTATCTTTGTCAATGTTAGATTATAATTATAAGAATATATTCTATTTAAAAATAAAATGACTAAGTTATTTTTAGATTTCAAATTAACATATTAATTTTAGTATCAAATATATGATTAGTCTATTATATTTATTAAAAAAGGTGGATACTGATGATAAAAGTAGAGAATTTACATAAAAGTTTTAAAGGTACAGAAGTTCTTAAAGGTATAAATTTAGAAATAAATCAAAGTGAAGTAGTAGCTATACTTGGTCCATCTGGAACAGGTAAATCTACGTTACTTAGATGTTTAAATTATTTAGTTGAGCCTACAAAAGGAAAAATAATGATTGGAGATGTAAAAGTAGATGTAGAAAAAGCAACAAAAAAGGATATAGCAAATTTAAGAAAACATACATCTATGGTATTCCAAAATTATAACCTATTTAAAAATAAAACAGCATTAGAAAATGTAATGGAAGCATTGATAGTAGTACATAAAAAGAGTAAACAAGAAGCTAGAGAAATTTCGATAAAATTAATAGAAAAAGTTGGGATGTTAGATAGAAAAGATTTTTATCCATCAAAGTTATCTGGAGGTCAGCAACAAAGAATAGGTATAGCTAGAGCGATGGCAGTAAATCCAAATGTAATATTATTTGATGAACCAACATCTGCACTTGACCCAGAACTTGTTGGAGAAGTTTTAAGTGTTATAAAATCGCTTGCAAAATATGGAATAACAATGCTTATTGTGACTCACGAAATAAATTTTGCAAAAGAAGTTGCTGATAAAATTATATTTATGGATAATGGTGTGATAGCTGAAGAAGGAACTCCTGATGAAATATTTAATAATCCAAAAAATGAAAGAACGGCAAAATTTTTAAATATTATTAGGAAAGAAGAAGTATTTAATTAAAAACATATAATTGAAGTATGTCTTAAGACATATGAGATACTTTCATAAAAGTAAGCTAATTAACATACAAAATTAATAGATATCTTAATTTATATAATTAAGATATCTATTAACTTTTTGAGTAAAAATATAAATTCTAGATTTAGACGTAATGCCTATAATTTGAATTAATTAAAATTATGTGTATTGAATCATATAAGTTTAAATATCAAACTTATTTTGGAAACAAAAGATTTCAAACTTATTTTTGTTAAAAGATAATAGACCTTCATCTCTCATTTTTCCAAGTTCTCTTGACATAGAACTTCTATCAACACATAAAAAGTCAGCCATTTCATTTCTTGAAAAAGGGATTGTAAACTTATAGTTACCCGCTCTCTCTATTTGATTTGAAAAGTACATGAGCAATTTTTCACGAGTTGTTTTACAAGAAAGCAACTCTATTTTGTTATGAAGTAAAATATTTTTTTCAGCTATTAATTGTAACATATTTTCAACAAGTCTATTGTGAAATTCACATGTAGACGAGCAAATACCAGTCACACTTTTAAACTTTATAAATAGAACTTCACATGAAGATGTTGTCACTACTGTTACAGTACTTTTATGTAGTCTAGTGCAAGCAAACACCTCTCCAAATAAATCACCAGGTAAAAGTTCAGCCACAATATTTCTATTACCTTCAATATCTTCTTTTATTATGTGTGCACTTCCCTTAAGCATAATTCCAATAGAAGTCACTTCATTTCCTACAGAAAATATTATGTCATCTTTTGGATAAGTCTTATCAATAACACCCAAACATTCTAACATTGCTTCAAGTTCATCATCTTTAATCCCTTCAAACAGAGAAATCCTTCTTAATAGATTTATATGTTTTTCTAAAAATTTTTTCAAATAATCACTTCCTTGTTGCATATGCAACCGATAATTTCTTTTCATTGTACTATACTAAATTTATAAAAGCAAGGAGATATAAAAATCCTGATACAAAAATCTAAAATAAAAAAGACCTATGTCTTAAAAATAAATATCTAGTAAAGTAGTATTTTAAACAAAAAAATTTTATGAGGTGATATAAATGATTAGAAAAATAATTAAAATTAATGAAGAAAAATGTAATGGTTGTGGATTATGTGTTGAAGCTTGCCATGAAGAAGCTATAGGTATGGTAAATGGAAAAGCAAAACTTTTAAGAGACGATTATTGCGATGGTTTAGGAGATTGTTTACCAACTTGTCCAACGAATGCAATTTCATTTGAAAATAGAGAGGCGGCAGAATATGATGAAGAAGCAGTAAAAGCAAATATGGAAGCAAAGAGAGCACAAAAAGAAAATTTAGCATGTGGATGTCCAGGTTCTCAGTCTAAGTCTATAAAAAGACAAGATTTAGATACTATATCTACAAATAACAATATAGTAATGGAGGCACAAGAGTCTCAGCTTAATCAGTGGCCAGTGCAAATAAAACTAGTACCTGCTAATGCATCATATTTAAAGAATGCAAGTCTTTTAATAGCAGCAGACTGTACAGCATATGCATATGGAAATTTCCATAATAAATTTATGAAAAATAAGGTTACATTAATTGGTTGCCCTAAACTTGATGAAGTTGATTATGCTGAAAAACTTACAGAAATTTTAAGATTAAATGATATTAAAAATATAGTGGTAACACGTATGGAGGTACCTTGTTGTGGTGGTATCGTAAATGCAGTTAAAACAGCCCTACAAAATAGTGGAAAGATGATACCATGGCAAGTAATTACTATATCTGTAGATGGGAAAATAGTAGATGGAGAAATCTAATTAAGTAAATCGTAAACAATTTAATAAATTTTAATAAATAAAATTAAATGGGAGGAATAAAAGATGGAGAATATGTTTTGTTTTCAATGTGAACAGACAGTTGGTGGTAAAGGATGTACTATAAATGGAGCTTGTGGTAAAAAAGGGGGAACAGCTAATTTACAAGATGAACTTACAGGAGTATTAATTGGACTTTCAAGAGCAACTGTTGGAAATAAAAATAGACCAACAAGAGAAACAGATAAAGTTATGATAGAAGGATTGTTTACTACTGTAACAAATGTAAGTTTTGATGATGAAGCTATAAAAAGGCAAATTGAAAAAACTGAACTAGCAAAAAGTGAACTTGTACCTAGATGTTCAGATTGCTCAACAACTTGTAGTAGAAATGACAACTATGATATGAAGAATTTATGGAATGATAATGAAGATATACGTTCATTAAAATCATTAATTTTATTTGGATTAAGAGGGATGGCTGCTTATGCTTATCATGCAATGGTACTTGGATATACAGATAAAGAAGTGAATGACTTTTTCTACGAAGGGTTAATAGCAGTTGGAGAAGACTTATCTAGTGATGAACTTTTAGGATTTGTAATGAAAACTGGGGAAATAAACTTAAAATGTATGGAATTACTTGATAGAGCAAATACCGAAACTTATGGAACACCAGAGCCAACTCAAGTACCTATGAAAATTGAAAAAGGTCCATTTATTGTAGTTACAGGGCATGACCTTTATGATTTACACAAATTGCTAGAGCAAACAAAAGATAAGGGAATAAACATGTACACTCATGGAGAATTATTACCAGCACATGCATATCCAAAATTAAAAGAATATAAGCACTTAAAAGGAAATTTTGGTACAGCATGGCAAAATCAACAAAAAGAATTTGACAATATACCTGCTCCAATACTATTTACGACAAACTGTTTAATGCCTGTTAAGGATAGTTATAGAGATAGAGTATTTACTACAGAAGTGGTTGCTTATCCTGGTATGGTTCATATTGGAGAAGATAAAGATTTTTCTAGTGTAATAGAAAAAGCACTTGAACTTGGAGGATACAAAGAAGATATGCATATGACTGGAATAAATGGAGGTGATATGCTAACTACTGGTTTTGCAAGAGGAACAGTTTCATCTGTACAAGATACAGTAGTAGAAGCTGTAAAAAATGGTTCCATAAGACACTTTTTATTAGTTGGTGGTTGTGATGGTGCAAAACCTGGAAGAAATTATTATACTGAATTTGTAAAACAAGCTCCTGAAGACACTGTTATATTGACTCTTGCATGTGGAAAATATAGATTTAATGATTTAAATCTTGGAGAAATAGGTGGTTTACCACGTTTAATGGATATGGGACAATGTAATGATACTTACAGTGCAATTCAAGTGGCTACTTCATTGGCAAATGCTTTTGAATGTGATGTAAATGAATTACCTCTTAGCATAGTTCTATCATGGTATGAACAAAAAGCTGTTTGTGTACTTCTTACATTGCTTTACTTAGGTATAAAAAATATATATATAGGACCTTCTTTACCAGCGTTCTTGTCTGAAAATGTATTGAATATATTGGTTGAGAAATTTGCTTTAACTCCTATATCTACTCCAGAAGAAGATATGAAAAAAATATTAGGATAAAGAAAATACGCTTAGCTGATAAGGTATAAATTTTATAATCAAAGTATTATTAAGATTAATTATAATTAACATAAATAAGGGGTGGCTTTGTATAAGGTCAACCCTTATTTATGTTTTTTATGGTCTATTACTAAAGTATATATTATTTTAATCAATTATTTATAATAAATCATACTTTTAAACTTATAATACTTAAAATATGTGTATAGTACAAACAAATAAAAAGTATAGTTTTAATAGTGCAGGATACTGAATTTAATTATAGAAAGAGGAACTTTGTAATATAGAATTTGCATAATATATATATATTATAGTGTAATTATTTTAACTAAAATTTAAAATATATAAGGCATTTTATATGGGGGTATGTATATATGAAAAATTCGAATTTTAATATATTAACATTCGATGGTGGTGGATTAAAGGGAGCATTAAGTATATCCATACTTGAGAGAATAGTAGAGGAGTATCCAAGTTTGTTAAATAACATAAATATGTTTGGAGGAACATCTACAGGCAGTTTGATTGCATTAGGGCTTGCATATGGTGTAAGCCCTAAAGAGATAAAGACTCTCTATTCAATTGAAAATTCAAAGTATATTTTCAACAAAAGTTATGCAGAAATGCTCAGACCAAAGTATGAAAATAAAAATTTAAAGGAAATTTTACTAAGTATATTTCCAGAAGACTTAGAATTGAAAGATTTAAGTAAATTAGTCATGGTACCAAGCTTTTATATAGGTAATGAAGAACATTCATGGAAGCCTGTATTTTATAATAATATGCCAAATTCTCTTAATAAAACTAGTAAAGTTGTGGATGTAGCAATGGCAAGTAGTGCTGCACCAGTATTCTTTCCAACCTATAATTGTCATGTTGATGGTGGTATAATAGCAACTGACCCAAGTTTAGCATGTATAGTTTATTCAATTGACAGTGGACTTAAGCTAAATTATAAAAATACCAGACTTTTTTCTATAGGGACTGGATATGTATATAATAGTATAAAGACAGATACAACTGAATGGGGAGCTATTGACTGGATAATCAATAAGGAGCCAGACTTACCAATTATATCTGTTACACTAGAAGGGAACTCTCAAATGAGTCAACTATTTTCTCAAAAACTTCTTGGAGATAATTACTATAGGTTAAATCCTAAAATGGAGAGAGAGGTAGCTATGGATGATTGTGATTCACTAGAATATTTAATATCTCTAGGTGAAAACTGTGATATAAAAGATGCATTTGAATGGATAAATAAAAAAGGTTTTTATAAAAATTAGGTATAGTTTTTCATTATATTTATAAGTAAAAAATTTTTATAGTTTATAATTTTGATAAAAGATTTTGCAATTTTAAATACTTTAATATCATATAGTATTTTCTAAATAAAGTAAAAAATAATAAAATACAAGATTATTAAGTTACTTCTTAGGGAATAAATAAAATATAATTTTTTTAAGGAGTGATGAAAATGATAAAACTTGCTACTTTTGCAGGTGGGTGTTTTTGGTGTATGGTAAAACCTTTTGATAAATATGATGGGGTTATAAAAGTAGTTTCTGGATATACATCTGGTCATGTTGAAAATCCTACATATCAAGAAGTATGTTCAGGAACAACTGGCCATGTTGAAGCTATTCAAATAACTTATGATGATAATATAATAAGTTATGATGAACTTTTAAATATATTTTGGAAACAAATTAATCCTACGGATGATGGTGGACAATTTGGTGATAGAGGAACTCAATATAAAACTGCTATATTTTATCATGATGAAGAGCAAAAAAATACAGCTTTGAAGTCAAAAGAAAGCTTAGAAAATAGTAAAATATTTGATAGTAAAATAGTTACTGAAATAATTCCAGCAACTAAATTTTACGAAGCAGAAGAAAATCATCAAGATTATTATAAAAAAAGACCATTAAATTATAATATGTATTATAAAGGTTCAGGAAGATATAATTTTGTAAAAAGTTATTGGGATGGAAATAATGTAGATAGGGAAGCGTTAAAAAAGACTTTAACTCCTATTCAATTTGAAGTTACTCAAAATGACATGACAGAAGTACCTTTTGAAAATGAATATTATGATAATAATGAAGAAGGTATCTATGTGGATATAGTAAGTGGAGAGGTTTTATTTTCTTCAAAGGATAAATTTGATGCAGGATGTGGATGGCCTAGCTTTGCAAAGCCAGTTATAGATAAGTCTATAATTGAAAGAAGTGATTTTTCACAAGGCATGTATAGGGTTGAAGTAAGAAGTGCTAAAGGAAATTCTCATCTAGGTCATGTTTTTGATGATGGGCCAAAGGAACTTGGAGGTTTAAGGTATTGTATAAATTCTGCTTCTCTTAAGTTTATACCTAAAAAAGACATGGAAGAATTAGGATATGGAGAATATTTAGAGCTTTTTAAATAATTAAAACTAGTTATATCATATATTCAGATTAGAGATGGAAATATAAATTTATGTTTTCATCTTTTGTTTTTTTGCCAATAATATGATAAATTATTAATTGTAATGTTATAATTTATATTTGTATGACTAAAGAATTTAATTTTTGAAAGAGAGAAAATAAATGAATTTAAAAGACTTTAATGGAAAAAGATTAAAATCAGCTAGAGTTTTTAGAGCTAAAACTCTAGAGCAGTTATCTAAAGAAACTAAAATAAATAAAAAAGATTTACAAGCTTTTGAAGAAAATAAGTATGTTCCAAATATTGAAAATGCATTAAAATTATCAAATATGTTAAACTTCCCAAAAGAGTATTTTTATAAAAACGAAAGTATAAATGTTATTGTGGAAGATAGTCATTTTAATCCTCAATCTAAACTTCCTAGAGTGGAGGAAATTTCTTATAGAGAAAAAATAATAATCATTCATAAAATATACTCGTTTATGGAAAGTTATATAAAATTTCCAAAAGAAAACTTACCAAATAGAAAACTAATTAAGGATGTTAATATAAATGATATAGAAAGTCTTGCTAATAAGACTAGAGAACTTTGGAATTTAAACAACAATCCAATAGTAAATATGGTAAGTTTATTAGAGGCTAATGGGATTATAATATCAGGAATGAATGTAGATAGAAAAGGAGCAACCGTATTTACTCAAAAACAGAGAATAGGTAAAGAAACTAAATATCTAATATCTCTTGGGAATGATAAAAAATCAGCATCAATTAGAAACTATGATTTAGCCTATGAGCTTGGATATATAATATCAAGTCAATTGGGAATACCAAATAAGCAATTCTTAGCAGATGAATATGCCTGTGCATTTTTGCTTCCAAGAGAGACTTTTTTAGAAGACTTGGTTTATCCAGAAGACCTAGATTATTATGTAGAACTAAAGCAAAAATGGATTGTACCTATATCTGTTATGATTTTTAGAGCATACAATTTAGGTGAGATAAGCTATAAAAAGTATAATTATCTTATGAGCGAAATGGATAAACGAGGATGGTTAATAGAAGAACCATTAGATAAAATGAAGGGTGTAAGTCCAGTATATTTAAAAAAAGCAGTTGAATTACTGATAGAAAACAAAATAATGAACACAGACAATATAGTATCAAATTTAGGAGATATAGGAATAAGTCTTTATCCAGAAGACCTAGAATTATTGATGGGATTGAAAAATGGACTCCTATCTCAAAATACAAAGAAAAAAAGTAAAGTTATAAAATTTGATGGGAAAAGATAAATTAATATTTTAATATTGAAAGATAAAAGCAGGTATTTATGATTTAAATTTAAGGTTTATTAAGATAATTTTTTATCATAAGAAATTTACCTGCTTTCAATATTAAATTTGAGATACACTTAAAATATGCTATTAACTTAAATATGTATTCTAATATGGTATTAATCTAAATATCCTTAGCAATTTTAATGTATTCTTTTAAAATAGTACATGATTTATTGAATTTTTTTTGTTCATCATCAGTTAAATTAATTTCTACTATAGACTCAACTCCATTTATGCCAATTATGGCAGGAACACCAGCAAACACATCTTTTTGCCCATACTGACCATCTAATAAAGTAGAAACAGGAAGGATTTTTCTTTCATTATGAAAAATTGTCTTTACTATTTCTGTTAAAGCAGTACCAATACCAAATTCAGTAGAACCTTTGCCATAAAGTACATCCCAACCAGCTCTAGCTGTTTTTTCAGTTAATTCATCTAAGTTTAATTTTCCATAAGTGTTAGGATTTTCTTTCATAATATCAAATAATGGTTTTCCACCAATTGAAACATGAGACCAAGGAACCATCTGAGAATCTCCATGTTCACCCATAGAATAAGCTTGTATTGATTGTTGAGGAAGATTTGTTTCCTCAGATAAAAGCCTTCTAAGTCTCGAAGAATCGAGTGCAGTGCCTGTACCCAAAACTTTATTTTTAGAAAATCCAGAAACTTTCCAAATATAATCAGAAATTATATCAACTGGATTTGAAATTACAATAAATATACCATCAAATCCAGAATCAACAATAGGTTTTACAATTGTTTTTACAATGTTGACTGTAGACTCAAGAGTATCCAATCTAGTCTGATTTTTTTCAGGTAATGGACCTGCACTTATTACTACAATATCAGAATCTTTACAATCATCAAGTGTTCCACTTTTTATTTTTGTAGCATGTTTAAGATAAGAAACTGCATCTGATAAATCTAAAGCTTGAGCCTTTGCTTTATTTTCATCTATATCAATCATCAGTAGTTCATCACAAACACCTTGAGTTATTAAACTAAATCCACAATGTGAACCGACATGACCAGTTCCTATTATTGATACTTTTCTTGGTTTTATTGACAAATTTAACATCTCCTTACAATTTGTTTTATGTATACATATGAGAATACTCTATAATAATTATAGAGTATCTAAATAAGTTAATTAAAGAATAAATCGTATATATTTAAAACTAAATAGTCTTTGAAAGTGCAATATGGTCTCTTAAAACAGAACAAGATTTACTAAATCCTTCTTGCTCATCATTAGTTAAATTGATTTCAACAATTCCCTCAATCCCACTTTTTCCTATAATACAAGGAACACCTGCAAATACATTTTCTTCATTGTATTGACCTTCTAATAATGTAGAGACTGGTAAAATCTTTTTCTCATTATGTAGTATAGCCTTTACAATTTCTACTAAAGCAGTTCCTATTCCAAACTCTGTGCAATCTTTGCCATTTATTATGCCTATACCTGTTTTCTTGTTTTTTTCAACTATTGATGGTAAGTCTAATTTGCCATAAGTATCTGGATTATCCTTCATCATATCTAAAATTGGTTTGCCACCAATTGAAACATGAGACCAAGGAACTATTTGAGAATCTCCATGTTCACCCATTGAGTAAGCCTGTATTGATTGTTGAGCGATTCCAGTTTCTTCAGATAAGAGTCTTCTAAGTCTTGTTGAGTCTAAAGCTGTTCCAGTTCCAATAACTCTGTTTTTAGGGAAACCAGACTTTTCCCAGATATAATTTGTAACTACATCAACTGGATTAGAAATAACGATAAATATACCATCAAATCCAGAATCAATTATAGGTTTTACTATAGATTTTATCATCCCAATAGTTGGTTTTAGTAAGTCTAACCTAGTTGTGTTTTGTCTGCGTAAAGGACCTTCTGAAGAATCTGCAACACTTATCACTACGATATCAGAATCCTTACAATCATTAAAAGTTCCTTTTTCTATATGTACTTTATGTGGAAGATAGGAAACCGCATCAGCTAAATCTAAAGCTTGAGCCTTTGCTTTAGCTTCATCAATATCAATCATAAAGAGTTCATCACAAACTCCTTGAGTTATCAAACTAAATCCACAGTGTGAACCAACATGACCTGAACCTACAATAGATATTTTTCTTGGTTTTATTGGCATTTTAAATCACTCCCCCTACAAAATAAAACGATATATTTATAATACAATGCTATATGTTATTAAGTATGTTTTTTATAGATTGCAATATTCTATCATTTCAGAAAATTTATTTAATATGATTTTATACTAAAGTTTTTAAAAAAGCAATGTTAATATACTTTATATTATTGAATATTTAAAATAATATATAATTATAAATTTGTTAACATTAATATCTATATGTTAAAATATAGTAGAAGATTACTATTAAAAAATAGGTTAAGCTCTATCTGGTGTAATTACTTTAAACTTAACCTAAAATATGTGTATATTTAAACAATAAGGCAGTTTAGAATAAAGGAAATGGAGATAAAATCATAATGGAAAAGTTATACTATACAAATCAGTATATAAGAGATTTTACAGCAGAAATAATTGAGATAAGAGAAATAGAAAATAAGTTTCATGTTTTGTTGGATAAAACAGCGTTTTTCCCTGGTGGAGGAGGACAATTTGGAGATTTAGGAAAAATAGATAATTATGAAGTAATAAGTGTATATGAAGAAGATAAAAAAGTATATCATATATTAGATAAAAAACCAATAAAGATACATAAGGTAAAGTGTAGTATTGATTGGGATAGAAGAGAAGATGGTATGCATCAACATTTTGGGCAACATGTACTCTCAGGGTGTTTTTTTAAGACTTTTAATGCAAATACAACGGGTTTTCATTTAGGTAATGAGTACAGCACAGTGGATATAGAGGGTAATTTAGATGAAGAAAAAATTAGAGAGATAGAGTTGCTTGCCAATGAAATTATTCATCAGAATATACAAGTAGAAACATTACTTCCAACTAAAAGAGAATTAAAAAAAATTTGGTTAAGACGTGCTTTACCAAACACAAATGAAGAAATAAGGGTAGTAAAAATAGGTGACTTAGATACAAATGCGTGTTGTGGAGTACATCCAACATCAACAGGTGAGCTTAGAATGATAAAAATAAAGAAATGGGAGAAGCATAAGTCTAGTACAAGAATAGAGTTTTTGGCTGGTAAAAGAGCTGTAGATGAAGTATTAAAAAGGGATATATGTTTAACTAAAATCTGTAGATATTTAAGTTGTAGTGAAGAAGATGCTATAAATGGAATTGTAAATTTAAATGAGAAAGTGGAAGATTCTCTAAGTAAAAAGAGAAAACTTGAAGAAATAGTAGCTAAGTATCAAGTTAAAGAAATGGTTGAAAATGCAAATAAGATTGGAAATATTTCAGTTGTTAAAAAAATTTATGATGAAGAAGATTTAAAATATGTAAATAAAATTGCAAATAAAATTACAGAAGATGAAAATAAAATTGCATTATTAGCTGTTAGATTTGAAGAAAAAATAAACTTAATTTTTGCATGTTCTAAAAATTTGAAGGCTGTTAATATGGGAAGTTTATTGAAGGATGCAATAAGTCTTATAGATGGTAAAGGTGGAGGAAGTCAGGTTTTAGCTCAAGGTGGGGGAAAAAATAATGGTAACTTAGAATCTACCTTCGATTATGCATTTATGAAACTAGAAAAAATTTTATAATGTATTATTACAAAGAGATTAATGTAATACGTAAAATAGATATGGGGGAATAAGTATGGAACAAAAGGACTATATAGAATTATATGAAAATGAAGAACTGATAGAGATAAGAGAAGCCCGTTTAGATGATTTGGATATAATAGCGAGATTTAATTATAATTTAGCTAAAGAAACAGAAGGAAAAGAACTTGACATGGATGTTTTAACTAAAGGTGTAAGGGCGTTGTTATTAGATGAAAGAAAAGGAAAATACTATGTATATACAGTATTTGATAAGGTTGTTGCACAGATTATGTATACATATGAGTGGAGTGATTGGAGAAATGGAAACTTTCTTTGGATTCAGAGTGTATATGTAGAGAAAGAGTATAGAAGAAAGAACATCTTTAATTATTTATTTAATCATATAAAAAATATGTGTGATAGAGATGAAAATATTGTTGGCATGAGATTATATGTAGAAAAAGAAAACATAAATGCAAAAGCAACATATGAGTCTTTAAATATGTATGAATGTGATTATAATATGTATGAATATGAAGTAATAAACCAGTAATGTAAATATAAGATGTAATAAACCAATAATATAAACTTATACTATTATTATATTAAGATTATAAGTTTATCTTGGGTATATTGAGAATTGTATGAAATAAAGCAGATATTATAATCAAATTTTTTAGGGGGTATAAGTATGGGCGTTTTAAAAGTCATGTTTTATGTATTTTTGTTTTTAGATTTAGTATCAATATTCTGTTTCTTTTTTAATAAAGGCAAGATAGCATCTAACACAATTGTATTTAATGCAATAGGTGTATATACATTTGTACTTTGTTTCATGTATTTTAGTTCTTATCCAAGTAATAATATTCTTGGTAAATTTATTGCATCTCTCTTTTTTATACTTGGAGTTGCAGGAGTTATGCTTAAAGAAAAAAATTTTTTATATGCTAGATTACTTTTAACTTTAGTTATTGTTTGTTCTACACTTAAATTGTTTGTCATTTAATAAAATGTATCTATAATGAAATTTATGAAGGTCTATATTTTAAAGTATAGACCTTTTTAATATGTTTTAATTTAACACTTAAGGAAAATTTAAGAAAATTTTAAAGGCATCTTAAACACTTGTTGGCATTATTAAAATATTAGAAGAGAGAAGGTGTTATTATTGAAAAAAGACATGTGTAGAACTTCAGAAAAATTATTATTATCAATTATATACATAATATTTTTTGTATATGTTCTAATAACTATAAGGATAATTTTATTTAAAGATGTACCAATTTATGCCATTTTCAAGGGTGGATTTAGGTCTGTCAACTTAATTCCATTCTATACAGTATGGGAATTTATGACAGATAGTAACATTAGTCTTATAAGAGCTATTGCAAATATCATAGGTAATATTGGTATATTTATTCCAATGGGAATTTTTCTTCCTGTAGTATTAAAAAAATTAGATAAAAAAACTATAATTATAATAATTTCTCTTATTAGTTTAGGATTTGAATTAATACAATATATTTTGGCTATTGGAAGCAGTGACATAGATGATGTGCTTCTAAATTCATTAGGTGGGATACTTGGTAATATTATTTATACAAAGGTGACCAAATTATTTCCTAATAACATTAAAAAATTCCAAGCCATAATAAGTACAAGCATAGTTTTGGGAGTAATAGGATTAGGTGTCATTGTTACAAACTACCAAAGCTTGTTAACTTTTAAACTCAAGCCAGATAAACAAGTTTCAAGAATATTAGTTGAAGAAAATAAGGAAATAATTAAAGATATAGATAAAAATGAGGGAGATATAATTGGCTCATTTGAAAGCTTTAAAAATGGTTTATTAACTATTAAGGCAGCTTGTAATAATAATATAAAGAGTCCAGATAATTTAATGGATAAGAATGGTAATATAAAAGTTTATCTAAGTAAAAATACAAAACTAATATCCTTTGTAATCACTGAAGGAGAGAATAAAGATATAATTAGATATGAAGAATTTGATGCTAAAAATTTGCCTCTGTTAAAGAAATCTGATACATTTGAGATTTGGATTGATAAGTATAATCGACCAAAAGATGAACATGGAATTACAGCTGCTAGATTATTAATCGGATTAGATGAATAGAATATCCAACAAAAAAGAATAACAAAAGTAAAAAACGAAAAAACTATTTCTACAATTATTTTTACATTATGCACAAAAATATATCAACTATTGAAGGAGTAGAGATAAATTATGGAGATAATAAAATATATTTTGTATTTTTTTATATATTCATTTCTAGGATGGGTAGTAGAAAGTGCAGGATGTTCTATAGCAAGCAAAAGGATAATAAATAGAGGTTTTTTAAATGGCCCAATATGTCCTGTTTATGGTTTTGGAGCAGTACTTGTGATATCAATATTAGGCAGGTTTGACAATATAATTATTTTATTTTTGATAGGAATGATTTTGACTACAATACTAGAATATTTTACAGGATTTATTTTAGAAACATTATTCCATGCTAAATGGTGGGATTATTCTGACCAAAAATTTAATGTAAAGGGAAGAGTCTGTTTAAAAAATGCAATATATTTTGGAATAATGTCTGTTGTAATAATAAAATTTATACATCCCTATATAGAATATATTGTGAGTACTATTCCATATAATATATTAATTTCAATAGTGGTAATTACGACTTTATGGACAATTGTGGATTTAATTGTTACTATCATATCACTTAAAAAATTAGACATGAAGCTCAATTTATTAGATGAAATAATTACAGACCTAAATGGTATAAACATGAAATTGGATAAGTTTGATAGAAGAGAGATACAAGCTTTATTTAAAACAATAAATAGTGAAGAGTTAGAAGCCAGAGAAAAATTAAACAAAATAAACAGTAAATTAGACCGTATAGAATCTAATATTATCTTACAAAAAAGAATTATCAAGGCTTTCCCAGATATAAAACATAAAAAACAACAAGAACAATTACAATATTTTAAAGAAATCATTAATGATAATAAAAGATGATAAGATGATTTAATTAGAAATAAATGGAAAAATAGTATTTATAAGATAATTTGCAAAGAACTCTATTATAATAGAATAGAGTTCTTTATTTTTTGGAGAAATAGAGTTGATTTGCTGAAAATAAAATATATTATCTCTGAATAACAAATATTTTGAAAATTATAAAAACATATATTGACAATTTGTGTCAAAAATACTAACATTAGTATATAAAGAATTTTATATAAAAATATCTTTATAAATTGCAATAATTCTAAAAATATAAATTTACTTAAAGAGGGGAATGATTTGCCAATGAGCGAGATAACTAGTCAAATGATAAGTACAGAAGAAAAAAAATATGTTGCTAAGACTCAAAAAATACCTTATTATCCAGTAGCATTTAAATCAGGTGAAGGTGCGATGTTATATGATTATGAAGGTAATGAGTATGTAGACTTTTTAGCAAGTGCAGGCTCTGCAAATGTAGGTCATGGAAATAAGGAAATCTCACAAGCAGTTAAAGAACAAATGGATGATATCACACAATATACACTTGCATATTTTCATAGTGATCCTCCTGTAAAGTTAGCTGAAAAGCTTGTGGAAATAGCCCCTGGAGATAATGATAAGAAAGTATTATACAGCGCAACAGGCTCTGCTTGTATAGATGCTGCTATAAAATTAGCAAGAGGATATACTGGAAGAACAAAAATAATATCTATGTGTGAATCATATCATGGAAGTACTTATGGAGCTATATCTATATCTGCATTAAGTACAAATATGAGAAGAAAAATGGGTCCATTATTACCAGAAGTTTATCACTTCCATTATCCAGATAAAAATAGAACTGCCAAAGAATGTTTAGATGAAATGGAATATGCTTTTGCACACTACTTACCAGTAGAAGAAGTAGCTGCAATATTTATAGAACCAATTGCAGGAGATGCAGGAATAATAGTGCCTCCAGTAGAATGGATTAAAGGATTAAGTAAAATATGTAAAGAAAATGGAATACTACTTATAAGTGATGAAATACAGCAAGGTATGGGAAGAACAGGTAAATGGTTTGGTATAGAAAATTTTGGTGTTGAAGCAGACCTTATAGTTCTTGGAAAATCTGTTGGTGGAGGATTACCTTTAGGAGCAGTTGTTGGAAGAACAGAAATAATGCAAAGTCTTGATGCACCAGCACATCTATTTACTTTAGCTGGAAATACAACAGTATGTGTAGCTGCTTTAAAATCTATAGAAATAATTGAAAGAGAAAATTTACTTCAAAAGAGTATAGAAATGGGAGATTATATTAAAGCAGGATTTGAAAAACTAAAAGAAAAATACGATATAATTGGAGAAATAAGAGGCTTAGGTTTATCTATAGGAGTTGATATAGTTAAAGGAAAAGGTTCTACTGAAAAACATCCAGATGCTACAGCTAAGATATGCTACAGATGTATACAAACTGGTTTGATAATGATATTCTTAGGACAATCCACTTTAAGAGTACAACCACCTTTAGTAATAACTAAGGAAGAAGTAGATAAAGCAATGAGTATTATAGATTCTGCAATAGATGATTATTTAAATGGTAGAATTGGTGACGAAGTTTATGAAGTAACTCAAGGTTGGTAAAATAGATATTAAATAAGAAAGAGTTATCTCAATTTTAGAAAATAATTTCTGAAATGAGATAACTCTTTTAAGTTACCCACAAGTAAGAAGATTAGTCGATTCATTAAAGATTATGTTTTGGGTATTACTTTTGTGAGTATTAGAAACAGTATTGCGAGAGTAGTTACTCTTACTCGAACTATCTGTCAGTTTTGTTATAATCAAAATTGCTAAAAGAATAAAAATTACTGTGTATAAAGCAATAACATATGGTTTTCTTTTATATTTGTATTTGTTATTAAAAAAAGAATGTCCATAATTATCTTTATTGACCTTATGTTTATTTATATTTGTATTCTTTTTTTTGTTATTCTTCTTTTTATCATCCTTTTTTCTATTTTTAGGGTAAGGAATGACTTTGTGTGTATCATCAAGTTTGACATTTTTATTTTTTTGAATATTGTTTTCTAGGCTAGCTTTTTTTTCTCCAAATTGAATAGTTTTATTGGTATTGTTGTTATCTTTCAATGTTAATCTCCCTCCCTTAAACTTTCCCTTTAGATAATATTACTACTAACCTATAGAATATACAATAATAATATACAACGAATAAAATTTTATAAGTATAAATCTCTTTCCCCACGTTCTAAGGCAGTCATATTGTTAGATACGATGTTTCTTATGTCTTCTCTTTCTATCTTAGATATTTCTTCAGTAATAAGTTTTTTACCCATAGTTTTAAGTTCTTCGTCACCATAATCAATTAAAAATTCATTCAATGTAGTAAGTGCATTTGGTGTGCAGACATTGTGAATTTGATGACTCTTAGCCAAACTCATAAATCTATCTCCAGTTCTACCTTTTCGATAACAGGCTGTACAGTAACTAGGGATATATCCATCAGTGATTAATTCCTTAAGGACTTCTACAGGGCTTCTGTGGTCTCCAACCTCAAATTGTTCTGTATTGTCACCATCTTCATATGCTTTATATCCACCAACACCTGTTAGAGAACCTGCACTAACTTGTGATACACCATATTTTAGTAATTCATTTCTCATTTCAGCAGTTTCCCTAGTAGACATTATAATTCCAGTAAAAGGAACTGCCAATCTAGTTATAGCTACAATTTTTTTGAACATATCATCAGAAACTAAATGAGGGAAATTTTCTAAACTCATACCCTCAGCCTTTTTTAATCTAGGGAAAGATATAGTATGGAATCCTACACCAAATTTTTCTTCTAGGTGTTCATTATGCATCATAAGTCCTAAAACTTCAAATTTAGGGTCAGCTAGACCAAATAAAACTCCTGCACCAACATCATCAACTCCAGCTTCCATGGCTCTATCAAAAGCTGTTAAATGGTAGTAGTAATCATTTTTTATAGACTGACCATGCATCTTTATAAATGTTGGCTTATGGTAAGTTTCTTGAAATAGTATATAAGTTCCTATTCCTTTTTCTTTTAGTAGTTTATATTCTTCTACACTAGTAGCTGCTATGTTAACGTTTACCCTTCTTATGTTTCCATTTTCATTATATGTTGAATAAATTGCATCTAAGCAGTCTAATATATAATTTATATCACAATTTTTAGGGTCTTCACCAGCTTCTAAAGCAAGTCTTTTATGACCCATTTTTTCAAGTATTTTAACTTCTTCTCTTATTTCGTCCATAGTAAGTTTTTTTCTTTTAAATTTATTACATGTATTGAAACCACAGTAAACACATTCATTTACACAGTAGTTTGATACATAAAGAGGGGCAAATAAAACCACTCTATTACCATATATTTCATTTTTTATTTGCCCAGCTATACTAAATAATCTATCAAGTTGTTTTTTATCTTCTACTTCAAGAAGTGTAGCTATATCTTTATAACTAAGTTTTTCTCTTCTATCAGCCTTATCAAGTACTTTCTCAATATCATCCGAAGTTGAATTTTTTGCATCCTCTAACAAAGAATTAATAAGTTCATGTTTTATGAACATTTACAAACGCCTCCATTCAATATTATCACCACGAGAGTAGTCAACTTTAAGTCCTAGTGACTTGATATTTTCCTCTAAACTCTGGTGATATTCACAAGCTTCTTGACCAGTAAAGGCTTTGTTATCATAAAGAGAATATTGTTTTCTAAATTCTTGAGGAGAAAGGTTTGGCATAATTACATTACAACCAGCTAAAAGACCTGCATTTCTACCACTAGGGTTTATAGATGCAAGAGCTGTTGTAGCAGGTAATAAGACTTTTGGAAGTAGAAGTCTTGTAATTGAAAGCATAAGTAGTGTTTTTTCTAAATCACCATGTTTATAATCTTTAAAGATTGTATCATGATGTGGGATAAAAGGTCCTATACCAACCATATGAGGATTTAACTCTTTTAGGTATAATAAGTCACGAACAAGGTCCTCATTGCTTTGGAATGGTGACTCAACCATAAATCCAGCACCTACTTGATAACCAATTTCCTTGAGGTTTTTAAGGCATTCTTTTCTAGTTCTAAGTTCAATGTTTGGCGGATGTAATTTTTTGTAATGGCTGTCTGTAGCAGTTTCATGTCTTAAAAGATATCTATCTGCACCACTTAAAAAGTATTTTTTATAGGAGTCATAGCTTTTTTCTCCTAATGATAATGTTATAGCACAATCCTCATATTTATTTTTGATACTTGAAACAATCTCACATATCTTATCATCAGTAAAATATGTGTCTTCACCACCTTGTAAAACAAAAGTTCTGTATCCTATCTTATAACCTATATCACAACATTCAAGTATTTCATCCGTTGAAAGTCGATATCTTGTAATATTTTTGTTAGAAGATTGTATACCACAGTAGTAACAATTGTTTTTGCAGTAGTTTGTAAGTTCTATAAGCCCTCTTAAGTAGACTCTATTTCCATAGTGTTTATTTCTCATATCGCTAGCTTGCTTGTAAAGATAGTTTCTCAAATTTTGTTCAAAGTTATATTCTTCATTGTCGATATTCTCTATTAAGTATAGTAGTTCATCAAAGCTTAGTGAATTAATGCTGTAAAGTTTATCTATAAAGTATTTAATCTTATTTTTAGTCATATCTTAGTATGTATTTATTAAATATATTTAAATTTTTAGTAATTGAAAAGTTCAAGGGATCTTTCCAAAATACCTTTTGTATATGCTATTAAAATACCATAGTTTACGATAGGTACATTGAAAGATTTTGCCTTTTCTATTCTAGATAACATTCCAGCTCTATTCATCATACAAGCTCCACAGTGAACTACAAGTGCATATTTAGTTATATCTTCAGTGAAAGATACTCCAGAACTAAATTCAAAAGTAATATTTTTACCAGTTTTCTTTCTAATCATATTAGGGATTTTAACTGTTCCAATATCATCAGTTTGTCTGTGATGAGTGCAACCTTCAGCCATCAAGACCTTGTCACCATCTTTTAAATTTTCTAAAGCATAGGCACCATCAATTAATTCTTTAAGGTCTCCTTTTTGTCTAGCGAACAATATAGAAAAAGATGTAAGAGGAATATCTTTTGGAGTATCTTTATCCACTTGTGGAAATACTTGAGAGTCAGTAATAACAAGCTTAGGTTTTTTACCTAAATTAGATAGAGTTTCTTTTAAGCTATCTTCTTTTGTAACTATAGAAATTGCTCCAATATCCAAAATATCTCTTATAACTTGCTGTTGAGGAAGTATAAGCCTACCTTTTGGAGCTGCCTTATCTATTGGAACAACTAAGACAACTAAATCATTTGGCTCGATTAAATCTGATACCAATTTAAACTCATTACTGTCTTTAGGCAAAACCTTTATTATTTCATTTTTTAAATCTTCAATTCCAATTTTATCTGTTGATGAGACAGAAACAACTGGACATTTAACTTTATTTTTAGTTAAGTTTAAAATTTCAGATTGATTTTTAATTGTATCAATCTTGTTAAGTACTAAAATATGAGGTATATTTTTATCATTAAACTTTTCAATTAGTGATAAATCTTCTTTTGACACACCAATTTGGCAATCCACTACTAGTAAAGCTATGTCTGTCTTTTCTAAAATATCTAATGATTTGCTTATTCTAAGCTCACCAAGTTCACCAACATCGTCAAGACCAGCAGTATCTATAAGAACACAAGGTCCTATAGGAAGGATTTCCATTGGTCTAAATACTGGGTCTGTAGTAGTTCCAGCAATATCTGATACTATTGCAGCACTTTGATTTGTTATAGCGTTTATTACGCTAGATTTACCTGCATTTCTTTTACCAAAGAGACCTATATGTACTCTTATTGATTGTGGAGTAGAATTTAGACTCATTTGTACTCACCACCTTAAATTTCTTTTTTTGATATACTAGTTTTTACAGATACATGAGGTATATTTCCCAATTTACCAGTCAAACTATTGATAATATCCATTTCGCCAACAACTGCTATACATACAATTGAGACACCTTCTTCTTCACAAGGAATTCCCATTCTACCTTTAATAATACCTTTAAAAGTTGATACAACTTCATTAAATTTAAGCTGACATTCTTTTGGTTCTTCCAAAATAGCACTTATAACCGCAACCTTTTTCATAAATATCCTCCTAACTCAGAAAATATGTTCTTAAACAAATCCAAAATCAAAAAACTTTTCTTTTTAAAGAAAAGTTTCTACAAAAGAAAAGTTATTAATTACACAATTATAATGTGCTATATTAAACTATTTCCTTACAGATTAGATAACTCTTTTCTGGTAGGGTTAGCTTGTAAAATTTATTTTAACAACAATTAGCTAAAGAAAATTTTTATACAATTTGTGTGAATCATATAAAAATTAACTAAAGAAAATTGAAGTTACTTATATAATAGTAGTAAATCGAGATTAAGTCTATAGAAAAACCAATTTTTGTATAAAAATAAAAATAAAAATTGGTTATTTACAAAGAAATGACTTTAATAAAATATATAGTTAATTATTTTTTTAGCATGTAGTTTATAAGAAGTTTTAGAGTATTTTCAATTGCTTCTATATGAGTTCTTTCGTAGTGGTGGCTATTATTTGTTCCAGGGCCAACACAAGCTATTTGAACATCTTCTCCCCAACGAATAGCCTCTGAAGCATCTGAACCATAAAAAGTAAATACATCGACAGCATAATCTAAATTATTATCTTCTGCAACATCTACAAGTTTATTTCTTAAACTAAAATCATATAGAGATAAGTTATCTTTTGCAACTATAGTTACACCATGTTCACTAGATGTTTGACTTGGTCCAGTAGGTGCTATATCTATTGCTATAAATTCTCTAGTTTTTTCAGGTAAAGCTTTAGAGACACCATGTCCAATTTCCTCATAATTACTTATATAAAAGTTAGTAGTATGCTTAGGTATTAAGTTGTTTTCCTTAAAGTATCTAGCTATTTCAAGAACCATTGCTACAGCTGCTTTGTTATCTATATATCTAGATTTTATAAAACCAGATTCTGTAGTTTCAAAACGATGGTCTAGACATACAAAATCTCCAACATTTATTCCCAAATCCAAAACATCCTGTTTATTAAATACTTTTTCATCAAGTCTAATAATCATTGTTTCTTCATTTCTTTCAGATGCAGCTTTTGTCTGTCCATATATATGAGTAGAAGCGTATTTAAACACAACACTTCCTCTAACTTTTTTACCTTTTCTAGTTATAACAGTGCAATTTTCACCTTCTATAGCGGCCCAACAACCACCACCGACTTTATGGTATTTAAGAGTACCATCTGGTGATATTTCTTTTACCATAGCACCAAGTGTATCCATGTGTGCAGATATTGTTATTTGATTTGAATCATCTTCACCAGGAAGAGTAGCTATAAGAGCACCTTTTTTTGTAAGAGTAGTATTAAGACCTAAAGTTTCAAAATCCTTTTTGCTTTCTAAAACTGCATTTTCAGTATATCCAGCTGGACTTGGTATATCAAGATACTTCTTCATCAAATTTATAGTATTAGTTAAATTTAAATTCATATTATTTCCTCCTAAAAAATGTATATTCATACAAATTATAACATAAATACGAATGTTCTGAAAACTGTATTTGAAAGAAAAATTTCTAAATCTATTAAAAAAAATAATATATAAGGTAAAATTAATTTATATTATATGGGTTTAAGTTGAAAATAGTTTTATTGTATAAATAATAAAAATAAATAAAAAACAAATAAACAAATAAAAACAAATAAATAAAATATTTAGTTTAATTCTCTTTACAAATAAAGATTTTAGTAATAAAATAATTTTTGAAAAAGATTTTAAATTCAGACTATTCGTTTTTAAAGTAATTAATCTGTAAACCTTTATTAATATGTGTAAATAGTTGGTTATATATGTATTTAATTAGCTAAATATAAATAAAAAAGTTTATTTTAATTATTTTCATTATTGGGAAAAAATTTATTAGGAATTATAAAAAATCTGGATTACTTAGAAAAAGAGAGGGTGTGTATAATGTGATTGAAAACGGATTCGTATTTTGTAGTTTTTTAGTTGTATTTGTAGGTGGCATTTTTTACATGGTTGATAAACTAAAATGGAAGATATTCGATGTTATTAATCCAATGCTTTTAATCTATTTAGGAGCTGCTATACTTGCATCATTTGGTTTATTTGCACAAAATGAAGAAGTTGGTATCTATCAGAATATAATAACCGTAAATTTTCTACCATTAATGTTAGTATTCTTATTAATTCAATGTGATTTAAGAAAAATATTAAAAATGGGCCCTAAAATGTTATTATCATTTTTCTGTGCTACATTGACATTTATGCTTGGATTTGTTATAGCCTTTATAATTTTTAAAGGTTCAATGGGTGCAGATTCATGGAAAGTTCTTGGTGCAGCATCTGGGTCATGGATAGGTGGTTCATCAAATATGATTGCAGCAGCTAATGCTCTAGGTGTTGCAGAAGAAGGGCTTAGTTATGCAATACTTATGGGTTCTATAGGATATACAGTATGGATGTCTGTTTGTCTAATGTCTGTAAAATTTGGACCTAAATTTAACAAATGGACAAAATGTGATACAAGTTTTATAGATGAGGTTACAGAAAAGCTTGAGAAAGAAAATAAAGATAATACAGCACCTACGTTTGTGGAACTTATGACTTTATTATCTGTTGGATTTGGAGTTGCAGCATTTGCACAGATTGTATCTAAGATACTTCCAACTTCAGGCATACTTAATGAGACTATGTGGGTAGTGCTTGTTGCCTCTACAGTATCAATATTGTTAGGTATGACTAAGATATCAAAACTTAAAGGAAGTACATTAGTAGGAAATGTGTTTATGTACTTGCTTCTTGCAGCAACAGGAAGTAAAGCAAATTTCTTTGGACTATCAGAGGCTCCTGTTTACATAATGTTTGGATTAGTAGTAGTTCTTGTACATGCCATTTCATTTATAGGACTTGCAAAACTATTTAAATTAGACTTATTTACTTGTGAGGTAGGAAGTATAGCTAATATAGGTGGTGTAACTACAGCACCAATGATTGCTGGGGTTCATAATCCAGTATTAATTCCAGTAGGTGTACTTATGGGGCTTTTAGGAAATGTTATAGGAACTTATTGTGCTCTTATAGTTACTCAAATATTACATATGTTAGCTTAATGAAACTATAGTATAAAGCTAAATAATTCATATCAAAAAAGTTATTTCAATTTAAGCATAAGCTTTTATCGAAATAACTTTTTTTATTTGGCAAAATAAGTCGTTTTAAAAAGTTGTTTTGACATATTTAGTGAATAATATTGTAAAAATTACCAATAACGATATATATTTAATTTTTATATTGAATCGAACGTTTGTATGATGTATAATAAATATATAGAACGAATGTTTGCAGAACGAATGTTTTTTGAAATTATTTTAATAATTTATGAATATATATCACAATGCATAAATATATTTAAATATAAAGATAAAAAGAATTTAAAGGAGTGTTGATAACTTATGATAATTCCATCAAGAAAAATACAGGATATAACATTAACAAATTTAAAAAATGGTGAAGTGACTTTAATTGAATTAGATGAAATATATAAAAAGATGGGATTTTTATTTGTTGTAAGTGAAGGCAAATTGAAAAAAATAAAAAAGGAGAATCATCATTAAAAATGCATAAAATAAATACTATAAAATTTTGTAAAACCTAACTTATGTAGAATATAAATACTTAAGTTAGGTTTTTTGTGATAAAATCTGTGATTACTTGAGTTTTAGAAAGCAGTACAGTGTTTTATAAACTAAAAAATAAATGAGTTTAAATCTCAAGGGCATAATACTGCATAAGAGGTGATATTAATGAAAATAGTAACCTACAATATTCATAAAGGTATGGATTCAAATAATAAATTGACATTATCTAAAATGGGAATATATTTAAAGAACTTAAATTGTGATGTAGTTTGTTTGCAGGAAGTACTATACCCTCAATTTTTAGCTTTAAAGGCTGTTTTAAATATGGATGGTGTATTTGCCACAAATGTAAAAAAGGTAAATATGTTATATGGAATTTGTACATTTACAAAATTAAAAATATTAAACAATAATCATTTTTTTTTAACTAGTAAAAAAGAACAGCGAGGAGCACTTTGTATAACTGTAGATGATTATGGAAGAATTATAAATATTATAAATGTTCACTTAGGTTTAGATAGAGAAGAGAGAGCAAAGCAACTGGATGAAATAATAGACTATAGAAATAGATTAGTAGGAGCTGTTGTTTTATGTGGTGATTTCAATGAAAAAAATATCTCTTTAGATATGTTTAGTGATATGGCTGTTTGTCTAAATAAATCTCAGTTTGCAACCTTTGAAAAGTCAAATTCTAGGATAGATTATATTTTTGTTGATAGAAAAACTGAACTAAAAGGATATATAGTAGAGAAGATTTATTTATCAGACCATTATCCAGTAATAGGATATATTTGATTTTTAATGTAACTTAATCAATATTCGTAAATAAAGAGTAAATTTTTTATTAAGGTATAATTAAAAAAATATAATTAAAAAGTGTCAAAAAGAAATCTAATTATAAGACATAAATTTACAATAAAGTTACATTTGCTTAAATGTCTTGTTTAAAAAAAGCTATTCAAATATAATCTAAAGTAGTTTTGAAAGGGAAACTTTAATAAGCAAAATTAAGATAAGTTAAGTTAGTGTTAAAATGAGGTGAATTTATGAGCAGAAGTACAACAAGGGTTTCAAAATTAGGAAAAGAAAAAAAACGAAATTTTATAATAGTGTTAGCAGTTTTAGCTGTAGCGATTGGTGTGTCTACTTATTTTTTTAACAACAAATTTCTATATAATGGGAAAATAGCTAAAAATGTATATATAGAAGATATAAATGTATCCGATATGAGCAAAGAAGAAGCATTAAAAGCTGTAACAGATAAGTATACTCCAGAAGACCTGAATCTTACTTATGATGGAAAAGATTATAAAATATCTCCAAATGATATTGATTTAAAATATAACACAGAAGAAGTTGTAAAAAATGCTTATGAGAGTACAAAAAAAGGTTCTTACTTTCAAAACTTAAAGAAGTATATTGATATAAGAATAAATAAGCTATCCCTGAAAATAGAATCTGGATATGATGAGGCAAAACTTAGTGCTCAAGTATCTTCAGTAGCAGATAGCATCAACGTTAAAATGAAAAATGCTTCAGTTAGTGTTGGAAGTGGTGGATTAAATTACACAGAGTCTGTTATAGGTAGAGAATTTGACTTGGCATCAAATAAAGAATCTATATACAACATGATAAAAAATAAAGAGCATAAGCCTTTAGAACTAAAAGTAAACCTTCAAAAACCAGATATAACGACAGAACAAGTAAAATCTGTGAATTCTGTTATAGGTCAATATTCAACAACATATTCTCAATCTGTATCAGGTAGAGCATATAATGTGGCATTGTCAGCAAGAAAAACTAGTGATGTTTTACTAATGCCAGGTGAAGAATTTTCATATAATAAGCTTACAGGGCCTAGCAATAAAGCTAATGGTTACAAAGATGCACCAGTTATAGTTTATGGAAAATTAGAGCAATCAGCAGGTGGAGGTGTTTGTCAAACATCTTCAACAGTTTATAATGCAGCTCTTCTTTCAGGTATGGAAATAACACAAGTTACAAACCACTCATCTGCATCTACTTATGTACCAAGAGGTAGAGATGCTACGGTAAGTGATGGAGGATTAAATTTAAAATTTAAAAATCCATATAACCATCCTGTATATATTAAAAATTATGCAGGTGGAGGAAGTGTATCATCTATAGTATATGGTAATTCTGGTGATAAACCAAATATATCTATAGAAGTAAAAAACACTGGAAAAGATAAATATTCTACATATAGGATGTATAAAGACTCAAATGGAAAAGTCATAAAAAGAGAACATATATCAAATAGTTCTTATAAAGAATTGAAAAAATAGATTATTTTTTAGCTTAATATTGAATTGATACAAAAAACAAGAGAGTTGATAACTCTCTTGTTTTTTGTATAAGAGTAGACTTATTAATTGTCGTTTTGATATTAGAATCATTAATATATAGAAAATATTCCTATATATTGGTATAATTATAAATAGATTTAGTTATATAAAATGTATGAGGAGGTGACAGGGTTGAATTTTATAGGCAATAGGTATGAGGTAGTAAATTCTGATGACGTTTTAGAAATTAACAAAATCTATAAAGCTAGGGATGTTTTTTACAGAAAAAATGTGTTAATAAAAGTTATAAAACACAATAACTATATTTGTGAAGATTTTGTATCAAATTTAATTGATGAAAGTACTGCTTTAGATGAAATAAACTCTCCTTATATACTAAAAATAATTGATGTTGGGATTCATTGTACAGAAGAAACAACATTATATTATATTGTAAGTGAAGACTTTGATGGTATTGGCCTAGATGAATTAATTCTAGGTAATTATCTTCATCTAGAAGCAATTATAAATATAATGATACAAGTTTTAAAGGCTTTAGAAATGATACATAGAAATTATTCATATCATGGCAGTTTAAAATCAAGTAGTATAATGGTGAATACAGAATATAATATTAAAATTTGTGATTTTGGAATTACAAAAGCAAATAATGGGGTTAATACAAGAAGCTATGGAAATAGAAGATATTTATGTCCACATCAACTATGTATAAACTATACTGATAGAGAGAGTGATTTTTTCGCAACAGGTCTTATTTTGTTTGAGTCTATATTTAAGAAATTACCTTTTGGAGAAGCAAATTCAGAAGAAAAAATGTTACAATTGATTGATAAAGGGCTAGATTGGAATAGTATAAGAGCAATTAATGGGAACATAGAACTTATAAATGTTATAAAAAGACTGCTTGGTAGAAATAATAAATATACTAGAGCTAATGATATTATTGTTGACCTTAGTAAGGTAATGTATGAAAAAGCATATATAGAGGTTGAAGATAAATTAGAAGAAGAACCAAAAAAAATTGTTCAGGTTAAAAAAGAAGATAAAAGTAAAGTGAGAAGAAAATTACATAAAAAAATTGTTGTTGCTGGTTTAGCTATAGTTATGATTTCAATGATTATTATAGGTTCTATAATATAAAAATTATATATTGTATATTTTAAAATAAATGTCTACAAATAATATACATATAGATTAAAATTTTAGTATTGTTTTAATTATGAGAGGAAGTGGTTATTATGTTAGCAAAAAATAATGAGGTGTTAAACGTTTAAGAGTATTTTAACAAATAGCCACCTGCTTTTGTAGTTTAAAATAAAAAAGCTGTGGCTAAAAGTCACAGCTTTTTGCTACTTTTTAAAGGCAGGAGTATATTAAAAAGGAGCAAAGTATGAGTGAAATAAAAATAATAGCAAGTAACAAGTGTTGGATTGAAGATATAGCAAAGAAACAACTTGAAGATATTTTAAAATTGAATGGAGTTTTAAGAATAGTAGGATTGCCTGATTTACATGCAGGTAAAATACCTGTGGGCCTAGCAGTTGAAACCAAAGATATTATCTATCCACATATAATTGGAAATGATATAGGTTGTGGCATGACTTTATTTAAAACTGGAATCTCCAAAAAGAAATTTAAAAAAGATAGATGGATTAAACGTCTTTATGAAATTAAAGATTTATCTGATATAAAAATAATAAATCCATATGAAGAGGAATGCCCAATATCAAATTTGGGGACTATTGGAAGTGGAAATCATTTTATAGAATTTCAATGTGTAAATAAAATTCACAATAAAGAAAAATTTGAACTATTAAGATTTTCATCTGATGACATAATGATGTTAGTTCATTGTGGGTCAAGAAATTACGGAGAAACCATACTTAAAAAATTTTATAATAAAAATGGTATTGAAGTTGGAAGTGAAAAAGAAAGAGATTATATGATAAATCATGATAAAGCTTTAATCTGGTCAGAGCGTAATCGTGAAATTGTTAGTAAAAAAATCATGCAATCAATAGGTATATCTAGAGATATTGAAAAAATATTGTCTATAAATCATAATTTTATAGAAAAAAGGGAAGATAAATTCATACATAGAAAAGGTGCTGTTTCAAGTGAAAGAGGAGCTGTAATTATACCTGGTTCAAGAGGAAGTCTATCATATATAGTTATGCCTACTGAAAATACAGAACTGTCTTTATATTCTCTATCACATGGAGCTGGTAGAAAATGGTCTCGCTCAATTTGTAAATCTCGTCTTAAAAATAAGTATAATAAAGATACTATAAAACAAACAAAATTTAAAAGTCATATTCTATGTAATGATATAAACTTGTTATTTCAAGAGGCTTCAGAAGCATATAAAAATATAGAACAAATTATTGAAAGTTTGATAGAATATAAGCTTATTCAAGTAGTGGCAACTATGAAACCACTAATTACTTATAAAGGGTAATTTTAAAAATTATATTAAATTATAAATAACTGATTTTATTAAAGCATATTAAGAATGCTTTGATACTATCAGTTATTTTTTTGTTTTTTGTTAGGGTTAATAATTTAAAGAGCTTAACTTCATAATATGTAATTTTTATAAAATTACATTCTGTAAGAAATGTTGGGTATAAATGAAAGAATAAACATTATTTTTATTTTAATAGTGAGTATTATAGGTGTTTTATTATGTTAAAAGATAAATAAATTTATTTATATTGACACTAGGATATAATTTATGAAATAATGTTAAAGTGACTAAAATAGTTAAGTAAAAATAGAAAAGGAGCAGTGTTTTATGAAAAAGAATACTAACATTAGTGAGTCCGGGGTTAGACTTCTTAATAAATAAGGAGTTTAATGAACAATAATTCCTTATTTATTAAGTCGATTACAAATAATTATTATAAAAATAAGTGAAATAGTTATTTAAAATTCATGACTTATAAATAAAGGAGAAAGTAAAATAATGAATAGTAATACAATTGAAAGACTACAACTAAATGAGGTTAAAGAATTAATAAAAATACATTGTGTAAGTTCACTTGGAAGAAATTTAATAGACAAATTAACTCCTAGTGGTAATATTGAAGTAGTAAGAAGGAAATTAAAAGAAAATAAAGAAGCTAGAAAAATAATTGAAAATAGTAATCATATACCACTTGAAGGGTTGTTTAATGCAGGTTCTACAATAGATAAAATTGAAAAAGGAATGATAATAGAACCTATTGAACTTGTAAATATAGAGGATTTTTTAAGAGGTTGTAGGAAGATGAAAGCTTTTATGTTAGACAAAGAATTTTATTCGCCTACATTAAGTTCTTATGCTTTAAATATAACAGAATGCAAAAACATAGAGGAAGAGATAAACTACTGCATAAAATCAAATAAAGTTGATTCTAATGCCAGTAAAGAATTAAAAAAGGTAAGAAGAAATATAGAAGTTACAGAAGGAAAAATAAAAGATAGATTAAATAAGTTTATAACATCAAGTATAAACAAAAAGTATATACAAGAGTTTATAATAAGTAAAAGAAATGATAGATATGTAATACCAATTAAATCTTCTTATAAAAATGAAGTTGATGGTACTATATTAGATACTTCATCAAAAGGAAATACTGTATTCGTTGAACCAATAAGTGTGTCAAATTTAAGTACAGAATTGACTATGTTAAAAGCTGACGAGACTATTGAAGAATATAAGATATTATCTTATTTAACAGAGCTTATATTTGATAAAATAACTCAGATAAAGTTAAATATAGAAATACTTTCTGAATATGATATGGTATTTGCAAAAGCTAAATATAGTCAAAAAATAAATGGTATTACTCCA
The DNA here is from genome assembly GCF_020658495.1 of Clostridioides sp. ES-S-0048-02. Lineage (NCBI taxonomy): Bacteria > Bacillati > Bacillota > Clostridia > Peptostreptococcales > Peptostreptococcaceae > Clostridioides > Clostridioides sp. ES-S-0048-02. The sequence continues at coordinate 122,294 of NZ_JACVWH010000003.1, forward strand.
AGAATAAACAACAATGGATATATAAAAATAATCAAAGGTAAGCACCCACTTTTAACAGGAGATGTGGTACCTTTAGATTTTGAAATAGGTAAAAGTTATAGAAGTCTTGTAATAACAGGACCTAATGCAGGTGGAAAAACTGTAACTCTTAAGACTGTTGGTCTATTAACTTTGATGGTTCAATGTGGTTTTGATATTTCTGCTAAAGAAGACAGCGAACTAAGTGTATTTGAAAAAGTGTTTGTAGATATAGGAGATAATCAAAGTATTGAAAATGCTCTAAGTACTTTTTCATCACACATAAAAAATATTGCAGAAATTATGGACTCATCAAATAATTCTACACTTGTTCTATTTGATGAGATAGGTAGTGGAACTGAACCCAATGAAGGAGCAGGACTAGCAATATCATTGCTAGAAGAGTTTTATAGTATGGGATGTATAACAATAGCATCAACTCATTATGGCGAAATAAAAAAGTTTGCTAATTTGCATCCAGAATTTGAAAATGCAGGTATGATGTTTGATAAAGAAACTTTAGAACCATTATATAAATTAACAATAGGAAAATCTGAAGATAGTAATGCTCTTTTTATTTCTAAAAAGATGGGAATAAAAAATAAGGTATTAAGTAGAGCTAAAGAATATATAACTGATAGAAACTACAATTTAGATTTAGTTAAGAGAAGTAAATTAAAATCCCATACTGAAAATAAAGATAATGTTGAATTTATTTCCAATTATACAGAGTATAATACAGGTGATAAAGTAAAATTATTGGATGAAAATGACTTTGGAGTTGTGTATAAACCTAGAGACAAATTTAATAATGTAGAAATATTATTTAAAGACAATTTTGTTTTAGTAAATATAAAAAGATTAGAACTTAGTATAAAAGCAGAAGAGTTATATCCAGAAGGATATGATTTAAATTCATTGTTTACTAGTTTTAAAGATAGAAAATTAGAAAAAGACATTCATAGAGGTTCAAAAAAAGCTCTTAAACAGATTCAAAGAGAAATTAGAGAAAATAGAAAACAAATGTAAAAAACATAAATGACTATTTAAAATGTAAATAATTATTTTACAAAACATGAGTAATAAATGCGATTATTTTTGCGTATTTTACTCATGTTTTTTTGTGTGTAAAAATTTATACTTTAAACATAGATGAAATAATATTAAAGGAGGTATAAATATGGATGTTCTATTATCTGTAAAAGATGTAACAAAGACTTACAGTAAAAATAAAAAACCAAGTTTGAATCATGTTTCATTCGAGGTAAATTCTGGTGAATTTGTTGGAATTATGGGAGCATCAGGTTCTGGAAAAACAACTTTACTAAATGTATTATCTACAATAGATAGTGTAAATAGTGGTGAGATAATAATTAATGGTGTAAATTTAAAAGAATTAAATAATAACTCTACTGCGGATTTTATAAAGGATAATATTGGATTTATATTTCAAGAATACTTTTTGATTGATAGTTTGAATGTTTTTGAAAATATAGCTGTACCACTTACTTTAAAACATATGCAAGCAAGTGAAATCGAAGATTCTATCAAGTTATTGACAAAACGTTTTGGAATAGATTCAACTTTGTATAAGTATCCAAATGAGTTATCTGGTGGTCAATGTCAAAGGGTTGCTGCAGCAAGAGCTATTATAAAAAAACCATCTATAATACTTGCAGATGAGCCAACTGGAGCACTTGACTCAGTATCAGCAAATGAGTTACTAAAAACACTAAGTGATGTAAATCGAGAATTAAAAACTACTATATTGATGGTAACACATGATGCTTATGTAGCTAGTTTTTGTAGTAGAATTTTGATTTTTAGGGATGGTCAAATTATAGATGAACTTCAAAAAAATGAAAAAAATCATAAAGATTTCTTTGAAGCTATAGTTAGCAAGACCAGTAAACTAGAAGAAATATATTAGTATACATTAAAAGGAGATAGTAAAAATGAATATATATAACATTGCTAAAAAGAATCTCAAGAAAAACTTTTCGTTTTATTCATTATATTTGTTTTCTGTAGCTTTTATACTCATGATATTTTTTAGTTTTGTATCTTTTTCTGTGAATGATATTATAATGAATAAAATTTCATCAGATGGAAGAGTAGAAACTATGACAAAAACTATTTCAATTTTTATAATTTCATTTGTATTATTCTATATGCTTTACTCAAATAGATTTTTTATAAGACGTAGAATGAGAGAGCTTGGCATATACACCTTGATGGGATATAGAAAATCAAGTATATTAAAATTAGTTATGATTGAAAATATATTTATTTGCATGATTGCTTTTATTATAGGTATTTTAGCTGGTTCATTATTACATAAGTTTATTATACATGTAATTGTGCATTCATTAAATTTAAATGTAGATAGTTCAAAGATACCTTTTTTCAATGTAAATGCTGTTATTTCTAGTATATTATTTTTAATTGTTATATTACTTGTACTATATTTTTCAAATTGGAAATTGATTCGAAGAAATTCTCTTCTTAATTTAGTCAAAATAGAACGAAACGAAGAAAAACAGATTATAATAAGACCTTTGATAGCTTTTATAGGTATTTTTATGCTTGTATTAGGATATGTACTAGCTTTTGATATGACTAGAGGAAAGGATTCTGTTTGGTATAGTATTGGTTTTTCTCCAATTGCTATATTGACCTTACTTTGCGTAGTTGTTGGAACTGTTTTTTTTATAAATTCATTTTTACCTTATATTATTAGAATATTAAAAACTAAAAAAAATCATTTTTATAGAGAAATACAGATTATTACAATTCCTAAGTTTATTTACTCCATACGTTCTAATGCAAAAACATTAATTTTATTAACTTTGTTGTCAGCAGGAACATTATGTATATTTGCGTCAACTGTTTTATCAATTTATTATCCTGTAGTAGCAGTTTCTCGTATAGTACCTTCTGCTATTGAGTTTAAGTTAGAAGAAAAAAGTAATGTTGATAAAATTATTAATGCTGTAAGAGATTATGAATTAATAGAAAACCTTAAATACAGAGAAACAAATATTATAAAAGTAAATTCTTCATCAAAAAATTTACCGATTGAGTATTCTATTGGCAAAGACAAAGGAAGAATCTCTGGATTTGACTGTATATCAGAGTCTGATTATATAGAATTAATTAAACAACAAGGGAAAAAATTTGATTTAAAACCTCTGAATTATAATGAAAGTGTATTAGTAAAATATAGACCAAGTGAAGAGAATGTGGATAAAGGGAAAATCCTTAATTTAGATTTATATTCAGATAAAAAGGTAGATGTGGTTATAAAGGATACTACATTAGATAATCCAATTAGTTTTTCAAATAGTATTGGAACATTAATAGTGTCGGATAAATTATATAATGAAATATCTAGATACAATAATCTATCAAGAAATTCTATTATAAGTATTGATGGAAAAGATATGAGAGATAATAAAGAAATTTATGAAAAACTTAAAAATTTATTAAAGAATAATCCATATTTTATAAGTGCTTATCAAAGAAAATTTGAAATTGTGCATGAGAGTAGTTCAACTTTTTTATTGATTAGCTTTCTTTCTGTTATATTTTTTATTGCTACAGGAAGTATGCTGTATTTTCACAGTATTTCTAATGCCATTTATGATAGAAATAGTTTTAATATATTGAGTAAAATAGGATATAGTCAAAAAAATATAAAGAAAATAATTAAGAATCAGATTTTAGTGTTTTTTTCGATACCATATGTATTAGGAATGGCACATAGTATATTTGGATTAATTGCTTACAAATCTGCTTTAATAGATAACATATTAGGAAATAATACACCTATAATAATTCCAATAGTATTTGCAAGTGTCATATTTACACTAGTATATATAGGATATTACATTTTAACAAAGTATTCATGTTATAAAATAGTGCTTAAAAAATAGCATTAAAAATTTTATAAAATATTTGGAAAATAGAAGATAAGCATCTTGTATATAAATTAATTTACAAGTTATGTAATGTTATCATATAATTAATTATCAGAAAGGAGTTAATATGTTCAAAGTCAGTTATAATAAAAGAAAGATTTTCATATTAATAAATCAATTATTGATAATATTATTTCTAATTTATGAATTTTTTAATAATAAAAATATTAAAAGTATTTCCATTTTCAATCTCTTACTTGTATCTATTATAGTTGTTGATATAATGTACATTGAATTAATTAACTTGAAACAAAATAGAGTGCTCGTACAATTTACAAACTTGCTTGTTTTGCTTTCTTGGTATTTTTTATTTTTATTTGATAATAGTAAAACATCTTCTGAATTAATTTTTTTCCTAAGTCCAATTATTGTTTTTGAAAGTGTAAGATTTTTATTTGTATTTTTCTTTCAAGATTACAAATACAACTACCAGAAAGGCTTAGAATTTATATTGAAACTTATGTGTGCTTTGACAGTCGTTTCAAAATTTATTGATAATCATCTGTTTGCACTACTTTATTTATTACAAATAATTATAAGTTTGATAAGCTTTATATTCTTAATAGTCTTATATAAAAAAACTGTGATACTTGTTTTAAAGTGTGAGAAAAGAAATTTTATATATTCAGCTATTTTATTGTTTATATTCCTTGTATATGCTATAGTTTTTTCTAAAAAACAGGAATATGTTGAGAATCTAGGAATGTATTTAATTATATCATTAGCCATATTTAGTATCCATAATATTGCTATAAAAGATAAAGGTTATATAAAACAAAATACTATGCTAAATGGTAAGAAAAGATTGATTTTTATTTCTTTAATAAGTGTATTTTTCGTTGGAATTGGAAAACTATTAGACCTTAATATAATTACGTATTTTATAATAATACATTGTATATTTTGGTTTACTCTACTTTACTTTATTTTAATTTACACAAACATTGATGATATCATATATAATAAAAATTCAGTAAAAAAATTTAGTGTGCAAGAAAGTAACTTAATAAATAATCTAATGCAGATATATAAAGAGGAAGAGCTTAAAAAGGATTTTTCTAATTATCTACATGATGAAGTATTACAAGATTTACTGTCAATTAAAAATATGATGAAAAAATCTGAAAATCCAGATGTAAAATATATAATCGTAAGTACATTAGAAAAATTAAATCTATCTATTCGCAATCAAATGCAGGATTATCATCCAATATTGTTAAAAACACTTACATTAAAAGAAAATATAGAAAATATGTTTGTTATGGTTAGAGGTAATTATTTATCTAAAAATATAGAAATTTGTTTTACATGTGAAGATAATATATTTTTGGCTGAACCATATAATTTTATTATATACCGTATATTAAAAGAGCTAGTAACAAATGCTTTTAAACATTCAAATTGCTCTAAAATCGAAATTTCACTAATTCAAAAAAATAAAGATATAATTCTTTCAGTATTAGATAACGGAGTGGGAGTGGAAAGTGAATATGATTTAATAAGATATCAAAATAATGGGCTATCTTCTATTCAAGAACAATTACACAGATTAAATGGTGTTTTTAATATTGATAAGACAGCTTCTGGGTTTAGTATTGTTGTAAAAATTCCTATGGAAGGAGAGAATTATTATAAATATTTTATTAATAGATGACCATGTGTTATTTGCAAAAAGCTTAGAAATTGCATTAGAAGATTATACTGAAATAGAAAAATTTATTTATATTAAAGATATTTCCCAGGTAATTTCAATAATTAAAAATGAAAAACCAGATATAATTCTTATTGATATTAATTTAGGAAAAATTGACAATGATGGGTTGTCTCTAGCAAAAGACATTATAAGAATAATACCTAAAGTAAAAATAGTCATGTTAACGGGTTATGATTTGCCTGTATATAAGTATGAAGCTCAAAAAATGGGTGCAAAAGGCTTTATAAATAAAAATATTGAGCCAGATAAATTTATTGAAATATTAAATCAGATTCAAAATGGATATAATTATTTTCCAGATGAAATAAAATATATTGAAGAGCTAACACATAGAGAAAAATTAATATTGCAATTTCTATATAATGGAGTTAAGAGAAAAGATATAGCAACTCAATTATACTTAAGTGAGCGAACAGTATCTAATCATATCCAAAACATTTTTGATAAACTAAATGTATCTTCTTCATTAGAAGCTGTCACAAAGGGAGTTCAGCTTGGATATATTAAACTCAATATGCAATAAGAGAAGTTTGTAGTTTAGTAAATGTATTTGATTGTAAATTTTCATCTAATATAATAATTAAATTTAAGTAGAAATTTTTATCATTTAAAATATATATAAAAAGGCTATCTAAAATAAAATTTTAAGATAGCCTTTTTGTTAACATATTTTCATAAATCCAATAATTAGTAAAATCAAACCGCTTAACCAAGATAAATTTAGATTTATATTTTTAACAAATACATTTCCTAGTAAACAACCAAATGATACTGCTAATATATTTGAAATTAGAGAAAATAAGATAACTTGTATATAATTTACACCTACAAGACCACTTCCAAATCCAATAGCTAATCCATCTAAGCTTAAAGCAAGTGCAAGTGTAAATGCTTCAGCAGATTTAAGAATTTTAGATTTATTTGTATCTAAAGTGTCAGGTTCAACACTAACATTAAAATTTAACTTAAGGTCTAGCATATTAAAATTATAATCTTTTGAATGTATGGATTTTTTTTTGAAATAAGATTTAAAGAAACTCTCAACTAATCGAGAACTTCCTAATAAAAATAAAATTAAAAAGCATATCAACATTGTTATATTTTGAGGTAAGAAGTCTCTAGCTATTGTACCTGCAAAAAGTGATATTGCCAAAATTGCTGAAGAAACCACACTAATAATCATATTTGAATATAAAGGAACTTTAACTTTATTTACGCCATATCCAAAACTTGTTACAAAGGCATCTATACAAAGAGAAGTTACTAATAAAATTGATTCAATCACAGTAGATTAACATCCTTTCTCTTAAATTTTATACTTATATAGTTATAGTATTGTAAAAAGAGATAAATTGTTACAGATAAACCAATAGAGTGTTGATAGAATTTCAACATTTTGTAACACCTAAAAAACAAAAAATTCATATTATATAATATAAAACCAAACATAATAAAGCAGGTGAAAATAATGGAGCAACATATTGAGGTTGAGAGTTTTGGTAATCTATTGAAGGCATTATTAAAAGAAAAATCAATATCAATGGGAGCGTTGAGTAAAAAAAGCGGAATTGATAAATCTACTATATCTCGCATAGCAAATAATAAACAAAAACCGAATATAAATCACCTAGAAAAGATTGCAATACACTTAAATGTAAATTTAGAAGAGTTATTAAAAGCATCAGGATATGAGTTTAAAAACAGTAATAATAAACAAATTTTTAATATAGATAGCGATTTTAGTAACTTTGATGATGTACTTGGATTTGCAAATTTAATTAATGATAAAAATTTCAACGGAAATATTGAGAAAGAGTTAAGTAAATGTGAATTATATGTTCAAACAGATGAAGGGAAAAAATTACTTTTTGATAGTTTTAGTAAAAAAATAGATTCTATAGAAAAACAAGGACAATTTACAGATAGACTGAGGGACATGTATGCTGAATTTTGTACAGGAAAATTAGGAATAAAAAAATATTTATTGACTGGAAGTATGCTGCTTTACTTTGTTATATCAACGGATGTTATTCCAGACTTTGTATTTCCAATAGGATTTATGGATGACTTAGTAGCATTAAATATGATTACAAAACTACTTAGAAAAGATAAGTAGTTTTGTAATTGTACTACTCTATGGAGATGACAAGCAAAGATACTGAGTATAGATAAATTTTAATGTTTGTCTAAGGAGAAATAACTTGAAAATTTTAAAATAAACAATTTAATATATATTTTGTATGTATTTAAGTATATAAAATAAAATAATATCCAAACTAATACAAAATAGTGATAATTTTTTTGTACTGGAGGATATTTATGAATTGCAAATGGATATCTAAAATAGATGAAAGAAAAAAATGTCATAGAGAAGCAGATTCTTCTGGATATTGTATTTTTCACAAAGAGAATAAGTCTAGTGAAGATATAAAACTGATGATGGACAATATATATAAGGAAGAAATAAATGAATTTAATGGATTTATATTTGAAAATGAATTTAATGCAGAAGAAATATTAACTTATGACTATAAATTATTAAATTTTTCTGAAACGATATTTAAAAAAGAAGCAAATTTTAGAAAATATCTTTTTAAAAAAAATGTTATTTTTAACTATACAGATTTCAGGGGTCAAGTATCTTTTAATGCTTGTGTATTTTTAGAAAATTGTGATTTTAATAAAACAAAGTTCAATAAGGTATATATAAATGATAAGATATTTGAAAAAGTAAAATTTAAAGGACCTGATTTAGTAGTTAATAAAGTAGAAAATTTTCCAAGAATGGATGGAATAATTTTTAGTATGTGTACAAAATTTATACTTAAAAATGTGGAGTATGGAAAAAGTGAATGCAAGCATGGAAAAATAAATTATAGAATAGCTAGAAATCAAGCTACAAAAATTGGAGATTATGAGATGATAGGTCCTTACTATTATAAGGAAAGAATTTATAGTAGCAAAATGATAAAACGTTCTGACTATCCAACTCTCAGCAGTTATTTAGTTGAAAAGTTTTTTGACCAAATAGCGCACTATACTACAGGTTATGGAGAAAAACCATGGAATATATTATTTGTGATTATAGCTATAATAAGTAGTTTTGCCTTATTATATCTATTCGTAGGTATAGAAAGTTCAAACAGTACACTTATAACTTTAAATATAAATAACTTAGGTAATTATTCAGCAAGTGAGATTTTTAAAACATATATAGATTTATGGTATTTTAGTATGGCTACATTTAGTACAGTAGGATACGGAGATATGGTTGCTACAAGTTTGATTGGTAAAGCTTTAGCAGGTATAGAAGTATTTTTAGGAGTTACAATAGGAGCAATTTGGGCATCTGTGATTATTAAGAGAATGATAAGATAATATCTATGTAAATATGGATAGGTATTAATTACTAGATATAAATTGGACTAAAGAGGGAAAATTTAAATATAAATATACTTAATAATCCAAGAAGGTGAAAAAATTGAAAAACGGAATAAAAAAAATTTTAACATTAACTCTAATTCTAGCATTTATAATACCAAATTATTCATATGCTGATGAAAAATCCGTAGACAAATACTCAAAAACATCTATACTTATAGACCAAGAAACAGGTAGAGTCTTGTATGGTAAAGAGCCTGATATGAAGGTACCTTTAGCAAGTTTAAGTAAGATGATGACTTTTTTACTTGCAATAGAGGCTATTGAAAATAAAGAAGTAAAAGAAACTGACACAATAAAGATAGACAAGTCTATTGCTTCAGTGAAAGGTTCAAGCTATAAACTAAAAGTTGGTGAAGAAGTACCACTTATAGAACTTATGAGAGGTCTTATGATTGTATCAGGAAATGATGCAGCAATTGCTATAGCAAAACATATTTGCAAATCTAAAGAGGCATTTGTAGATAGGATGAACAAAAAAGCAAAAGAAATAGGAATGACTAATACTCATTTTTTAAATCCAAATGGTCTTCCAATATATGATTTAAGTAATCCCAAAAAACCAGCAAAAGAAAATATATCTACTGCAAGAGATATATCTATTCTTGGAAAATACATGTTTGACCATTATGAAAAGCAAGTAACAGCTATAACTGATATGGAAACCTATACGAACTCAGATAGAAGCTTTGAAAAAAGCAATACAAATGCATTATTGAGAATTATACCTGAAGTTGATGGTATAAAAACAGGGTACACTGGGAATGCTGGGTATTGTTTATCATTTTCTATGATTGTTAATAAGAATGATAAAAATGAGAAAAAACGTAGAGTAATAGGCGTTGTATTAGGTGCTAATCATAAAGATAAAAGAATATCCTCTTCTTTGGCTATGTTAAAATATGGAAAAGAGAATTTTAATATGAAAAAAGTAATTGATAAAGATAGCTTTATTGGTAAGAAATATATAAAAGGAATGAAAGAACTAGAGGTTACTTTAAAAGCCAAAAATGAACTTTATACAATATTAAAAAATGATGAAAATATAAAATCTGAAGTAAAAATTAAAAATATGGAGTATCCTGTTAAAAAAGGTGATACTATGGGTACTATAAAATATTACACTAGTTCAGGTGATTTACTTGGAAGTGTAGATATAGTCAGTAATAATAGTGTTGATAATGTACCACTAAAAACAAAATTAAAAATGAAATTTGCAAATTAAATTCAAAAAAATGGTATAAAATATACAAAAAAATATAAAAATAGAAAATATGGAAAAAATATTGTTATTTTTTCACCTCTATGATATACTACTAGAGGTGAAAAAATAAAATAAATCACACACAGCATTGGGATCCTTAAAAGGTGCCTATTACATGGTTTTTTAGGGAGAAGATCAAGCTGGAGGTATAAAACCAGGAGGTAAATATGTCAGTAATATCAATGAAACAATTATTAGAAGCAGGTGTTCACTTCGGTCACCAAACAAGAAGATGGAACCCTAAAATGGCTAAGTATATATTCACAGAAAGAAATGGAATATATATAATCGACTTACAAAAAACAGTTAAAAAAGTTGAAGAAGCTTACAAGTTCACTAAAGAAGTAGCTGAAACAGGAAAGCCAATTTTATTCGTAGGAACTAAGAAACAAGCTCAAGATGCGATAAAAGATGAAGCTGAAAGATGTGGAATGTACTTTGTTAATGAAAGATGGTTAGGTGGAATGTTAACAAACCACAAAACTATAAAAACTAGAATAAATAAATTAAGAGAATTAGAAAAAATGGAAGAAGAAGGCGTATTTAACGTTCTTCCTAAAAAAGAAGTTATAAAATTAAGAGCTGAAAAAGAAAAACTAGAAAAGTACTTAGGTGGAATAAAAGACATGCCTGAATTACCAGGTGCAATGTTCGTAGTTGACCCAAGAAAAGAAAACATAGCTATTCAAGAAGCTCACAGATTAGGTATACCAGTAGTTGGTATAGTTGATACAAACTGTGACCCAGAACAATTAGACTTTGCTATACCAGGAAATGATGATGCAATAAGAGCCGTAAAATTAATAACTGGTGCTATGGCAACAGCTGTAATTGAAGGTAGACAAGGTGCTGAAGAAGAAGTAGCTGAAGACCAAGAATAATAATTTGACAATTAAATGGTAAGGGTCGCCCTTACCATTTATAATATGGAATAGAATAAGTAGGAGGAAACTTAAAAAATGGCTAATATAACTGCTCAAATGGTAAAAGAGTTAAGAGAAAGTACAGGCGCAGGAATGATGGACTGTAAGAAAGCTTTACAAGAAGCTGAAGGAAATATGGAAAAAGCAGTAGATTTATTAAGAGAAAAAGGATTATCAAAAGCTGCTAAAAAAGCTGGTAGAGTTGCTGCTGAAGGTCTAGTTGCAATAGAAATGAACGATGATAATACAGTTGCTTCTATGGTAGAAGTTAACTCAGAAACAGATTTCGTTGCTAAAAATGAAGACTTCAAAGTGTTCGTTAAAGATGCTGCTTGTATGGCATTAGCTACTGATAAAGAAGATATCGCTTCTTTATTAGGTGAAACTCATAGAGAAGGAATAACTTTACAAGAAGTTTTAAATAATAGAGTTGCAAAAATAGGTGAAAAATTAGACTTTAGAAGATTTGCTAAAGTTGTAACTAATGGACAAGTTGCTGGATATATCCACGGTGGTGGAAAAATAGGTGTTCTTGTTGAAATGGAAACAGAAGCTAGAGATGCTAAAGTTTTAGAATTAGGTAAAGATGTAGCTATGCAAGTTGCTGCTATGAATCCTAAATACGTTTCAAGAGATGAAGTAGATGCTGAATACATAGCACATGAAACAGAAGTATTAACTCAACAAGCATTAAATGAAGGAAAGCCAGCTAATATAGTTGAAAAAATGGTTAAAGGAAGATTAGAAAAAGAATTAAAAGAGGTTTGTTTATTAGAGCAAACTTTCGTTAAAAATCCAGATATAACTGTTAAACAATTAGTTGCTGATGTTGCTAAAGCAGTAGGTTCTGATATAAAAGTTGTTAAAGTTGTGAGATTCGAAGTTGGTGAAGGTATACAAAAGAGAGAAGAAAACTTTGCAGAAGAAGTTGCTAAGCAACTTAAGTAATAACCAAAGAGAGAACACGCAGGTGTTCTCTTTTTTAAAAAATAGAAAAAATGGATATGAAGGATTGAAATAGGAGGTTTCTGATGGATAAACCAATGTACAAAAGGGTATTGTTAAAATTAAGTGGAGAAGCATTAGCGGGAGAAAGAGGTTTTGGTATAAATAATGATGTAGTTAATGATATTGCTATTGCTATTAAAAAAATACAAGAAATAGGTGTTGAGGTGGCTGTAGTTGTAGGTGGCGGAAACTTCTGGAGAGGTAGAACTAGCGAAGGAATGGATAGAACTACTGCTGACTATATAGGTATGTTAGCTACAGTTATGAATGCAATGGCATTACAAGATGCACTAGAAAATATAGACGTTGCTACAAGAGTTCAAACTGCTATAGATATGAGACAAATTGCAGAACCATATATAAGAAGAAGAGCAGTTAGACATTTAGAAAAGGAAAGAGTTGTTATATTTGGTGCAGGAACTGGAAACCCTTACTTTACAACAGATACAACTGCTGCTTTACGTGCTGCTGAAATGGAAGCAGAAGTTATTTTGTTAGCTAAAAATGTTGATGCAGTATATGACAAAGATCCAAAAGTACATGCAGATGCTAAGAAATTTACAGAATTAAGCTATATGGAAGTTATACAAAAAGAATTAAAAGTTATGGATTCTACAGCTACATCTTTATGTATGGATAATAAGATTCCAATAAAGGTATTTGAGCTTACAACGGAGAATATAATAAGAGCAGTAAAAGGTGAAAATATAGGAACTACTGTAAAATAATGAAGAATGAAGGAGGAGTAAAATTATGAAACTAGAAATACATAAGCAGTTAGAAGAGAAAATGAATGGGACAATTGATGCTTTAAAGTTCGAATTTGGAACTATAAGAGCAGGAAGAGCCAATGCACAAATGTTAGACAAAATAAGAGTTGATTATTATGGAACTCCAACTCCAATAAATCAAATTGGTGCTATATCTGTACCAGAGCCAAGAATACTAATGATATCTCCTTGGGATAAATCTGCTATGCATGAAATAGAAAAAGCTATAGCTAACTCAGATTTAGGATTGAATCCATCAAATGATGGTGAAGTTATAAGACTTTCTGTACCAGCTTTAACAGAGGAAAGAAGAAAAGAATTAGCTAAAAAGGCCAGTAAAGCTTCAGAAGAATTTAAAGTTAGAATAAGAAATGAAAGAAGAGACGCCAATGAAAAAATTAAGAAAATGGAAAAAGGCGGAGAAATAACAGAAGATGAATTAAAGAAAGCACAAGATGAAGTTCAAAAAATGACTGATAAATTTATAAAAGAAATAGATACATTATTGGCTAAAAAAGAAAAGGATATAATGGAGGTATAATATTGAAAAAATATTATAACCTTTTAGGTCTTCATATAGATGAGGTAAAACAATATTTTGATGAACAAAATGTAGCTTATACCATAAAATCTATTGAAGGTAAAAAGGATAAAGATAAACTTGTAGTTCCTAGAGTTATAAAAATATCTGAGATAGGTGATAGTGTAGAACTAATAATCACATACTTTTCTGACTCCTTAATTTAAGGAGTCAGAACAATATTGGAGGCAAAATATGAATAACAACATCATGTATGACATAGACTTAAATAACATACCTACTCATATTGCTATTATAATGGATGGGAATGGAAGATGGGCAAAATCCAGATTTCTTCCAAGAACTGCAGGACATAAGGCTGGAGTAGAAACTATAAGAGATATAGTTAAAGAATGTTCAAATTTAGGTGTTAAGCACTTGACACTATATGCATTTTCAACAGAAAATTGGAAAAGACCAAAACTTGAAGTTGATACACTTATGAACTTATTATCTACATACTTAAGAAATGAAATAGCTGAACTGCATCAAAATAATGTAAAAGTAACAGCTATAGGAGAGATAAGTGCTTTACCAAAAACTTGTATAAGAGAATTAAATTCAGCTAAGGAAATGACAAAAGACAATACAGGAGTTAACTTAAATTTAGCATTGAACTATGGAAGTAGGGCAGATATAAAAAATGCTCTTATAGATATAGTAAAAAATTGTGAAAGTGGTAAAATAGATATAAACAATATTGATGAAGATATTATAAAAAACTATTTAAGCACAAAGTCTATACCAGATCCAGACTTGGTCATAAGAACAAGTGGGGAACAAAGATTGAGTAACTTTTTACTTTGGGAAGTTGCTTATTCTGAGTTTTACTTTACTGATATACATTGGCCTGATTTCAACAAAGAAGAATTACAAAAGGCTATATATTTATATCAAAAAAGAGATAGAAGATTTGGAGGACTTAAGTAAGGAGATTATTTTATGCTTACAAGAATTATTGCTTCACTAGCTCTGGTTCCATTATTTCTATTTGTTGTATATGGAGGAATTCCTCTTTATATAGCTGAGATGGCAATAGTTTATATTGCATTACATGAATTTTATAAAGCATTTAAAATAAAAGATATACATCCAATATTTATTATAGGGTATATATTTTCTATTTATTTAGCTGTAAAAAATATTTTTAACTTACCATTGGAATATACTTATGCAGTGCTTTTCATTTTATTTTTAGCAAGTATAATTTATATGTTGATGGGCAAAAGCAATGTTATAGATGTTTCGATTACATTTTTAGGAGTTTTTTATATAGGAGTATTTTTAGATTTTATAGTTATAACTATAAATAGCTTTGAAAGAGGGAATATCTATGTATGGCTTATATTTGTAATATCTTTTATGACAGATATATTTGCATATTTTAGTGGCTATTTACTTGGCAAACATAAGTTAATCCCTAAAGTGAGTCCTAAAAAGACTGTAGAAGGAGCTATTGGAGGAATAATAGGAAGTACACTTAGTTGTATTTTATTTGGGTATTTATTTGGTATTGATTTGCTTCAATTGGCTATAATAGGAAGCATAGGAAGTATAATAGCTCAATTAGGAGATTTATTTGCATCCTCAATAAAGAGATATGTAGGGATAAAGGATTATGGAAAGATAATACCTGGTCATGGGGGTATATTAGATAGATTCGATAGTGTTATATTAGTAGCACCTTTTGTATATAATACTATTAAATTTTTTATTAGATAAAGATTGGTTGGTTTTAAAAAGGCAGTCTATAATTGCTAGTAATGAAAATAGCTATGTAACTTTTAAAAAGCAGAAGAATTCTGTGAGTATTTAGTTACATGGCTATTTTCATTTTTTTATTTAATAATTTCGACATTTTTAAATATAGTATCTTTTTATAAGCTATATATCTGAATATAACTAATTTATTCTCAATTATAAATTTTATTTTTATGTATAATTAATAAGTCATAAGTATATTATTGATTTTATTTGATAAGTATGGGTATAATTTAAGTAATATATCAAAAAAAAGGAAAATATTTCCAAAATATGATAAAATAAATTCAAATAGTTAAATTCTCAATAAATAATATATTTTAATTGTTTATTGAAATATATTAGGTACTCCATCTTCAACATCATCAAGTTGATGATGTAAATTTAAAGTATACCAGTATAAAAATAGCTTTTGAATTAGGTAAGAATTTATTATATATATATAAATTTTCATAACTAGAAAATATGATTGGAATTAAAAAAATAATAGAAAAAAGTTTATTTCAAGAAGTTAAAGCAATTTAGGGGGGATGGATTAATAGGCATGTTAACTAATAATATTATAGACAAATTAACGAATTTAAATGGAAATTACAATTTGAGAATGATGCTTTCAAGTCTAGAAACACAGAAAAAGCCATATGGTATTATGTTTATTGGAATTGATGATTTCGAACAAATTAATAACTTATATTCTTATTCATTTGGAGATAGGGTTTTAAAAAAGTTTTCTAAATCTATTTTACCTTTTTTACCTGAAGATATAAGTTTATATAGATTAGATGGAAATGGTTTTGGAATTTTGTATCCAAATGGAGATTGTTATGAATTAACAAAACTCTTTAATAGGTTTCAAGATATCGCACAATGTATAAAACAGATTAATGGACATGCTATTTCATTTACTATATCAGGAAGTATTTGTTTTTATCCAAAAGATGGTATAGATTGTGATACACTATACCAAAATGCACGTGTTACATTTGAAAAAGCAAAAAAGCAAGGGAAAAAAACACTAATTGTCTATTCAAAAGATGAGTTGACTTTTTCGCAGTATTCTATACAGTTGATAGAGTATCTAAGAGAAAGTGTATTAAATAATTTTAAAGGATTTTATTTAAATTATCAACCACTTATTTTTAACAATAGTAAGAAACTATATGGATGCGAAGTATTGCTTCGTTGGAGAAATCCTAATTTTGAAATGAAACTTGGTCCAACTGAATTTATACCTTTTTTAGAATCTTCTGGGCTTATGGATACAGTTAGTCAATGGGTAATTAAAACAGCTTTAAAGCAATTAAAAGTATGGACAAAATATATGCCAAATTTCAATATGAATATAAATGTGTCATATCAGCAGCTTGAAGACCCTAGCTTCAAGTTTTTTATTTTAGACACTATAAAGCAAGAGGGTATATCTCCATCTCTGATTACATTGGAATTAACAGAAAATAATAACATAAAACAAATAGAAGAAATAAGGAGTTCTTTTGATTTTCTTCGAAGTCAAGGTATTAAGATTACATTCGACAGCTTTGGAGCAAAACATTCATCTTTAGAAATTTTTCGTGAACTAAGTGCTGATTCTTTAAAAATTAATCATACTCTTTTAAACCGTATTACATATGATGTAATAGACCAAAAAATCGTCTCTCAAATTATTAATCTATGTCATAGTATGAATATGTCCGTTTATGTGGAAGGAATTGAAAATAAAGAAACTTTAAAAATAATTGAACAGATGAGACCAGAAATATTGCAAGGATTTTATTATAATGAGCCTATAAACGCAGAGAAGTTTTATGAGCATTACTTTGAAAAGAATATTGAGAGCATTAATTATCAGGAAGATGTTATATCAAAAGAACTTTCTATAGAAAAAGAAAAAAGTATGGTATATTCTGCCTTTACTCCAACACATTCAATGAATATAAAAGAATTGGTTGATAATGCTTATGCAGGCATATTTCAAGTAGGAATGAACCCTGAATTTACTTTTCTTACATGTAATGAAGGCTATAGAAGGATGTTAGGTTATACCATTAAAGAGATGGAAGAAAAATTTAAAAATCAAGCATTAGGATTTGTGCATCCAGATGATATGGAATATGTGAATTATGAAATTAGAAGGCAACTTGGAATTAGCGATATAGTTACAATTGAATTTAGGGTAGTAAAATCTGATGGAACTCCTATATGGATACTTGGAACAGGCAATGTAGTAAAAGGTAAGCAGGGTTCTAAAAGTTTAATTGTAGTCATAATAGAAAATGATAGGCTTAAGAAAAGGTCTTTAGAGATGGAAGAATCCTATTGGAAATACAGAAGAGTTTTAGATAATATTCCTGCTTGTGTAAAATGTATCCATTTTGATGAAAATTTTACTTTAGATTATATTTCTCCTAGCTTTATATCATTGATAGGTTATACAGAAAAAGAAATTAAAAGTAAGTTTGATGGAAAGTATATCAATTTAATTATAGAAGAAGATAGAAGAGTTGTACTTGGAGATATGATAAGCCAAGTTAATTCTGGAGATATAGTTACACTTCATTATCATGTTAGATGTAAAGATAATCGTTTGATTTCTTTAGAAACGATTTCTAGATTATGTGAAAATGATAAAGATGGCAAGAAGTACTTTTATTCAAGTATTGTGGATGTAACAGAGGCAACAGATGTAACTTCTGAAAAAAGTGATAAAAAATCTAATAGACTTGTTAATCGCTATCAAACAGCCTTAAAACAATGGGGAGATATATTATTTGAATATAGTTTTAAGGATGGTACAATAACATTTTCTGATAACTATTATAGTATATTTGAGATAGAACCAAGAGGAACAATTTCTGAACAATTATCAAATATTTATGAAGAAGACCATCAGATTTTACTTGACGCTTTAGAAAATGCACGTATTGGTAATAAGCCAGAAGCAATAGAGATACGTATACGTTCTAAAGATAACGTACATTTATGGTGTTCTATAGTATTTAATGAACCTGATAAGATTGGAGATGCTACTATATCGATACTAGGTAAAATAAGAAATATTGATGAAGAAAAGAGAGAGTATAATAAGTTAATTGAGCAATCTCAAAATGATTTAATGACAGGATTACTAAATAAAAGTACTACTGAGGAAAAGATAAGACACATGTTGCTATCAGTTGATGAAAATAAGAAATATGCATTATTTATGATTGATGTAGATAATTTTAAGGATGTTAATGATACTATGGGGCATGTATTTGGAGATAAAATCTTAATTGAGTTAGCGGAATGTCTAAAAAGTAATTTTAGGAAAACAGATATTGTTGGCCGTGTTGGAGGTGATGAATTTATAGCATTTATGGAGTATAATGGAGATAAAGAAAGCCTACAAAAAAAAGGTCATGATATATTAAAAAGATTAGATACCACGTTTACATATGATAAATTATGTTTTGAAGTAAGTGTAAGTATAGGTATTTCTAGATACCCAGAAGATGGGAAACAGTTTTACGAGTTGTATCATCGTGCAGATAGTGCATTGTATAGAGCAAAAGAAGAAGGTAAAAATACATATTGTATGTTTTCCATCTAAAAATAAAATCAATCAAACACATGTTACTACAAAGCTTTTGTGATCACCTTTACTAAGTGATTAGTTATTTGTAAGTTATATAGATACATTATAATAGAGGTAACTGAAAGTGCTTTTAATGAAATATCAGAGCCAGTTAATTCAATTTTAGAAAAGCTTACTTAAAGAAACCTTTAATTGAGAAAAAGTCTACAAGTATCATTTAGTACATTATTAAAATGTCACATCGTATAGATATGTATGTTGTATGTTAAGGAATTGAAACTAAGAAAGACTTAGATTTTTTAAAGACTATTAAATGTGATGTGGGACAAGAATTTTATTTTTCGAGACCAATAGAAGAAAAAGAATTTTTTAATAAATATGTGACTGAAAAATAATATAAATATTGTAAAAGTGTAATAAGAACATAACATGCTAGAAGAATTAAAAATTTGTAATTAAAATTAGCAATAGATAAAAAGTATTAGTAATGTAACTAATGCTTTTTCTTATTGGCTTTATTTAGATTAATAATCATAAGAATAAAATGTTCATATAATAATTGAGTTGATTTCAATTTGATTTTATTAATAATGTAATAATGTTATTTGTGTAATGTCCAGTATTCATAACCAAAGATACTCTTTCTTTTACAAAGTTGAACTGAGTTGTTTTTATTTGTCGAATCATACATGTTATTAGTAACTTTCATTTTTTTATTTTATTATTTACATTTATTTTAAGATAGTAATCGTTCCCAGAGCGAGAAGGATTTATTTCTTTATCAACAACTGTTACAAATTCAAACTCAGGTTTATCTAATGTTGCTATATAATTTAATGCTGGTGTTGTAGAAAAACTAAGAATAAATGTAGATAAGGTAATCAGTAATACTTTAAGTTTTGTTTCATGTCTTTTTTTGATAATTAATACTAAGGCATAAAAAATTAACAACACTATCATGTAAATAGCAGAAAAACTAAATCTTTCATTATTTGGTGTATTTAGGGTGTTTGTTGATAAAAGTAGAGTTAACATAGATAATGAACATGCTGTTAAAGGAAATGGTATATAATACTTTCTTGATTCTTTTGCTTTAGGTATTTCTAGTAGCATTTTAGGGTATAGCCATAAATACATCATCCAACTGAATAGTAATATAAATATATAGATGGAAAATTTAATTTTCATAGGAGTAAGGAGAGCAATGATAGCAAGTATTGTTAGTAAATAACGAATAATACAAGTAACCTTTTTTTCTTTTTCTATGACAGCTAAAATCCATCTATTTTTTATAAATTCATTTTCTCTTTTTTCACTCTGTTTCATTTAATAACCCTCTATTAATAGTATAGTTTTTTAATCCATTACTTTGTTTTATTTTAACATATTTATATAAAAAGTAACATTGAAGTTTTTTATTTTTTGGAATGTTATGTTAACTTGGGATGATGATTATACAAATTTATAATCAGAAGAAATTACTTCTATAATTACTTAAAGTTAATAAATATAATTTTATGTAAAGCTTTTTAATTAGATACAGATTATTTTAAGACATGTTTTTGATAGTTGCTATTTATTGTTATATTAAAATGAATTTATTTATCAATATTGAAAGAACATGTTTTTAGCTGATTTTGAATAAGTGATTATTTATCGAAAAAGATGAAAATTTTTCAAAATAGATAAAATATGATAAAATAGATTTTAGAAGAGGTGATAAAATGATTTCATACACTCCATTGTGGAAATTGCTAATTGATAGAAAAATAAGAAAGATGGAATTTGTAAATATATCAGGTATAAGTATTTCTGTTTTAGGTAGATTAGGAAATGATAAGTCTGTTTCTATGGATACAATGGAAAAGATATGTTTAGCACTAGACTGTAAAATAGAAGATGTTGTAGAAATAAAAAAGGATGTTTAATGATGCTAAAATATTTTAATAATATTGTAAAAAACATATAAAGAATAGGTAAGGTTTAATTTAATAGATAGAGTTTTATTGGATTAAAAATAAAAGTAACTATATGTGAATAAATTAAAATTAAAGAGTAATGCTATAATGTAAACTAAATATATTTTTCCAGTAATTATATGAAGTTTTTGTGAATAGTAAAAATAATTGTTTTAGTAGTGTTATAATGTCTTGGTAGGGTATATTTATTATTAGAAAGGATTATTATATGAAAAAAATATCAATTTTAGGTTCTACAGGCTCTATAGGTAAGCAAACCTTAGATGTAGTTAGAGAAAATAGAGACAAGTTTGAGATAGTTGCAATATCAGCTAATAGCAGTATTGAATTACTACTTGAACAAATTGTAGAATTTAGACCTAAATATGTAACAGTTTTTGAGGAAAGCAAAGCATTAAAATTAAAAGAAATATTGCCACAAAATATAGAGATAGAAGTTTTAACAGGAATGGAAGGTTTAAAAATAATTTCATCACTAGATGAAATTGATGTACTTTTAACTGCTGTTGTGGGAATGATAGGATTGGTCCCAACACTTTGTGCTATAAAGAAGGGAATAGATATAGCATTAGCGAATAAAGAGACATTAGTAACTGCTGGAGAGCTTGTAATGGCAGAGGCAAAAAAATATAATGTAAATATTCTTCCCGTTGATAGTGAACATAGTGCTATATTTCAGTGTTTAAATGGAGAGAATAATAAAAATATAGAAAAAATAATACTTACAGCTTCTGGTGGTCCATTTAGAGGAAAGAAAAAAGAAGAACTTTTAAATATAACTAAAAATGAAGCTTTAAAGCATCCAAACTGGAGTATGGGAAGAAAAATAAGTATTGACTCTTCAACGCTTATGAATAAAGGACTAGAAGTAATAGAAGCTAGATGGCTATTTGGAGTAAAACAAGAAAATATAGATGTAGTAGTTCATCCACAAAGCATAATTCACTCAATGGTACAGTATACAGATAGTTCTATAATTGCACAATTAGGATGTCCAGATATGAGGTTGCCCATACAATATGCTCTTACATATCCAGATAGAATGGAAAGTAATTTTGAAAGAATGAATTTTTCAAAATTTAGTACTTTAACCTTTGAAGAACCAGACTTAGAGACTTTTCCATGTTTAAAATTAGCTTATGAATGTCTAAAGATGGGTGGAACTTATTCTTCTGTTTTAAATTCTGCAAATGAAGTTTTAGTAAGTGAATTTTTAGAGGATAAAATTGGTTTCTATGACATACCATATTACATAGAGAAAACTTTAGAGGTTCATAAAAGCATAAGCAAACCAACGTTAGAACAAATTTTAGAAACAGATAGATGGAGTAGAGCTTATGTTGAAAATCTGATAAAAAAATAGGAAGGTGAATTTATGACTATAATAGCTGCATTAATACTATTTAGTATAATTGTATTAATACATGAATTAGGACATTTTATATTTGCAAAAAGAAGTGGGATTAAGGTAAATGAGTTTTCTATAGGTATGGGACCTAAGATATATAGTGTAAAAAAAGATACAGAGTATTCCATAAGAGCTCTTCCAATTGGTGGATATGTAAGTATGGAGGGTGAAGACGAAGAACAAATAAGTCCAAATTCTTTTGGAAATAAATCTATACTACAAAGATTTAGTACTATTGTAGCAGGACCAATATTTAATATAATACTGGCAGCAGTACTTTTAGTACCAGTGTTTTTGTATATAGGTTCTCCAACTACTACACTTGGAAAAATAATGCAAGATACTCCTGCACAAGCAGTAGGACTTCAAGTAGGAGATAAGATAAATAAAATAAATGGTAATTCTGTTAAGACTTGGGATGAAGTTGCAAATATTATAAATACTTCTTCTGGTGGAGAATTGAAGCTTAGCATAACTAGGGATGGAAATGATAAAGTTGTAAATGTAATTCCTAAAGATAACAATGGAAAGTATGAAATAGGAATTCAGCCACAAAGAGAAAAAGATTTCTTTGGTTCAATAGTAAATGCATGTAAAACTACTGTGGATATGACAAAACAGATGTTAACATTCTTAGGTCAAATGGTTACAGGACGTGTACCAGGAGGAATTGGTAATGCTGTTGCAGGACCAGTAGGTGTTATTGGTATGGTATCAGATGCAGCCCAAACAGGTCTTATAAATGTAGTCTATTTGGCAGCTGTCATAAGTTTAAATCTAGGTATAGTAAACTTATTACCAATACCAGCCCTTGATGGTTGGAGAATCCTTATGTTATTATTAGAAGCTGTTAGAGGCGGTAAAAAACTTGACCCAAATAAAGAAGGTATGATAAATGTAGTTGGATTTGGAGCCTTAATGTTATTTATGCTTTTTATAACATATAAAGATATATTAAGGTTATTTCAATAATTTAACTTTATATAAAGTTTGAAAAAGCTATGTAGTTTTAAGTGAGAATAAATTAATTTTAAAAGGTTAAATTTATTCTTAGTTGTTTAACTATATAGCTTTTTAATTTATAATATATATGTAGTTTGTAGTATTTTTTAAGATATTGAATAATTTTAATATAAAATAATATATAGAGGTGAAATATGAGTTACAAGAGAAGACAGACAAGAGAAGTTAGTGTTGGGAGTGTAAAAATAGGAGGAGAAAATCCTATAAGCATACAATCTATGACAAATACTGATACAAGAGATGCAGAGGCTACAATATCTCAAATAAAAAGATTAGAAGAAGCTGGTTGTGATATAGTTAGAGTTGCTGTTCCTGATATGGAAGCAGCTAAAAATATAGGAAAGATAAAGTCTAATGTAAATATACCTGTTATTGCTGATATACATTTTGATTATAAGTTAGCACTTGAAGCTATAGAACAGGGTGTAGATGGTGTTAGAATAAATCCTGGTAATATTGGAAACATAGAAAGAGTTAGAATGGTTGTTGAGAAATGCAAGGAAAAAAATCTAAAAATTAGAATTGGTGTTAATGGGGGTTCTTTAGAAAAAGAACTTTTAAATAAATATGGTTCTGCAACTGCTGAAGCATTAGTTGAAAGTGCTATGGGACATATTAAGATTCTTGAAGATTTAGGTTTTTATAATATAGTTATTTCTCTAAAATCATCTGATATTTATAAAACTGTTGATGCATATGAATTAATATCACAGAAAGTTGATTATCCTCTTCATATTGGAATTACTGAATCTGGAAGTGTTCATAAAGGAACAATAAAGTCTTCTATAGGTGTGGGAGCACTTCTTATTAAAGGGATTGGAGATACTGTCAGAATATCTTTGACAGGTGACCCTGTTGAAGAGGTTGTTGTTGGTAAACAGATTTTAAGAAGTTTGGGTCTTTTAAATGACAAGATTAAAGTTATATCATGTCCTACATGTGGCAGATGTAATATAGATTTAATTAGTGTTGTAAATGAAGTTGAGGATAAAATTGGTAGTATGGAAAAAGATATTACTGTTGCAATTATGGGGTGTGCTGTAAACGGACCTGGAGAGGCTAGAGAAGCCGATATAGGCATTGCTGGTGGTAAGGGTGAAGGTCTTTTATTTAAAAAGGGTGAAATTGTAAGAATGATTAATGGTGATAAATTGGTTGATGAGTTACTGGAGGAAATTGATAGGTTATAGTAACAATCAATAAATATAAAATAGCTAGATATTCAATACATTTGGAAGAAATTTTATTCATGGTATTTAATTATCTAGCTATTTTTAATTAAGTAAATTTGAAAAGATATAAGAAATCTATATTCTAATTCAATCATATAAGTGAGTATCAAAATCTATTCTGTATTTATTATAATAAAATTATATTTGCTAAAATGAAAATTACAATAGTAGTACTGCAATATAATTACTATTATTGTAGTATTTAGTTACTAAAACTATTGATGTATTATGTTAATATAAATAGTAATGCATTTTAGAACCTATTTAAGAATATATACTATAATTCTTCCTTGTATCATAAGTATACATGTAGTAAATACTTAGAAATAGTTTGTTTTTTAATAATGAACTTATAAAAAATAAACTATTAAATAATAGAAAAGTAGATAAAAATAATAATTTTTTATTTTTTATCTATTTTCCCATTCTCTATAAATACTTTTAATTATATGGATATAATTCATAATAAGTTAGCAATAAATCAACCATTTTACCATAACTTTGGGTCCCTTCAGCAATTCCATTAGCTTTTAAATAAGAATTATTAAACTCATTGGAGATTTTATCAATTTTACCTTCATATCTTTGCCAAAATTCACTCTCATTTTTTAAATCCCTACGAACAGACTCTGAAATACCAGCAGAAATATCAGCATATGCCTTATAGTCAACTTTGCTTAAAGCAGAAGCAGTATAATTTAAGGCCAAAATATAGCCAGAATAATTAAAATCAATATCAGGATGTTTTATTGAAGTGAGATAACCTATAAAGTTAGCTTCATCTTCACTAGCAAATCCTCTCTGATGTGCCATTTCATGACCAACTGTACAAGGAATATATAAGTCAGGGATTGCAATATTAATATTTGCCTCACCTGTAAAGGGAAAGTATATACCAGTTATTCCTGTATAACACATAAGATGTGATGAAATAACATACTTTGGCTTAGAGTAACTACCACTAACACTAGGTAAAATATATGAAATTTTATCATATCCTAATTGAGCTCTATTTATGACACCTTTATAATCTGTATTAGATTTTACGACACCATTTTTATCTTGTAGTGTAAGTTTTCTAGTTTCATTTGCTTTAGCTACCAAAAATTTATATAACTCAGAAAGTTCTTTAGTACTATGTTGCTTTGATTGGACAGAACTGTTGTTTTTTAAATTGTATTGGTTGATAAGGGTATTCTCGAGTGGAACTCTATTGTAGTTTATACCCCAAAGTACTACAAAAAGAAAATAAACTATTGATAAAATGGATAATATATTTAAAATAGAATTCTTTAAAAATGTCTTTAAATTTCTATTCTTTTTGAAAATTGTAAATACAATAGAACATAAAAATAAAAAAATAGATATAACTATTATGTACATTGTAATTTCGTAGATAGAAAATGGAAATATTCCTGAAACTTTACTTAATAGCTGTATAACTTTTTTATCTATGGCTTGAGAATAATATTTTTCAACAATATGTGGAATTTTACTTGCTATGAAATTTAAAAACAAAGCAATAGGAAAAAGGATTAAAGAAAAATATTTTATTTTTTTACTCATATTTCACCTCGCAGACTTTAATTTATATAAATATATTATATATCAATTAAAGTTAGATTGTAAAATAGGTATAGTTATTTATATTTATGACTTTATACTAAATAAATGATAAGTTATAATATTCATATGAATAAACAATTTATGTATAACTAATAATAATTAAAAATAACAATTGTATAAGGAGTAAAAAATATTATGATAATAAGGCTTACTAAAGATAATTTTAATTTTAGATTTAAACAATATGAAGGGATGTTTTTTCATGCTGAAGTAAACGAAGGAGAAGAATCAATTAAATACAAAATAACTAAAGATAAAGATGGCACTGAACTAAAAGAGTTTGGAAATACACATATAAAGGATAATATGATATATATACCTCAAATAGAAGCATACATAGATTTAAACAGTATAAAATAAAGATTGTAGGTATTAATTTAAAAAGAGGGTTATGTTTAGGGGGGAATACAATATGAGTAAAGCATTAGACATAGTAATAAGACCAGTAAGAAGGGAAGACGCGAAATCGATTAATGAAATGAGAAGAGCATATAATGTTATGAGAAATACACTAGCATTAATGAGTGATAGGCTGGATAGAACTATAGCTATGCTAGATTCTCTAGGTGAAAATGATTATATGTTTGTGGCTGAAATTGATAATGATGGAGAAAAAAATGTAATAGGTTTTGCTGGTTTACATGTGAATCCATCTCCAAGATTAAGACATAGTGCAGAACTAGGAATAACCGTTGATGAAAAGTATCATGGTATAGGAGTAGGTCAAAAGCTTATGGAACAACTTTTAGACATAGCAGACAATTGGATTAAGTTGATGAGAGTAGGGTTAGAAGTAATTGTAGACAATGAAAAGGGATTAAACTTATACAAAAAACTGGGATTTGAAATAGAAGGAACTAAAAAATATGCTGTAATTAGAGATGGAAAATTTGAAGATGTTTATATCATGGGAAGATATAATAAAGATTTAATTTAACTCATTCCAATAAAAATAGAGAAGTAGAATAGATTATCTATTAATAAAGAATTTTCATTAAAGATAATTTAATATTACTTCTCTATTATATTTTAAAAACTTTATTATCGAAAATTTATAAAAACATTCTATATACAAATAGAATTATTAGCAATATCAAAGCTACCTTAAAAGCTAGACTAGCAACAGTTTTTATAATTTTTACAGAAACGCCTATAGCAACTATAGCAAATACTATTTTAAAGAGTAAATCTATATCCATATTTAAGCCTCCTATTCTATCATACATATAGATATTATTGACAAATATCTAGGAAAAAATTCCATCAATACACTATAATAAATTGTTTATATTTGTAATTTATTGAGTCTATTATTATATAATACATAAAAGAATAAATCAAGATAGTAAAAAAATACTTATAAAAGGTATTGATATAACTGAAAATAATGTCGTAAAAAATACACATTGTGAGGCTAGTGTTACATTAGAATCATATTGATTAGCAAATATAGCAGTATTTGCAGCAGCAGGCATAGAAGAAATTACTACTGGTATAGCTAAAATCATTTTATCATTAACCCACCCTTTTAGAATAAAGTATATAATCACAGGAAGTACTAATAATCTTACAATAGTAACTAGATATAATCTTTTATTTACAAAACAATCTATTGCTGAAGAATTAGCAAGCAAACTACCAATAATAATCATAGATATTGGTGTAGTCATATCTCCTAACATCTTAAGTGGATCATTTATAAACTGAGGTAATCTAAGACCTGTTATAAATAAAAATAAACCAATAACTACTGCTATTGTAGCAGGGCTTATAAGTGATTTCATTGAAAATCCTTTAGTGGTACTACCTTTAGATAACAAGTAAATTCCCAAAGTAAAAGAAAACAAGTTAAATGGTAGATTAAAAATAGCAGTGTAGAATATAGCTTCATGGCCTAGAACTGCTTCAATTACAGGATAACCCATGAAAGCTACATTTGAAAAAACAACTATATACTGATATATCCCCAGGTCTTTTGTATCTTCACATTTTAAAATGTATTTTAACAAAAAAGCAATTATAATAGAAACTATATACATAACTAAGGATATAAATAATAATAGTAGTATTTTTTGTATCATTTTATTATCAAAGTTAATCTGCATAGAACTAATTATCATAGATGGTAAAAAAATAGTCATTGTCAAATTTGAAAGTTTAGATGTACAGTGTTCATCTAATAAGTTGAATTTTCTGACAAAGTATCCTACTAAAATAATTATAAATAAAACTGCAACTTGAACAAAAATATTGCTGAAATTCATAAAATGTCCCCCCCTATATATACATTATATACCAACTCAATAATAAAATCTAATGATTATAAAATTTAAAATTCAATATTACAATATAGTGACAAAAGGTAAAAATTCAATATTATAGCATTAATTATGGTTTATAATGTATAATAATGTTTGAGAGAATATATTTTATAAAATGGGTAGGTAGCGAATAATGAAAAACACAAAATTTTCTATAAGAAAAATAAAAAATATATCTAGTGACCCCAAAGTTATACATACTAAGGGAGCTCTTTTTGAAAAAATGGGAAAGACAGAAAGTGCAATAGAATTATATAAAAGTGCAGCATTAGATAATTATGTAAAATCTCAATATACTTTGGGAAATATATATGAAAATAAAAAGCAATTTAAAGAAGCAGAAAAATGGTATTCAATGGCATATAAGAATGGAAGTGAAGATGCTGCATTTGACTTAGGTAATATGTATTATAGATTAGATGGATATGAGTATGCTATATACTGGTATGAGAAAATAGCTACTATAGGATATTTACAAGCACAAAATAATTTAGGTGTATGCCATTTTAAAATGAAAGATTTTATAAGATGCGAAAAGTGGTTAAAAGAAGCAGCAGATAATAATCTCGGTAAGGCTTGTTTTAATCTAGGAGTATTGTATACATTTTTAGAAAAAGAAGATGAGGCATATGAATATTATAAAAAAGGTTCTGTACTTTTAGATGATGATGCGAAGTATAATCTAGCAATACTAAATGGAAAGAAGAAGGACAATAAATCTACAGTAAGTCTATATAAGCAATTGTATAAGTCTGGTCATATGAAAGGTTGTTTTAACTTGGGTATGATTATGGAAATCAATGATAATTTGGAAGAAGCAGAGAGATATTATAAAAAGAGTGCAGATAGAGAAGATGTAAAATCTGAGTATAGACTTGCATATGTATATGATAGAAAAGAAGAATTAGGAGACGCAATTTATTATTATGAAAAAGCAATAGAAAAAAATCACACACTTTCTAAATATAGACTTGCAAATTTATATAATAGAGAGAATGAGATAGAAAAAGCAAAGACTTATTATAAAATGGCAGCAGAAGATGATATAACAGAAGCTAAAAACAATCTAGCAGGTATATATTTTGAAGAAAAAGATTATGAAAATGCTATAAAGTACTATGAAGATGCTATAGCTGTTGGATGTAAAAGTTCTCTTGAGAATCTTGGAGACTTATATTATCAAAATCAAGATATAGAAAAAGCAGTTTCATATTATTCTAGAATTCCAAATAATGTATCTTGTCAAATAAAATTAGGGAATATATATGAAGATTTAAATAACATAGAAGAAGCTATAAGTTGGTATAAAAAAGCATCTGAAAATGGAGATACCAAATCTAGCTATAGATTGGGATGTATATATGAGAATTTAGGAAATACAAAAAATGCTAGAAAGTATTTTGAGATGGCAAGTAGTAAAAATCATATGAATGCGCGTATACATTTAGGCAGAATTTATTTTAGAGAAGGAAAACTAGAAGAATCTAAAATGATGCTTGATACACCTGCTAATGAAAATAATATATATGCTCAACACATGGTAGGACTTATTTATGATATGTTTTACAAAGATTATGTTAATTCCAAATACTGGTATGAGAAGGCTAGAGCACAAGGCTGTGTTGAATCAATATATAATTTAGGGCAAATTTATTTAAAATTAAATGATGATGCAGAAGCTGAAAAATATTATAAAGAAGGTATTAAATTTGGGAGTAAGAAGTGTGAATATATGCTTGCAGGACTTTACTACAAAAAAAGTTTAGATATGTATATTTCTCTAGCAGATGAAGAATATGATAACTGTGGAGAAATAGTAGAAGATTTCCCTAAACTAAATATAAACTTTGATGAAATATTAATTCCACCATTTAAATTACAGGAAGAAATACTTGATGAAGAAGAGTATGTTCCAATTTATATATTGAACATAAAAGAAAGTTTAGACTCAATGTTGGAGGGTCTTGAAACTGAAATGAGTATAGATGAAGAATATGATAATTAAAAAACCTGATAAAAAGAGTATTTTTAAAATAAATAAAAGCCATTGGAGTAAATGTAAATTAATTAACTCTAATGGCTTTTTCTTATTAATATTTTATAATAGCTTGTTTCTTGACATAAAAAATGTAATTATTATGCATATTATAGAAGTAATGAGCATAATTATCCAAAATCCATTTGGGTTATCAGAAAATGGCATATTGATAACATTCATACCAAAGAATCCTGATATTATTGTAGGTATTGAGAAAATTAGTGTAACTACTGTTAAAAATTGCATAACATTATTTTGATTATTACTTATAATTGCACTGAAAGCATCCATAATTCTACTCAATATATCTCCATAGATTTTAGCCATATCAAGAGCCTGTCTATTTTCGACTATAACATCTTCTAAGAGGTCTTCATCATCTGGATATTTCTTTATACCAGCAGTTCTAACCATCTTGTTTAAGACCAATTCATTGGACTTTAAAGAGGTAGAGAAGTATACCAAAGACTTTTCTAATTCCAATAGTTGTACTAGTTCTTTATTTTTCATAGATTTGTAAATTTCTCGCTCTATTATGATTGTCATTTTATTTATTTTTCTTAAGTAATGCAAGTAATAAGCTGCATTTTTATGAAGAATTTGAAGCAAGAAGCGAGTTTTTTTAAATGTAAAAAAATCTTTAATATGACCAACTATAAAGTCATTTAAAATCTTAGTTTGTGCATTACAAACTGTTATAATAGCTTCTTGAGTTATTATAATACCTAAGGGTATTGTAGTATAATGAGAAGAATTAGAGTCACTTTCGTCTACTGGTATATCTATAAGTATAAGAGTATGATTGTCTTCAACATCTATTCTTGAGCGCTCTTCTTCATCTAGTGCAGATTCTATGCTTTCTACATCTATATTTAATAAATTAGAAATTTCGTTGATTTCACTATGATTAGGTTCAACAAGATTTATCCAACAACCATCTTCAAAAAAACTAAGTTTCTCTAATTTTGAATCTATAGTTTTGTAATATCTTATCATGGCAACACATCCTTTATTCAGTTTTATATAAATCTCATCATTTAATAGTATCTATTAATTAACTAATTTATATAACTGAATATCTGTATTAGTTTTAAAGTTAGATATTATTAAGTGATGAAATTGTAAAAAATTCTCTCCGCAACGGACTAGTATCCATTGCTCATCACTCTCCTTATTTATTATTTTATACATGCCTATATACAAAAGAAGTATTTTAAGCACTCTTTAATATAATACCTTTTCCAGGTATATAAATCAAGTTTTGATTTAGTCAAATGATATTTTTGTCATAATTTACATGTAAAACATAACAGTCATATTTAACTTAGATAAAGTATATATATACTCTGAGTGAAAATATTAAATATATTAGAAAATGAATAGGTATCTATATCCTTACTCCTTTATAATATGTTTAATAAAAAATACTTTATTTTTCAAAGTAAATTCTAGTAATAATTTATAATGAAAATAAAAGTATTATCAATATAATAGAATGAGAGGTTATTAGAGGTATGAGTGAATTTAAAGAGATTATGTCAGAAGAAATTAAAAGTAATCCATTTAAGTTGATAGGTAAAGACTGGACATTGATAACAGCTGAAAAAGAAGGTAAAGTAAATACAATGACTGCTAGTTGGGGTGGACTTGGAGTTATGTGGGGAAAAAATGTTGCTTTTGTAGTAATAAGACCACAACGTTATACTAAAGAATTTATAGATAATACAGATACATTTTCTCTTACTTTTTTTGATGAAGATTTTCGTGAAGAACTTTCTTATTGTGGTAAAGTATCTGGTAGGGGAGAGGATAAAATATCTAAAATAGGATTTAATATAGAATATTTGAATGATACACCTTATTTTAAAGAGGCAAAGTTGGCTATTATATGTAAAAAAATGCACTGCCAAAAAATTGACCCACAATGTTTTATTGATGAAGAGATAGATGGAAGATGGTATCCACAAAAAGATTATCACACTCTATATGTAGCTGAGATAACAAATGTACTTGTAAAAGAAGATTAAATAATATGCAATGATAGGGTTATATCAGTAAGCAGTATTATAGAAAGCAAAGAAAATTTAATTATGATATATAAGTGATTGAGTTTTTATACATGAAATTTTCTACAATTGATTGGAAAATAAATTAAGTAAGAGCAAGTGAAATTTTGAAATATACTATTAATAATGGTGTAAATTATATTTATATAGTATCTTAATAAAAATAAAGATGAGAATATAAATAAGCTAAGGATATAAATATGTTAATATAGATTGATTAGTAACATATTTAAAAATCCTTAGCTTAATAAAAATTTAATTTGTAAATTTTCAAATTATAATTCAGAAATTAATTCATTGATAACATCTTCAACAGAACTTAACTTATCAATTTTATACGCATTATTGCCACAGAATAAAAGTGAATTTTCCACATCTCCTTTAACAGCATTAATTAATGCTTGAGAAATACAGTATGGTGTTTCTTTTGGATTGCAAGGAATCAAACAGTTGTAACATTTTTTTATCTCTGGACGATTAGTTTTAACATCTTCTATAAATTTATTTCTTATAGCACGTCCAGGAAGACCTACAGGACTTTTAACTATGTGTACATCTTCTTCTGTAGCATTTATATACGCCATTTTAAAGTTTTCATGTGCATCACACTCATAAGTAGCAACAAATCTCGTACCAACTTGTACACCACTTGCTCCCATATCAATATATTTTTTTACATCACTACTAGAAGTTATGCCACCAGCAGCAACAACTGGAATGTTCTTGCCAAATTTTTCTCCATAATTATTTGCAACTTTTAATATCTCAACAAATTCTTTATCATAGTCTATAGAATCTATGTTATCAAGCTCCTCATTAGAGTATCCAAGATGACCACCAGCTTTTGGACCTTCAACAACTATTAAGTCAGCAGTAGTTTTCTCTTTTCTATCCCACATTTTTAAGATTACACTAGCAGCTTTTGCAGTAGAAACTATAGGTGCTATTTTTACATTACTTCCTTTTACTAAAGATGGTAGTTTATTAGGAAGTCCAGCCCCTGATATTATAAGGTCTACACCAGCTTTAACAGCTTCTTTTACATATGTTTCATATTCTTTCATAGCGACCATGAAATTAATGCCAATAATGCCACCATTTGAAATTTCTTTTGCTCTGGAAATATGTTTTTTTATAGCTCTTAAATTTGCATTTATAGTGTTAGTCTCAAAATCTTCCTCATCATAACCAATTTGAACTCCAGAAACTACACCAACACCACCAAGCTTAGCAACAGCACCAGCAAGTGATGATCTAGATATACCAACGCCCATTCCACCTTGAATTATAGGAACTTTTGCAACTAAATCTCCAATTATTAACTCTTTTATGATAATCCCTCCTCAATGTAAACATGTTTAAAGAACTAGATTATAATACTTAATATTATTACCTAGTCCTAATTATTATACTACAAATTATAATAAAAGAGTAGTTATATTTTATATGTGAGACAATAATTATAGAATATTTAAAACTGCTCCTTTAGAATCACAACACAACTCTTTTATTTCCCAATTAGATTTTAAGTTTGATAGATAATCTCTCATATTATGCACGAAATTATCATCATTTTCTTTTATTAAAGCCATTATAGTAGGCCCAGCTCCACTTAAGAATACGCCAATACTATTTAATTGTTCAGATTTTTTAACAATATCACTGTAGTTTTCAATTAAAGTACCCCTATAATCTTGATGCAATTTATCTTGACAAGCTACTTTAAGAAGCTCAAAGTTTTTGTTTAACAGTGCAGACACAAGTAAAGCGACTCTACTAACATTAAACACTCCATCAGAATATGGTATTTCTTTTGGTAAAACACCTCTAGCTTTTTCAGTTGACAGTTTGAAATTAGGTATCATTGCACAAAATTTGAGTTCATTAGGGATTTCTATAATATCGTAGTGTATATTGTCATTATCAGTAACAGAAACAACCATATTACCTAAAATAGCAGGAGCAACATTATCTGGATGTCCCTCTATTTCTGAAGCTATATTTAACAACTGGCATTTATCTAAATTAGCATTTGATAGAGCATTTGCAGCTATAACGCCAGCAACTATACAAGAGGCACTACTACCAAGACCTCTACATATAGGGACATCACTTTGGATTTTTATTTTGATACCAGTAGGTATTTTAGCTGGCTTAACTCTATCAAAGAAGTATTTCATAGATGTATAAACTAAATTATTTTCATTTTTGTAGGCATCTTCGCAACCTTCTATTTCAAGACCATTTTCAATTTCTTCAACATAAAATTTATTATATATATTTAAAGCAATTCCAAGACAATCAAATCCTGGACCTATATTTGCACTTGTTGCAGGAACTATAATTTCTAACATAATAATCACCTATACCTTTAAAAATTTTTCTATAGCTATTTTTAATTCATCCTTTTCATAAATATCTTTATGTAGTATTTCTGCATTTTGAAGATTTCTAATAGGTTTTGGTATATCTACCTTAGCAATATTTGATAATCTATCTATTATGGCAAAATCATCAAGATTTCCAAAATTGGAGTCTATAGATTTTAAAACATCTTCAGAAAACTTAAATGGGCTTGCAGTACTTACAACAACAGTTTTTGTATCATCAGAAGTTTCTTTTTTGTATTTTTCATAACAATTATATGCAACAGCAGTATGAGTATCGATTAAATAATTGTAATTTTTAAAAATATTATTTATCGTGTTTTTAACTTCTTCCTCATTAGAATATTCACCATAGAATGAAGCCAGATTCTTTTTCATATCTTCATTTATTTTATAAACTCCATCTTCACTAAGATTAGATAGAAGTCTGCTTACAGTTTCAGTATTTCTATTTGATATTTCAAATAATAATCTTTCTAAATTACTTGAAATTAATATATCCATAGAAGGTGAAGAAGTCAATTTCAATGCTCTATTTTTATCATATATACCAGTTTTAAAGAAGTCATAAAGTACATTGTTGTCATTTGATGCACATATCAATTTATTTATTGGAAGTCCCATT
Source organism: Clostridioides sp. ES-S-0048-02 (assembly GCF_020658495.1). Taxonomy (NCBI): domain Bacteria; kingdom Bacillati; phylum Bacillota; class Clostridia; order Peptostreptococcales; family Peptostreptococcaceae; genus Clostridioides; species Clostridioides sp. ES-S-0048-02. The sequence continues at coordinate 158,032 of NZ_JACVWH010000003.1, forward strand.
TGTTTAGCATAATATCCAGCTAAAATATTACCAAAGTTACCAGTTGGGACTACAAAATTTATTTTGTCATTTAACTTTATTTCATCACTATCTACCAATTTCATATATGAATAAAAATAGTATGCAACTTGAGGAAGAAGTCTTCCTATGTTAATTGAATTAGCAGAAGATAAGATATAATTACTATCTAATAGTTTTTCATTAAATTCCTTATTAGAGAAAATTTTCTTTACACCAGATTGTGCATCGTCAAAATTTCCTTTTATACCAACTACATATGTATTTTTTCCAGTTTGAGTCTTCATCTGAAGTTTTTGCACTGCACTTACACCATCTTCTGGAAAGAATACAATTATTTTTATCTTGTCTATATCTTTAAAACCTTCAAGTGCTGCTTTTCCTGTATCTCCAGATGTAGCAGTAAGAATTACAACATCTTTTTCTAAATTATCTTTTTTAATAGATGTTTTAAGAAGGTGAGGCATTATAGTAAGTGCCATATCCTTAAATGCTAAAGTTGGACCATGATATAATTCTAAGAAATAAGCATCATTTACTTTATTTAATGGAGCTATACTAGTGCAATCAAATTTTTCGTCATATGCATTTGTTATACAATCTTTAATCTCAGATTCAGTAAAATCGCATAAAAATTTACTAAGTACAAAAAATGCTATTTGGGAATACGTTAAATTTACTAAATCTATAAGTTCATTTTTTACATTTGGAAATTCACTTGGAACATAAAGACCACCATCGTTTGAAATTCCTTTTATTATTGCTTGTGATGCAGTTACTTTTTCTTTGGTGCCTCTTGTACTTGAATAATACATTTCTATAATCCTCCATATATTTTAAATTTTTAATTAGCTAATTAAACTAGATACAGAATATTTTAAAAACTGAATTTAGGTAATAAAAAAAGACCCTCATCCCTAAAAAAGGGACGAGAATCTGTTTCCCGCGGTTCCACCCAAATTGATTTTAAAAAATCCACTTGATACTTTAACGTAAGTAGTAAAACGTCTATTCTTACTAAAATCATAAGATAACTTCAGATAGAAGCTCATAGGTAGTTTTCAATCTTTCTAGTTAAAGAAACTTTTCAGCTAATAGTTTCCTTCTCTGGTAACCGATTCAGATTTACTCTTCCTAATCAAAGCCTTTCAATATTCTTAATATTATTAATTATTCTAGAATATAAAACAGACAAAGTCAAGTATTAATATAAAAATTTGGAAAAAATATTTTTTGAAATGTAAAAAAACTGTAATCAAATTGACTTATATACAGAATATTTTTTTAACCTTTTTAAATCTATAAAAACTTGAATTTTCATAGAAATGAAGTGGATTTTAATAAAAATTAATTAGAAGATAAGAGTTACATATCTGTAATATTAAAATTTTATGTTACACCATATTACAAAAAAAGTTTACAAAACTTTAATTTGAAAAATGTAATTATATGGTATATCATATAAATATAGATAAATAGCGTTAATATTTAAACGATTAATTGTACTTGAATTAATAAAAGTATATAATTTTTAATTTGAAAAAAAATACTATTGTAAAATTACAAATATGTTCAAATTAAATTCACAAGTATTTCACATAATAAGAGTATACTGTAAACAAAAGGAGGTATTAAATATGGGAATAGTACTTATAACAGCAGCATTAGTTTTGGTTATGTATGGACTTTCAATTCTATCATATATATCAGAAAGCAATATATTAGAAGACACTGTAAATGATAACCAATAAGGTTTTAAATTATATAAATAAGTAGAACTGTAAGTAAAAATTACTTTTTATTTACAGTTTTTTTATATATTTATTAAATAAAGTTAACATATAAATAAATAAAGTTAAAATATAAAAAATAATACTTTATTTATAGCTATCAGTTTTTAAATTAATCCTTTCTATAAACTAACAAAAATAATGTTTTGTTTATAGTATATATGGATAATAATAGTAAAGTATAAGAATAATGAGAATAATATATAAGAAATAATAATATAAAGAGAGGTAAATTGTCATGGTAGATATTATTGTAATTGGTGCTGGACCAGCAGGTTTAACTTCAGCAATTTATGCTATGAGAGCTGGTTTAAGTGTAACAGTCTTTGAAAAAAGTATTTATGGAGGTCAAGTTGCAAGTACATCTGAGGTAGAAAATTATCCAGCAGTTCAAAAAATTTCTGGTATAGAGTTTTCTACTAACATATATAATCAAGCAGTCGATCAGGGTGTTGATATTCAGTTTGATGAAGTAGAAAGGATAAGTTTAGAAGGTAAAGTAAAAATTGTTAAAACAGCATCAGGAGAACATAAAGCAAAGGCTGTTATCCTTGCAAATGGAGTCGAAAGACGTAAATTAGGATGTGTTGGAGAAAAAGAGTTTACAGGTAAAGGAGTATCTTATTGTGCAACATGTGATGGAGCCTTTTTTAAGAATAAAGAAGTTGCAATAGTTGGTGGAGGAAATACTGCATTAGAAGATGCTTTATTTTTAGCTAATAATTGTACAAAAGTGTACTTAATTCACAGAAGAGATGATTTTAGAGGTGAAGAAGTATTAGAAAAGTCAGTAAAGGCAAGAAAAAATATTGAGATACTTTATAGTCATGGTGTAGAAAAAATAGAAGGTGAAAAGACAGTATCAAGAATAGAAGTAAAAGACTTAAAAACTGAGGAGAAAAGAACTATAGATGTAAGTGGTATTTTCATTGCTATAGGACTTAAACCTAACAATAAAATGTTTGAAAATGTACTTGAGTTAGATGAAGGTGGGTATATAGTTTCAGATGAGTCTTGCACAACATCAGTTGAAGGTGTATATGTAGCAGGAGATAATAGAACGAAGTTTTTACGTCAAATAATAACAGCAGCTTCAGATGGTGCTATCGCAGCTGTTCAAGCAGCTAATTATATAAATGTTGAATAAATATAACTCTTAAATAAAAATAGCCATATAACACTATAAAGAAAATATATCTTTAAGTATTATATGGCTATTTAGTAAATAGATATTAGAATTTATTTACCTTGTCTAGACTTATTATATCTTAATCTATCATGTTCATTTAATAATCTTTTTCTAAGTCTTATAGAATCTGGTGTGATTTCAACTAATTCATCATCTTCTATAAATTCTAATGCTTCCTCAAGAGTGAATATTCTAGGAGGTGATAATTTTATAGCATCATCTGAACCAGAAGCACGTACGTTACTCATTTTCTTGTTTTTACAAGGATTAACTACCATGTCATCTTTTCTAGAATTCATACCAATTATCATGCCTTCATAAACTTCTACACCAGGGTCTACAAACATCGTAGCTCTATCACTTAAAGCATTAAGAGAATATCCCATAGTAACACCAGGCCCTTGTGCTATTAAGACACCATTTCCTCTTGAAGGTATTTCACCCTTAAATTCTTCAAATTTTTCAAATGAACGAACTAGAGTACCTTCTCCACGAGTAGCATTTATAAACTCACTTCTATATCCTAAAAGACCACGAGTAGGAGCTAAGAATTCTATTTTTACATAGTCTCCTTCTATTGACATAGACTCCATCATACCTTTTCTCATGTTCAATTCATTTATAATAGTACCTGAATAAACTTCTGGACAGTTTACAATAACTCTTTCTACTGGTTCCATTAACTTTCCATCTTCTTTATGCATTAAAACTTCAGGCTTAGAAACACCAACTTCATAACCTTCACGTCTCATATTTTCAAGAAGTATAGATAAATGAAGTTCTCCACGTCCAGAAACTTTATATCCATCAGTAGTATCAAGAGGTTCAACTTTAAGTCCTACATTTACTTCAAGTTCTTTTTCAAGTCTGTCTTTTAAATGTCTAGTTGTAACGAATTTACCACTTTTTCCAACAAATGGAGAATCATTTACTAAGAAGTTCATAGAAAGAGTAGGCTCTTCTATTTTTATCATTTCCATAGGAAGTGGATTATCTAAATCACATAGAGTTTCTCCTATAGATATATCAGGAATACCAGATATAACAACTATTTCTCCACTAGTAGCTTCATTCACTTCAACTTGTTTTAAACCTTCATATACAGAAAGTCTTGATACTTTTCCTCTAGATACAACAGAACCTTCTCTACAAATAGCAACTTGTTCATTGCTTTTAAGTGTTCCTTTATAGATTCTACCTATACCAAGTCTACCTACATAATCATCATATGCAAGAGCTGATATTTGGAATTGTAGAGATTCATTGTCGTAATCAGGATAAGCTTCAACATGATTTACAATAGTTTTAAATAGTGGAGATAGGTCTTCACTGTCATCATCCATTTCAAGTTTAGCTATACCTTGTTTAGCTATTCCATATATTATAGGGAACTCACATTGTTCGTCTGTTGCATTTAAGTCTACAAATAAATCGAAAACTTCATTAACTACTTCTTCCGCTCGTTGGTCTTTTTTATCAATTTTATTGATAAATAGTATTGGTTTTAAACCGAACTCTAAAGATTTTTGTAAAACAAATCTAGTTTGAGGCATTGGGCCTTCGCTTGCATCAACTAGTAAAATAACTGTGTCAACAGTTTTCATAACACGTTCAACTTCAGAAGAAAAGTCGCTATGTCCTGGTGTATCAACTATATTTATTTTATAGTCTTGATAGTTTATTGCACAGTTTTTTGAATATATAGTTATGCCTCTTTCTTTCTCAAGGTCGTTACTGTCCATAACGCAGTCTTTAACTACTTCATTTTCTCTAAAAACACCACTTTGAGAAAGGAAAGCATCAACTAGTGTTGATTTTCCTGCATCAACGTGGGCAATAACTGCGATATTTATAATTTTATGTTTTTGTGACATTTTTGTTGCTCCCTTCGATTAAAATAACTTATTAATTATATCACAATATATTGTTAGGTACAAGGAAAAATAGATTAAAATGCATTAATATAATTTAAATTAGGTAAAAATGTTGATTTCAAATATATAAATTTATTTTGTTTAAAAAAAATTTTTAGACAAATAATAAATTTATAAATGAACATACTAATTTAAAAGTAGAGGATGATATATATTGGAAGTAACTAAAATAATCATTAAATATTTTACAAGTGAAAGTGATACTTTCATAAAAGAGGAAGTAGATAATTTTGAAGAACTTTTAAGATGTTCTAAAAAGTTTATTGAGGGTAAAAAAATAGAAGAAGATGTTTTATATATAAAATCTAAAGAAAACTACAAAGTAAATGTAGTTAAGTTTATAGAAGTTAAAGAGTTGGAGATAGTAAAAAAACAGCAAATACCCCCATACATGTAATAATAAAATTACTATAAAATGGAATGCATGGAAATAATTTATTGTAAAAAAAAAATTACAAAGCTTATATTTGGGTATAACTGTATTAATTAGACATTAATTAGGAGGAACTTAAATATGATAAGAGTATGCCCAAACTGTTCAAATGTGGATGTAAATAAGCTAAAAACTTTAGTTGGAGAAGAAAATGTGAAGACTGGTTGTATAGGTCAATGTAGAGCATTTAAAAAAGAAGCTGTAGGAATAATAGATAATGAGCTTGAAATAAGAGAAACAGAGGAAGAATTTTTTGAAGCATGTAAGAAATAAACTATACATGTAAGAAAAAACTACAGTAGAAAATAAATTATATAAAAGAGAGCATATAAATTGAGTAAGTATTTAGCAATTTATTTGCTCTCTTTTTATGTACATATTTAATTATGAGTATACTTTTTTATTAAATACAAATAAATATAACTAAATTAAATTTATTTATTAAAAAAATATTGATTAAATATACCTATAGGGGGTATAATAAATACTATAGATTTCCAAATAAAGAATTTATCAATATTACATATCAAAATAAAATATACAAATTAATTGAAAATATATTGAAAGAGAGGAAGAGTTTATTATGAGTTCAAATAAAATAGTAGAAAATTATAAAATCACAGGTATGACATGTGCAGCTTGTGCAAAGGCAGTAGAAAGAGTAACTAAGAAATTAGATGGAGTATATGACCAAAGCGTAAACATAGCTACTGAAAAACTTAAGATAGAATATGACAATTCTAAAGTTAGCTTTGATGACATAAAGCAGGTTGTAGAAAAAGCTGGATATGGAATTATAAAGGAAGAAAGTAATAAAAAAATTGATATGAAAATTGATGGAATGACATGTGCAGCCTGTGCAAAAGCTGTAGAGAGAGTAGTAAAAAAATTGGATGGAGTAGAAAGTATTAGTGTAAATATTGCAACTGATAAAGCTAATATAGACTATAATCCATCAAAAGTAAAATTATCTCAGATAAAAGCAGCTATAGAAAAAGCTGGTTATAAACCAATAGAAGAAGTAAAAAATAAAGTTGATGTAGATGAAGATAAATTAAGAAAAGAAAAAGAAATGAATACTTTATTTATTAAATTCATAGTTGCAATAGTATTTGCAGTACCTTTGTTTTATATAGCAATGGGTCCTATGATAATAAAACCTATAGGACCATGGCCTTTACCAGAAATTCTAAATCCTATGACAAATACTTTAAATTATGCATTAGTTCAATTGATTTTAGTAATCCCAGTTATGATAGCTGGATATAAATTTTATATAAATGGGTTTAAAGCACTTTTTTCTTTAAGTCCTAATATGGATTCTTTGGTTGCAATTGGTACCTTGGCAGCATTTTTATATAGTCTATATACAACAGTACAAATAGCAAATGGACAAATTCAGGGTATGCACCATCATCAGTTGTATTATGAAAGTGCAGGAATAATAATAGCACTTATATTACTTGGTAAATATTTAGAATCAAAATCAAAAGGAAAAACATCAGAAGCAATTAAAAAACTTATGGGGCTACAACCTAAAACTGCAATAGTAATAGTTGATGGTAAAGAAATAGAGACTCCTATAGAAGAAGTTGGAATAGGAGATATAATACTAGTAAAACCAGGGACTAAAATACCAGTAGATGGAGTTGTAATAGAGGGATATACATCAGTTGATGAATCTATGCTTACAGGTGAAAGTATACCAGTAGAAAAAAATATTGGAAGTAAAGTTACAGGAGCTAGTATAAATAAAAATGGTGTTATTAAATTTAAAGCTGAAAAAATTGGTGGAGATACAGCTCTTGCTCAAATAATAAAATTAGTTGAAGATGCACAGGGTACAAAAGCACCCATTGCTAAACTTGCTGATACTGTTTCTGGATATTTTGTACCAATAGTAATTGCAATAGCTATAGTATCATCATTATTGTGGTTTTTAGTGGGTGGAAAAGATATAGTATTTGTACTTACTATATTCATATCAATACTTGTAATTGCTTGCCCTTGTGCATTAGGATTGGCTACACCAACTGCTATAATGGTTGGAACTGGAAAAGGTGCAGAAAATGGAATACTGATAAAAGGTGGGGAAGCACTAGAATCTGCTCACGAAGTAAATACAGTAATATTTGATAAAACAGGTACAATAACAGAAGGAAAACCAAAAGTAACAGATATTGTATTAAATAATGTGAAAGAAGAATACCTAATTAAGATTGCTTCAAGTGCAGAGAAAGGTTCAGAACATCCTCTAGGAGAAGCAATAGTTAGATATGGAGAAGAGAAAAATATACAGATTGAAAAAGTTGATAACTTTAAAGCTATACCAGGTGCTGGTATACAAGTTACTATAAATAATGAAAATATATTACTTGGAAATAGAAAGCTTATGAACGACAATAATATTAACCTTAAAGATTTAGAGGAAAAATCTAATATACTAGCAAGTCAAGGTAAGACACCTATGTATATTGCTGTAGATGGAAATTTATCAGGAATAATTGCAGTTGCAGATGTGGTTAAAGAAAGTAGTAAAAAAGCAATAGATATTCTTCATGATATGGGAATAAAAGTTGCAATGGTAACTGGAGATAATGTTAAGACTGCAAATGCTATAGCAAGTCAAGTAGGTATAGATATGGTATTAGCAGAGGTTTTACCAGAAGATAAATCAAAAGAAGTTGAAAAATTACAAAATCAATGTAAGTTTGTTGCAATGGTAGGAGATGGAATAAATGATGCACCAGCTCTTGCAAAAGCTGATATAGGAATAGCAATAGGAAGTGGAACAGATGTAGCAATTGAGTCTGCAGATATAGTGCTTATGAAGAGTGATTTAATGGATGTTCCAACTGCGATTAAACTTAGTAATGAAACTATAAAAAACATAAAGCAAAACTTATTTTGGGCATTTGGATATAATACAATTGGTATACCTGTAGCAGCAGGATTATTGTATATATTTGGAGGACCTCTTTTAAATCCAATGATTGCAGCAGCAGCCATGAGTTTAAGTTCAGTTTCGGTAGTTTCAAATGCGCTTAGACTTAAAAATTTCAAAGCATATAAAAAAAATTAGAATAATAAATTAAGTAAAAATGTATTTAAAAGAGCTATCTTTAATTAAAAGGATTAATTTACAAATTAAGATAGTTCTTTTTTCATGTAAAATTCACAACAATGAGATAAAATATAAGTAATATAAGAAATTTTAAAATAGAAAGGATTGATAGGATGAACTCGTCAATACTTGTAATCGAAGACGATTCAAACATACAAGAATTAATATCAGAGTTTTTAAGTGCAGAAGGCTATCAGGTTGAGTCAGCAAATGATGGATTAGAAGGTATACAAAAATTTAAGCAAGGAAGTTATGACTTGGTAATATTAGATATAATGATGCCAAACTTAGATGGTTATGGAGTTTGTAAAATGATAAGAAAATCATCAAGTGTTCCAATTATATTTTTGACTGCTTTAAACGATGAAGGAGATCAACTTAAGGGATTTGACTTAGAATGCGATGATTATATAACAAAACCATTTTCATTTAATCTTCTCATTAAAAGAGTAGAAGCTATCTTGAGAAGAAGCAACAAAACGATAAATGATAAGTTTATAGTTTTTGAAAAATTAAAGTTAGATTTAAACACATATATTGCTGAAATAGATGGAGAGCCTATAGAACTTACATTAAAAGAATTTAATATATTGAAAGCTTTGATAGAAAAATATCCACAGGTTATAACTAGGGAAGGTCTTTTAGATAGTATATGGGGTTATGATTATTATGGAGATACTAGAATTGTTGATGCACATATAAAAAATATAAGAAAAAAAATATCATTACCATATATTAAAACTGTAAAAGGAATAGGGTATACACTTGAGAAGGATATTTGATAAGTGGGAAAAATTAAGTATAAAGTATAAATTATTTTCCATAACAACATCATTATTAATAGCATTAGCTTTAATAATATACCTAATTTTATATTTTTTATTGCCATCATATTATCATGAGTATAAAATTGAGTCTCTTCAAGAAAGCTTAAAATCTCTAGTAGATAGTTCAATTCACTTTGATACATATACTTTAGAAGAAAGACTCTATTATATGGCTAAAGACCAAAACCTTGCTATTTTACTAAAAGACAACCAAGGAAAAATTGTATATGGTAAAAATGAAGTAGTTATTTTAAGATATAGTAAGTATATGATTAATAGTATTGAAGATGAGTATAGAACATCTATACCTATATATACAAAAGACTCAAAAGACGGGCCATATAGTTTAGAACTTGTTATGCCATTACAGCCAATTGACGAAGCAAATGAAGTCATAAGAAAGTTAATGCCATACATTATATCAATAGCGATATTAATAGCAATTATTGGAGCATATATATATTCAATCGTAATAACAAAGCCTCTTATAAATATAATAGAGAGTGAAAGAGAACAGGAATATAGAAGAAAGGATTTTGTTGCAACGATATCACATGAATTAAAAACTCCAATAACCATAATAAGTGGTCAAATTGAAGGAATGATTTATAGTGTAGGTAAGTATAAAGATAGGGATACTTACTTGAAAAAATCATATGAATGTACACAAGAGCTAAAAGATTTAGTAAATGAGATGATAGAGGTTTCAAAATCAGAAATACTAGAAAAAGATTTAAAATTAGTATCAATAAATATAAGTGAACTTTTAAATAGACTGGTAAAAAGACAAGTATTTTTAATAGAAGAAAAACATATGAAAACTATTCTAAAAATAGAAGAAAACCTAGAAATTAAGGCAGACCAAGAGAGAATAACTAAAGCAATTAATAATATAATAAATAATGCTATAAAATATTCTCCTGAAGGCTCAGACCTTATAATTAGACTTTATGATAAAAACAATCGAATAAACAAAAAAACTTCTAATCAAAGAGTTATTTTAGAAATTGAAAATACTGGTGTAACTATAGAGAAACGTTACTTAGAAGAGATATTTAATCCATTTTATAGAATAGAAAAATCTCGTTCAAGAAAAACTGGAGGAAGTGGTCTTGGTCTTTATATAGTCAGTCAAATTTTTAAAACTCATGGGTTTGAATACAGTATAAAAAATAAGGAAAACTCTGTAGTATTTACGGTTGAATTTAAAAATTAGCTTTAAAACATATATAGAGTATCTTTTCATAAGTTGGAAAATGTCAGCATAGCCTGTATTTACGAGTTTTGATAAGGATGGTAGTAGAAAATTAGCAAAATCAAGGCTTTGCAGACAGCAGACAGACAGTGTGATTATATAAAACTGAATATTATGATAGAAAAAGGACGCATTTTTGAAATCTGCGTCCTTTTTCTATTGGATTTTGCTTATCCTTGAAAAGTCAGCAGGAAGTAAAGAACATCATTGAATGGGCTTCATTGATGGCTTTTGATTAAATGGGTTTTAGAGCCGTGTTACAGTCATTTTTAGATACCGAAGATACAAGGCATCTTACTTAGAGGATGGGCAAAATCTAGCGCTGGATAAGGTAGATTTTGGTTATCTCATTGAGCATTTATACAGGCAGACTGGAACTGAATATGAGTTATTCCCTGCTGAAGAAGAAATTTGAGAGGGATTTTTTGGATAAATTGCAAGGTTAATGCAAGGTTCTAGCAAGATTAATGTAAGATTAGAGTGTTATAATGGGAATCAGAATAGGGGGAATGTATATGAACAAATACATAATTGAAACGAAAAATCTTACAAAACAGTATGGTTCACAAAAAAGTGTTGCTGACCTGAACATCCATGTACAGAAAGGGAGAATTTACGGTCTGCTTGGTAGAAACGGAGCAGGAAAAACTACCACAATGAAAATGTTGCTTGGATTAACACAGCCTACTTCTGGTGAAGTGAAGATTTTTGGAAAATGCTTAAAAGACAATGAAAAAAAATTGCTGCCACACATAGGAAGTCTGATTGAATCGCCTGGTTTTTATCCGAACCTGACTGCTACGGAAAATCTGTGTATTTTTGCTACTTTACGTGGAATTCAAAACCGGAACGCTATCAAAAATGCTTTGGATTTAGTAGGTCTTCCCTATAAAGACAAAAAGCTGTTTTCTCAATATTCTCTGGGAATGAAACAAAGACTAGCGATTGCCCTTGCTATTATGCACGAGCCAGAATTATTGATTTTGGATGAACCAATTAACGGTCTTGACCCTATTGGAATTGCAGAAATACGCTCATTTATCCATGACCTATGTAAAAAAAGAGGAAAGACCATTTTAATCTCCAGTCATATTTTATCAGAAATAGCTCTGCTGGCTGATGATATAGGAATTATCGACCATGGAGTATTATTGGAAGAAGAAAGTCTATCTGAACTGGAACAGAAAAGCAACAAATATATTCATTTTACGATTTCTGATACAGCACAGGCAGGAAGAGTTTTGGAACACATATTCCATGGGCAGCACTTTACAATTCAAGATGACCACAATTTAAGACTGCATAATCTTGATTTATCTGTTGGAAAAATTGTAACTTCGTTTGTAGAGAATGGATTAGAGGTTTTTGAAGCACATACTTGCGAAGAGACCCTTGAAGACTACTTCAAACGAGTAACCAGAGGTGAGGTAATTGCTTAAACTTATAAAATGTGAATTTTGGAAGTTAAAACGCAAAAAGTTATTATACGCACTTTTGTCATTATCATTATTCTTTCCCTTAATTTTAACATATATGGCAAAATCCAGAACAAACACAGATATGACAGAACATTATCTTCAAACAAGATTTGATTATGTCTATACAATGATGTTAGGTTATGGATTGGTTTTTTTACTGCCTTGTTTAATTGGTATTATTGCAGCTATTCTTTTCTTTATAGAAAGAGACTGTAATACTTCAAAAAATATCAGGACAATACCTATTGCAAATACGCAACTTATCATGGCAAAAATCTATATGTTATTTATTTTTGGAATTGCTTTTTGCCTAATAAATACCTTATCAGTTGCATTGTTTTCCAGTTTGTTTCATGCAGGAATGGTTTATGGTATGTCCTATAAGTTAATGATGAGTTTAGTTTTTGCTGTGCTTATTGTAGCGGCTTCTTTACCAATTGTTTTTCTGATTATTTATTTTAACAAAACATTTTTATTGTCCATCTTGCTTGCATTTTTCTATTCTATTTTCAACTGGGGAATATTGGGGACTGTGGGAACCTCCATAAGTGCTTCTAAAATCACTTTTTTAAATTTCTTTCCAGTTATATGTGTTATGAACTGGGCGAGCGGTTCCATGATGAATAATCTGCAAAAAGATAATCTTTTACCAGAAGCATACGATATTGTACCAACCACTAGCCATACAGTTTTACTCATGGTGATTACTGTTACTATCTTCTTATGGCTGATAGTTCGATTCTACAAAAAATGGACGAGGTAATATATATGGAAAATATAGTAAAAGTTGAATTTTTGAAATTAAAACGATATTCTGTAATAAAGGCTGGAATTATTATGACAACACTTTCTCCACTACTGTCATTATTTTATTCAACAGCTAGTGGTGGACAATCATGGACATTTGAATATTTCATGCAACAGGTTATGACTAGTAATTGTACCCTTTTCTTCCCGATTATTATTACATTGATTGCTGGATATATCATAACACGGGAATATACAGACGATACCATAAAAAACCTATTAACAATTCCTATTCCTTACAAACAACTACTTTCCAGCAAATTACTTGTGCTACTACTCTTAACAATTTATTTCAGTTTTATAGGATGTGTTATAGCGTTAGTAATCAATATAATTGCTAGATTTCCAGGAGTAGGTTTTGGCAATATCATTAATATGTTTATTCATATTATCGGAGCAAACATTTTTGTATACATTGCTGTTTTACCCATTATCTTACTTTTCTGTTGTTCAGTAAATAACTTTTTGGGTGGTGTTGCACTTGCTTTTGTGTATGGATATTTTGGAACTTTTGAAGGAACATTATTAAATTATTATCCGATTAAAGTAAGTATGATTTTAATGGATTCTAATTGTAGTGCAGAGTATGGATATACTTATCGTATTTTTCCTGCTTTAATTGTACTGCTGTTCATTTTATTGATTTCTGGAATTATCCTTGCTGGCAAAAAGAAAGAAACTAGTGTATTAACGATTACTAAAAAGAAAAAAACAGCAAGAAAAAAGGGATGGTAATAATTTAAAAATAAGCCAACAGAAGATTATTCTTCTATCAGTTTATATTGGATAATTTTGTAAATTAAATGCTGATGTGCAATACAATATCTTTACATATATAGTATTTTCTACATTAAAAAGTAGAAGTTTCAATAATAGTTCATTGTAAAATCATAAAAAATTCATACTAAAAATGTATTATGTAAATAGAAATAAAAAATTTTAAACCATAAAATAACACCAAGCTATAATGATGATATAACCTAATATCCTCCAATTAAATCATCATTATAGTAATTCCCAACAATTAAATGCAATGAATTTAAGAAATAACATCGAGCATAGAGTATATATGCTTGATGTTATTTTTATTTTAAAACGAAAAATAGGTAATCTTTATTAAAAGTTATATATTCAGATAGTCTTAAATTACATTTAATAACTTAAAAATTATACTTGATAGAGCAAATAAATATATACATTTTGGGAAAAATAACTGTAGGAAGTATTATATTTACAGAGGAGGTAGTTTTGATGGATAGACTTAAAAGAGATATGAAAAACATGAAAGAAGATTTAAAAGAAGGTGCTAAAAAGACAGCTTATGTAATGAAAAATACTGCTGAAGACTTAAAAGATGACGCTCAAGGTGCTATGGTAAACCTAGAAATGAAGAAAGATGAAATGATGGAAAGATATGAGCAAAAGAAATTTGCAAAAGATTTAGAAAAGCAAATGAAAGATGAAATGAAATAAAGTTTTGTCTATAGATTTAGGTACTATTGTCAATAATAGTTCTTAGATAAGAAATACTATAAAAGGTTTTACAGAAGAAATAGACTTTCTAAAAATAACTGTATTATATTTAGAAAGTCTATTTCAAGTATGTTGTATTTAAATCATATCAATTTTAAAATTTTAAATATTAAATTTGATTATTGCTGTAATCATATAGAATTAAGGCTTTTAAGGATATTTACAAAATAATGGTTTATCTTTTTAATCTATTTGAAAAATATATCATTAAGTTTATAAAACATTCACATTAAATTCTGATAAAGTATTTACTATGTCAGGAGTAGGTGATTTTTCTGTAATTATAGAACTAATGTCTTCTAAATGAGCAAATTTAAAGTTTCCATCAAATTTAAATTTTTTATCTTCCATAACTATAAATACTTTTTTACTTGAATTTATTATAGCTTTTTTTGTAAGTCCATCTTCAATTTCAAATGTTGTAAGAGAAGAATTAAATGCATCTATACCACAACTGCCCATAAAAGTTTTATCAAATTTATATCTTGATATAAAGTCTATTGTCGGAGTACCAACAAATCCATCTAAGCTAAGATTTAATAAACCACCAGTAGAAATTACATTTAAATTATTGGGCTTTGAAGTAACTACATTTAGTATATCTAGCATATTTGTGACCAATGTTACTTTCTTATTGCTTTCAGCTAACAGTTTAGCCAACAATATATTGATTGTAGATATATCTAAAAATATAGTTTCTCTATCTGAAATTAGATTAAATGCTTTTTCTGCTATTATTTTTTTTGTTGGTATATTAATTTCTTTTCTATCTTTTGTATCTTGGTTTTCAAGGGTTTCTCTGACTAGTACAGCTCCACCATAAATTCTTCGTATCGAAGAAATTTTTTCTATATTTTTTAAATCTTTTCTTATACAATCTTCAGTAACATTAAATTTTGAACTGAGTTCTTTTACAGTAACTCTTCCTTCTTTTTTTAGGATATTTAATATAGCTTGAATCCTTTCTTCCGCAAACATCTTTTACCTCTTTTCCTGAATATAGTATTATAGTAAATATTATAAGATAAAAGATAAAATATCAACTATTTTAATATGGAATACAACATTAATTTAATATAAAAAGTATATTATTCTTAATAGTTTATTTAAAACTTAATAAATAAAGAAATTATAAAAATATACAACAGAATCAAACAATAAAAAAACATAAAAAACAATAATAAAAAAGTTGAAAATAATACCAAACCAATATATAATAAGAATAAATAAAATAAAAAAATAAAGTTTAAAGGGGGATATTTTAATGCAACTAATCTTAGATACAGGTAACATAGAGGAAATTAAAGAGCTAAGTACTTATTTACCAGTTGATGGTGTAACAACAAATCCAAGTATTATTTCAAAGGAAAAAAAGAATTTTAAGCAACTTATAAGTGAGATTGGTGAAATTATAGGTGAAGATATGCCTATACATGCTCAAGTATTAAGTACAAAGTATGAAGATATATTAGATGAAGCATTATATATAAGTAGTTTGAGAGAAAACATATATGTGAAAATACCTGTAACACAAGATGGTTTAAGAGCTATAAAAGACCTTCATAAAAAAGGAATAAAAATAACTGCCACTGCAATATTTACTGCTCATCAGGGATTTTTAGCTGCAAAAGCTGGAGCAAATTATGTTGCACCTTATGTAAACAGACTTGATAATATATCTGGGGATGGTGTATCTGTGGTTTCAGAGCTTATAAAAATAATAGATACTTATAATATGGATACAAAGGTACTTGCTGCTAGTTTTAAAAATGCACAACAGGTTATAGAATTAATGAAGTGTGGAGTACACAGTGTTACAGTGCCATATGATATTTGTAAATCCATGATGAATCATCCATTGACAGATTGGAGTGTTGATAAGTTTATAGAAGATTGGGAAAATACTTTTGGAAAAGGTAGCAAAACAAATAACATTTAATTTTAGAATAAAAAATTAGTTTTTATGCAATTTTATAAATAGATTTTTATAAAAAAGATGAAAATATGAATTAACTTAAGATAATAATGTTCTAAATTATTAAAAAGAAAATTCATATTTTCATCTTTGTTAAACTTCTAGACCTATAAATCTCCACCAAGGGAAGGTTATACAGATTATTATAAAATAGGTTAAAGGAATTAAAGTCAAACCATACTTAAAAATAACCTTACTATTATATAGATTCTCACCATGTCCAACCATTATTGTTGCATGATGAAAAGGCAATATGTATTGTATACTTACTACAATATAAACAAAAAGGCAAAGAACAATACTATTTTCTTTCAATATATGTAAACTTCCAAGTAATGGTATCACCACAGAGGATGTAGTGACAGCACTTCCAAGGCATATATTCAGTATTATTGTCAGGGTTATTAAAAATAATATTGAAATAGTTTTTGAAGAGTTTGGAATTAATTTTATTAAATAGTTTCCCATTATATCAACAACTCCAGAATACTTTAGTACTCCTCCAATTGAAAACGCTGCTACAAAAAAAATGAGAACTTTCCAATTTATTTCTTTTAAAGTACTAAAACCAATTATTCCTTTTAACAACAAAAGAAGTACACAAATAGACATTATAATTAGTGTATTTAAATTATGAATAAATTGAGTTAAGAACATAAAAAACATTATTCCTAAACATAAAAATACATGTTTTTGTTCATCACTTAATAAACAAAATTCTTTTTTTAGATTAGAATATGAAAATTGAAATTTATTAGAATTAAGATTATCATAAGAAGTAAATTTTATTAAAGATAATTCTTTTTTAAAAACAATTATAAATAAAAAATAAGTTATAAAACAAGTGATTATAGTTGGAACAGACATATAAAAAGCCCACTGCCCCCAGTTTATATTACAATTTCCAAGTTCTAGGACTACATAGTTTAAAAGAGTATCTCCATTTACAAAAAACATTGATGTAAATGTAGATGCTGTAAATATACTAAAGAGAAGTATAGATTTTGAATCATCAGCTAAGTGTTGTTCTTTAAAAAATTCTTTATAAAAAGCTGACACAAGAATGACTCTTGGAAATGGCTGTGGTATGAAAAATATTAATAATACACCTAAAATATATGATAAAAAAATCATTTTTTTAGGGGTATCTACAGTATTTAAAATTAATTTTTCAGAAATAATTTTTGCAACACCTGTCTTTGCAACTGCATTAGTAATTATGTAAGCAAGGATTATTATATAAAAATTTTCTGTAAATAAAAATTGTAAAATGACTTTCAAAGGTGCAATATTAAAAATAAAAGCTAATATTACAAAGACTAGTGCAACTACAGTTTTTTCAACAGAGTCTACAGCCCATATTAAGATAGTTAAAAACGATAAGCATATAGAAAATTTTATATTGAAACTATAATTTAGAAAGAAGTAAAGAATTATAGTAACCATAATAGTCATGCAAAATTGTTTTGGTTTAAGAATAATATCCATTTTTTGTATCCACCTCCATAATTTATTATATCATAATGAAGGTGAATACATTTTATTAAAAGATCATTCATTAATTCTATGATTTACAATAGCTTTAGTTTTCCAATAACCTTTTTTATAATAGATGACTGTAACAATAAGACCTAAAGTCCAACCAAAAGGTATACCCATCCAAATTCCATCTGTTCCAAATAATCTAGAAAATAAATAAGAAGCAGGAATTCTTCCAAGCCATAAAGATACGACTGAACTCATCAAAGCAAACATAGAATCACCAGCACCTTTCATTGCACTTGAAAGTACAAAGGAAGTACCAATAAATAAGAAAAAAGGTCCTATTATAAATAAGTAAGAAGAACCAATTTTAATGACATCTTTGTCTGTATTAAATAGAGAAATTAAGTTTTCTCTAAATAATAAGATTAAGGCAACGACAACAATTGCTAGAATTAAAGCCATTTTTATAGATTCACGAATTCCTTTTCTAACCCTTTCATTTTCTCCAGCACCTATATTTTGAGCAACAAAAGTGGAAACAGCAGAACCAAGGTTCATGATAGGTAAGCTTATAAAGTTTTCTATTCTAAGACCAGCTCCAAAAGCTGCCATGGCAGATGTACCATAACCATTAACTAAAAATTGAAGAGCCATGTTGCCAATTGAAAATAACATCTGTTGAACTCCACTTGGAAGTCCTAATCTAAGACCATCTTTAAATATTTTATTGTCATATACAATTCCTTTAATCTTAAATTTAAGTACTTCATGTTTTTTATTTAAATATATTATGCTAATTATAAATGATACTGCTTGAGCCATTATAGTGGCAAGTGCAACACCTTCAACTCCCATTTTCAAGACAACAATAAAAGTTAAATCTAAAACTATATTTAAAATTGTGGCTATTATTAAAAAATAAAGTGGAGTTACTGAATCTCCAAGTCCTCTAAGTATTGCACTTACTGAATTATATCCAGCAGAAAATAAGATTCCACCAAATATTATAGTAAGATACAGTTTTGATTGATTAAAAACTGATTCTGGAGTATTCATAAGCTTAAGCATAGGACCTCCAAATACTATTCCAATAACACTTATCAATATAGAGCCAATAAATAAAAGTATATATGTAGTATCAATAGTAGCTTTTACTTTTTTTAAATCTCCTGAACCATAAAACTGTGAAATTAAAATAGAAAAACCAAGACTGACACCCATAAGCATTGCTACAAGCAAAAACATTATAGGGTTAGCACCTGAGACTGCTGCCATAGCTTCTTTACCAATAAATCTACCAACTATAATACTATCAGCAGTATTGTATAGTTGTTGAAATAAACTACCAATAAGCATAGGCATAGCAAAAAAGAATATAGATTTTCCCTCATGACCTGTAGTTAAATCTTTCACCCTTATTCCTCCAAATTTAAAAATTATTAATTATCAATTTGCTATAATAAATATAATATAATCTTAACATAAACTTTATATCTGTACTATAAATAAATTGTATTAAATAATCATATATTTTATAAAAATGTAAAGAATATAAGTATGACGTAGATATAGAAAATTAACATTTAATATAATCGAATATTAATACAAATTTATTCTAATATATACGCATATATTGACAAAATTAACTATATAAATTAAAATAATATTCGTAAAGAAAAATTCATGTTTTATATTGTATAACATATAATTTTGACAATACGGGTCATAAGTTTCTACCGGAATACCGTAAATATTCTGACTATGTATACTATTATTTAGTTAAATAAATATTTATTTAACTAAATTATGAAGGATACGACTCAGCTTATTAGTTACTGCGTCGTTTTTTTGTAAAATTTAATAGGAGGTGTTGTTATGCAAACAACAAACAGTAGTACCATGCAGAAACTTTTTCCAATTTTGACTAATAAAAATGTCGACATGAAGAAAGAAGTAATTGCTGGTATAACTACTTTTTTAACTATGGCTTATATAATAGCTGTAAATCCAAACATTTTATCAGCAACAGGGATGCCAGCAGGTGCTCTTGTTACAGGGACATGTCTAGCAGCAGCATTTGGATGTATTTTAATGGGAATGGTTGCAAATCTTCCTTTTGCTTTAGCATCAGGTATGGGTCTTAATGCATTTTTTGCATACACAGTAGTCTTACAAATGGGGGTTCCTTGGGAAGTAGCTCTTACAGCGGTATTTGTAGAAGGTATCATTTTTATAATATTATCAGTAAGTGGAGTTCGTGAAGCTGTTGTAAATGCAATACCAAAGAATATGAAGCTTGCTGTTACAGGTGGTATAGGTATATTTATTGCACTTATAGGTTTAGTTAATTGTGGAATCGTAATTGGAGATCAAGCTACTCTTATAAAGATGGGGAAATTTACTCCAGCAGTAATAATAGCTTGCATAGGATTAATAATTGTAGCAGTATTAGATAAAAAAAGAGTTAAAGGTTCTATCCTTTTTGGAATAGTAGTAAGTTCATTACTTGCTTGGGGATTTGCATTTATGAATCCAGAATATGCACAAAAATTAGGTATATACTTACCTAGTGGAATATTCAAGTTTGAAAGTTTAGCACCGATAGCAGGTAAAATAGATTTAGGATATGTATTACATCCAACAAATATAGGTGGTTTCTTTGTAATAGTTTGTACATTCTTATTTGTTGATTTCTTTGATACAGTAGGTACATTAGTAGGGGTTTGCTCTAAAGCAAATATGCTAGATGAAAAAGGAAATGTTCCTAATGTAGGTAGAGCTTTGCTTACAGATGCAGTTGCAACTACAGTAGGTGCAGGGCTTGGAGTATCTACAGTTACAACTTATGTTGAGAGTTCAACAGGAGTTATTGCAGGTGGTAGAACTGGATGGACAGCAGTAACAGTTGGTGTTTTATTCTTAGTTGCAATGTTTTTCTCTCCTGTATTTATAGCAATTCCATCATGTGCTACAGCACCAGCTTTAATTTATGTTGGGTACTTGATGCTTGGTACAGTTAAAGATATTGAGTTTGACAATATAACTGAAGGTGTTCCAGCTTTCGTTACTATTGCTTGTATGGCATTAACTTATAGTATAGGTGATGGTTTAACTCTAGGTATATTAACTTATGTTTTTGTAAATGTATTTTACAACATATTTGGAGCTAAAAAGGCTGAAGATAAGAAACATGTTTCAGTAGTAATGATTGTTCTTGCTATATTATTTATAATAAAACTTTGGCTATTATAATAGATATTGTTTAAAAATTTAATTCAATAAAATAAAGAACTATAATTTCTAATCTATTTTGAGAAGAAGTTACAGTTCTTATTTTTTTGTATTACTTAGATATATCTACTAATTTTCCCTTTTCTAAGGTTTTAGGCACAATTGTTATATTAAATTCTTTTTGCAATTCTTTTATAATATCTAATTCTTTTTTTGTTATTATTGAAATAGTATCTCCACTTCGGTTTCCTCTAGCAGTTCTACCACATCTATGCAGATATTCATTTTTACTATTTGGAAAATCTAAATTAAAAACATGGCTTATATCTACTATATCAAGTCCACGAGCAGATAAATCTGTTGTAACTAAAATTTTTGCTTTTCCAAGTTTAAATTTATTTATTGCATTTTTTCTATCCTCTTTTGGCATATTTCCAAATATTCCAATTGCTTTATAATTATGATAGTTTAATTTTGATACTATAACATCTATGTTTTTTTCATTGTTTACAAATACAATAGCTCTTTTTGGGTTTGTAGCAGCTAATGTTTTTCTAAGAAAATTAAATTTATCTCTTATTTCCCCTAACATATATGTATGATTTATATTAGGATTTATCTGTGACTTTTCTTTTGTTTTTATTAATTCAAATTCTTTCATAAATTTATCACAAATTTTTATAGTACTATCTGTAAGACTTGCAGAACAACCTATGATTTGTCTATCTCTTAATGTAGTTTTTATTATGTCTTCTACACAAGTTATGTTTTTACCATTCAACAAATTGTCCACTTCATCTAAAACGATAGTTTTTATGTTGTGTGATTTTAACTTCTTCTGCTTTATTAAGTCTAAAACTCTTCCACAAGTTCCTATTACTATATGTGGTTTTATAGCCTTTATATTTTTTATTTGTTTTTGTATATTAACTTCTCCAATTAAAGATAGTGAAGTCAAAGGAGTTTCTGAGTTTTTTGCTAATAATTCAATTTGATTTGTAATTTGCATTACTAATTCATGTGTTGGTGCAAGTATAAGAGCCTGAGTTTCTCTTTTTGATGTATCAATTCTTTCAAATATAGGTAAAACATATGCAAGTGTTTTTCCTGTTCCAGTTTGTGAGTTGATTAATAAATCTTTATTTTGCATTATATTTTCTATAACAAGTGACTGAACTTCTGTTGGAGAAGTTATGTCTTGTTTTTTAAGTCCATTTATTAGAGTAGAACTTATCTTTAATTGTTCAAATGTGTTCATCTTTTGCTCCTTCTATTAAAAACTTATATTATTGTAGTTAACTATTTCTTATTATACATTGTTTAGTCAAATCGAACTATACATTATTTTATAATTATGTGCAATTTAGAAGTAAATATAGATGTTTTTTGTATATTTATATTGAGTTCAGTATTTTTACAATTGTCTAATACTTAAATTTAAAAATTTAGCAAATTGTAGTTGCAATTGCTTAATACTTGTTATATATTATATATAACAAGTATTAAAACTATAATATATAACATGGAGGGAAATTATGTTAAAGATAAGTAATGTATCTAAATCATATAAAAATAAAAAGGTAGTAAATAATATTTCATTTGAGGTAAATGATGGAGAGATTTTTGGCTTTATAGGTCATAATGGTGCAGGAAAAACTACTACTATTAAAGCAATTGTTGGGATACATGATTTTGAGGGAGGAGAAATACTTATAAACTCTAAATCTATAAAAAAACAATCTGTTGAGTGCAAAAAGGAAATGGCGTATATTCCTGATAATCCAGATTTATATGAAGCTCTAACTGGAATACAATACCTTAATTTTATAGCAGATATATTTGAGGTAGATAAAAATGAAAGAGAGGAATTAATAAAATACTATTCAAATAAATTTGAAATTAATAGGGCATTAGGAGATTTAATATCTTCGTATTCACATGGAATGAAACAAAAACTAGCTATAATTTCAGCTTTAATCCATAATCCTAAAATTCTAATTCTTGATGAACCTTTTGTAGGTCTTGACCCAAAAGCTTCCTTTATATTAAAGGAAATCATGAAGGAGTTTTGTAAAAAAGGTGGTTGTATATTTTTCTCAACGCATGTATTAGAAGTTGCTGAAAAAATCTGTGATAAGATTGCCATAATAAAAGATGGAAATATAATTGCTTATGGAACTACTGAAGAAGTGAAAGGAAATAATTCTCTTGAAAATATTTTTATGGAATTAATAGAAAAATAAAATGCTATTTTTACAGAATATAATGTCTAAAGTGAGGTATGATAAATTATGAGTAATCTAAGTATATTAATAAAAACTAATATAATAAATGAGTTTAAATTGAATGCTTTAAAAAATATAGACAGCAAAGAAAAACAAAAAATAATAGGAATGATGTTTTCAATAGTTGTTGTAGTAGGGCTATTAATATTTTATGTAACAAGTTTAAGCCTTTCTCTAGTTGATATTTTAAAACAAATAAATCAAATGGAAATGTTGCTTGTGTTTGGCTTTGGATTATCAACAGTAATGGCAATTGTTACATCATTATATAAAACTTCATCATATCTATTTCAAGCGAAGGATTTAGAGTTATTAACTAGTTTGCCAATAAAAGAATCTACTATATTGGCTAGTAAAATATTAATGTTAGTTGGAACTAATTATTTGTTTTCTTCAGTGTGTATGATTATACCAGCAGTAGTTTATTTTTTTAATGCCAATGTAAGTATAACCTATTTTCCTTACTTAATATTATTATTTTTGGCTCTGCCATTACTACCAATAGTTGTTTCATCAATAATTTTCTTATTTATAGGACAGCTATCATCAAGGCTAAAATATAAAAATTTAGTGTTAATCATAGGTAATGTAATATTAATTTTGGCTTATACTGTACTTCTGTCAAAATTAAACTCTATATCAGTTGAGTTATTAAAAAATAGTGCATCTATTTCAGAAACAATTAATAAAATATATCCACCTATATACTATTTTGTTGATGCTCTTAAAACTGGAAGTATAGTTTCTTTTTTAATGTTTATGGCAACATCATTGATACCATTCTTTATCTTTGTGACTCTGTTTGCAAAAGGATTTACAAAGATAAATGCTAGAATGGGTGAAAGTTATAAGACTAAAAACTATAAATTTAAAAGTAAAAAAATTTCAACACCCTCAAAGGCTCTATTGAAAAAAGAATTTAGAAGATATACTTCTTCATTTATTTACTTTTTGAATTCATCTATTGGTCTGTTATTTTTAATAGTGGCTACAATCGGTGTGTTGGCATTTGGAGCTGATAAAATAGGTGAGTTACTAAAAATGAATATAGATTTTAGTATTATAAAAATACAGTTATTAGGTGCGTTTCTATTTATAATAGTAATGAACTGCACAACATATTGTTCAATTTCTTTTGAAGGAAAGAATCTATGGATACTAAAGTCTTCTCCAATAGATGAAAGGGAGATATTTTGGTCAAAAATATTGATGAATTTTTTATTAAATGTACCATTATCTGTTTTATGTCTAATATTAGTGTCTATAAAACTAAACTTTGAAATTCAGTTCGTGATGGTAGCAAGTTGCTTGATTGTAACTATGTCAATGTTTGTAGCTTTAATGGGATTGTTATCAAATTTACTTTATCCAAACCTTGATTGGAAAAATGAAGTGGCAGTAGTAAAAAGAAGTGCAAGTATGATAGTTACAATATTAGCATCATTAATTTATATAGTTATATTTGGAGGCACATATATGTTATTGAAAGTTTCATTTCTAAATATGTATTTGATTTTAGCAAGTGTGCTTACACTTATATTAGACTTTATGCTATGGAGAATTATTTCCACTAAAGGAGTAAAAATATTTAAAAATTTATAGATATATTTGTGTTAAAAATAGACTTATTTTTTAAAGTATTGCAAAGAATATGCTAAGTAGTATACTATTGTATAGTGATATGAAAAAATTTAGGAGAAAATAAATGAGAAAATTATCCAAAAAAGAGAAAGATTTTATTCAATATGGATTTCTGATATTTTTGATATGTATTACTACTTATTTAGTATCAACCACTTTAGATGTAAAACTAATACCTAAAATTATAAGTCTAGTAAATAAAACCTATATATTTCTTGGCATACTAATAATGTTAATATATATGATAATTGAATCTATTGTGACACATTTGATAATAAATGCAGTTCAAAAAACAAAAGTAAAATTTATAGGTATCAAAATGGCTACAATGGGATTTTATTATAATTTAGTTACTCCCTTTGCATCTGGGAGTCAGCCAATGCAAATATATGCACTTACAAAGTATGATGTTAGTCTCAGTAAATCTGTAGCCATAGTTACTAATAAGACCGTTGTATTTCAAAGTACAGTTACTATATTTTGTGGAATTTTAATTTTATTGAATAAGTCATTATTAATGGAACAAGTGCATTCAGTTAGAGTTTTAATCGCCGCTGGGATGACCATGAATGTAAGCATGCTATTAGGAGGACTCTTAATAGTATTTAGTCCTAAGCAAGTAAAAATGATAGCAGAGGTTTTGATTAATTTTTTATCTAAATTTAAAGCATTTAAGTTTTTAGATTTAAAAAGAGATAGAATAAATCATTATATTGATGACTACAATTATTCTATAAAAATATTTATCAAAAATGTAAGGATTTTATTTTTAAGCATATTGCTTACTGCACTACAACTTATAGCATACTTTAGTATAGTTTATTGTGTGTATAAAGCTTCAAATTTAAAAGGAGTATCATATATACATATAATGACATTGCAAGTATTTTTATACATGGCAATATCACCAGTTCCAACACCAGGAAATGTTGGAGCAAATGAAGTTACATTTTTTACCATGTTCTCAAACATAATTCCAAAAGAATTATTGGGATATTCAGTGCTTTTGTATAGTGGATTTGTATATTATATGTTATTAATAATTTCAGGATTATTTACATTCAGAACACATTATACATTGAATAGCTGGAAACATGATAACAAAAGTAATTCTAGTTTAGGAGAAGTTATTGAAAAAGTTTAATTATTAGAAAATAAAAAGAAATATAAATTACTTAGTTTGTAAAATTTAATCGATAAAATTATTATTAGGGAAATTCTAAATATAAATATACTGCTAAAATAAGCTGTATTGTATTGAGATATTTCCCTTTTTTGATTAAAATTATAGAAATTTGAAATAATAAGTAATAAATACAAACTCTATATTATTTAGAAAAGGAGAAAATATGAAACAAAATAAAGAAAATGAAAAACAAATGAGTAATTCTAATATTAAAAAAAATAGTGATAATAAAATCGAAATTGCTGAAGAACTATATCCAAATAAAAATATAGGTAGTATGCTTGGAGATAGAATAGATAAGAAAAAAATCAATCGTCCAAGTTAATGAAGTAGTTGAAAATGGTGTGTTTTAAAAAAATAATATAATGAGATGTTTTATTGTTAAATTTAAACTTATTTTAATGAGAAAAAAAGTCGAAAATCGTCTAAAATGCACCTGTATGGGGGATAACGTTATTTTATAGATGCATAAAACTTGACAAAATCAACCTTTTCTTGGCAAGAAAAAAAAGATAAAATTATATGAGCGTTATTTAATTATCAAAAATGAAGGTAAAGTTGCAAGTGATAAAAAATATGATTGATAACATTTATTTCTGTGCTATAATTGTATAGTAAAATGAATAAATGAATATGTTGTATACATGCATATTAGGAGGAGAGACTGACATGGAATCATCTATACATACAATTGCCAGCAATAATTTATTGATAATTTTTGCTATTGTGAGTATAACTGGAATAATTTGCAGCAAACTTAGCGAAATCGTAAAAGTTCCAGATGTTGTATTATTTTTACTTGTAGGTATTTTAATAGGACCATCATTTTTGAAATTTATAGATATTCGTGGATTCCAAATAGAGAATCAACTGATACTTACATTTGGTTCTGCATTTATATTATATTTAGGTGGAAAAGAAATAAGTTTAAAAGTTTTGAGAAATGTAAAGATATCTGTATTTTTACTAGCTACTGTAGGAGTAGTGATATCTGCTTTTATAATGCAACAAGTAATAGGATTTACTTTTGGAGTAAGTGCAATGACTGCTTTATTAGCAGGAACTATAATAGCATCAACAGACCCTGCTACTCTTGTACCTATATTTAATCAAGTAAAGATAAAGGATAGAGTAAAACAAACTGTAATAAGTGAATCAGCTTTTAATGATGCAACAGGAGCTATATTAACATCAGCAGTGTTAGCTGTAATTTTATCAAATAAGTTTTCCTTAAGTGCCAATATTTATGAATTAGGTACAATGGTTGTTGTAGGAATTGTAGTTGGTCTAATTACAGGAATACTGCTTTTGAAATTGGTTAATGATAAGCCATATGGTATATTTAAAGATTTTGCACCAATAATATCTGTTATTTCAGTTGTGGTTGCATATGAATTATCTACAAAATTAGGCGGAAGTGGATATATGTCTTGCTTTATTGTAGGTATAATAACTGGTAACAAGAAAAACTTTAAAATATGGTTAAGCCAAAAATCTTATGATGCAGATTTTTATGTTGCTGAGACTTTAGGAACTATTTGTCGTATGGCGATATTCATAATATTAGGTAGTCAAGTTAATTTGGCTCAGTTAGGTAAATATTTTGTACCATCTGTAATTGCAGTGCTAGTATTAATGTTTATAGCAAGACCAATTTGTGTCTTAGTATGTGCACTTGCAGACAGAGAAGCAAAATGGAGTAAAAATGAAATATTGTTCATGATGTGGGTAAGAGAAACTGGTGTAATCCCAGCTGCACTTTGTGGTATTATTTCAGCAATGAAAGTTCCTGGATATGAAGTAATTTCATCAGTAGTATTTATGTCTATATTAATTACATTAGTAATACAAGGAAGCACTACAAAATTGGTAGCTAAAAAACTTGGATTATTAGAAGAAGAAGTGATAAATATAAGCGAAAAGGTATCAACTTTTTAGTTTTTCACTTTAAAGGATACATAATAATGGCTATTTTAAGGTTATCTAGTGATAATTATTGAAGTAGCTATTTTTTATGTAAAAATGAATTTACATAATTTACATATTGCATATATTTATTATCAAAATTTGTTGAAGCTGTGATATAATTAGTTGTATTTAAAATAAGAATAGCGAATAAGGGAGGAAATTTATGTTTACGGTTATAGATATTGTACAACCAGATACAGTGGAAGAGGCGTACTCAATTTTAAATAAAAGAAAAACTAATCAAGTAATTGGTGGAAGTGCTTTTTTAAGAATGGGGAAAAAAAGAATAGGAACAGGAATAGAGTTATCTAACCTAAACCTAGATTATATAAAAGAAGATAAAGAGTATGTTGAAATTGGTTCTATGACTACTTTTAGAACATTGGAAACAAGTTCAATAATAAAAGATAATTTTGGCAAAATAATAGAAGATTCAGTTAAAGATATAATAGGAATTCAGTTTAGAAATGTAGTAACAGTTGGTGCAACAGTATTTTCTAAATATGGGTTTTCTGATTTGATAGTGGCATTGCTTTCATTAGATACAGAAGTAGAGTTATATAAGGGTGGGAGAATTAGCCTTGAAGAGTTTTTAGATAGAGATTATGGGAAGGACTTATTGACTAAGGTGTATATAAAGAAGGAAAATAAAAAAGCCTCTTATAAGTCATTGAGAAATGCAAAAAGTGATTACCCTATTTTGAATGTGTCTGTTTCAAAAGATGGTAAGAAGTTTAAGTTGTGTGTAGGAGCAAGACCTCAAAAAGCTATGATTGCAAAAAAAGCTAGTGAATTTTTATCTAATAATGAAATTAATAAAGCTAATATAGATAGGGCAATAGAAATAGCTTCAGAGGAATTAACATTTGGTTCTAATATGAGAGCATCTAAAGACTATAGAAAAGCTATGAGTAAAGTACTTTTAAAAAGAGCTATAATGGAGGTTATTTAATGTTAGTAAAGCTTAATATAAATGGAAAAATGAAAAATATTGATATAGAGCCAGAAGAATATTTGGTTGATACCTTAAGAAAAGTTGGCAATTTAAGTGTAAAAAGGGGTTGTGATACAGGTTGTTGTGGTCTCTGTACAGTTTTAATAGATAAGAAACCTACATTATCTTGTGCGACATTAACCTTGAGAGTTTTAAATAAAGAGATAACTACAATTGAAGGTTTAGAAAATGAAGTTAAAGAATTTAGTGAAGTTTTGGTAAAAGAAGGAGCTGAACAATGTGGTTTCTGCTCTCCTGGCTTTATACTTACTGTACTTGCAATGAAAGATGAGCTTAAGAACCCTACAGACGAAGAAATAAAACATTATTTAACAGGAAATTTATGTAGATGTACAGGATATATGGGACAGTTAAGAGCTATCAAAACTTATCTGGAGGTAAAGTAGAATATGAATATAGTTGGAAAAGGAATTGAAAAAATAGATGGAATGAGTATAACAACAGGAAAACCTGTATATACTGATGATTTAGCAGCAAAAGATGCTTTAATAGTAAAGATACTTAGAAGCCCTTATGCTTATGCAAAGATAAAAGATATAGATACATCAAAGGCAGAAATGGTTGATGGTGTTGAATGTATTTTAACATATAAAGATGTACCAAAATCTAGATTTACACTTGCTGGTCAAACCTATCCAGAGCCATCACCTTATGATAGGCTAATTCTTGAAGATGTTGTGAGATATGTTGGTGATGAGGTAGCCATAGTTGCAGCTATAGATGAAAAAAGTGCAGTTAAAGCAATGAATCTTATAAAGGTAAATTATGAAGTACTAACACCTGTTTTGAATTTTGAAGAGGCAATCGGAAATAAAACTATAGTACATGATGAAGATAGACATTGTAATTTTGAAATAGGTATGCAGAGAGAAAAGAATATAGTGTCACATCATGACTATACAAAAGGTGATATAGAAGAAGTATTAAGTAATTGTGACATAGTGATTGAAGAAACATATTATACTCAAGCTCAAGCCCATGCAATGATGGAGACGTATAGATCATATAACTATTTAGATCATGCTGGAAGACTAGTTGTAGTAAGTTCAACTCAAATACCATTTCATGTTAAAAGACATCTATCCCGTGCATTAGAACTACCAGCTAGTAAAATTAGAGTTATAAAACCTAGAATTGGTGGTGGCTTTGGTGGTAAACAAACTGCTTGTGTTGAGATTTTTTCAGCTATTGTAACTTTAAAAACAGGTAAGCCAGCTAAAATAATATATGATAGAAAAGAAACTTTTAATTGTTCGACTAGTAGACATGCAATGAAACTAAAAGTTCGACTAGGTGCTACTAATGATGGAATAATAAAGGCTATCGATATAAATGCACTTTCAGATACAGGAGCATATGGAGAACATGCTTCTACAACTATTGGCTTAGTTGGGGAAAAGACTTTACCAATGTATAATAAGGTTGAGGCAACAAGATTTATCGCAGATGTAGTTTATACTAATAAAATGCCAGCAGGTGCACTTAGAGGGTATGGAGCTTCTCAAGGCTGTTTCGCTGTTGAATCAACTATAAACATGTTAGCTGACAAATTAAAAATGGACCCAACGGACTTGAGATTAAAAAATGTAGTAACACAAG
Source organism: Clostridioides sp. ES-S-0048-02 (assembly GCF_020658495.1). Classification (NCBI taxonomy): domain Bacteria; kingdom Bacillati; phylum Bacillota; class Clostridia; order Peptostreptococcales; family Peptostreptococcaceae; genus Clostridioides; species Clostridioides sp. ES-S-0048-02. The sequence continues at coordinate 188,805 of NZ_JACVWH010000003.1, forward strand.
GTGAAACTACCTTTGCATATGGAAAAACTTTAAATAGTGTAGACTTAGTAAAATGTATAAATAAAGGGAAAGAACTTATCGGATGGGATGAAAAATATCCTTGTAAGCATCTTGAAAATGGAAAAGTTAGAAGTGTGGGTATGGCAATTACTATGCAGGGTTCTGGTATACAAGGGCTTGATAAATCTTCAGCTGAAATAAAACTAAATGACTGTGGAGACTATACACTTATGATAGGTTCTACTGATATGGGTACAGGAAGTGACACAATTCTAGCTCAAATGGCTGCTGAAATTCTTGAGACAAGTATTGAAAATATAACAGTTATATCAGCAGATACAGATTTGGTCCCATATGACCCAGGTTCATATGCTTCAAGTACCACTTATGTAACTGGGATGGCAGTAGTTAAGGCAGCTCAGGATTTAAGGGATAAAATAATATCTGCTGGAGCAACTAAACTAGGTGTAGATAAAGACGAATTAGAATTTGATGGTATAAAATTAACTAGTAAAGAATGCAGTACTTCGTTATTTGACATAGCAGTTGACTCTACAATTGGACCAAATACTAATCAATTAATAGGTCTTGCATCTCATGGTAGTCCAGTATCACCACCACCTTTTATAGCTGGTTTTGCAGAAACTGAAATTGATAAAGAAACTGGAAAAGTTGACTTATTAAATTATGTAGCCATAGTGGACTGTGGAACAGTTATAAATAAAAACTTAGCAAAGATACAGGTTGAAGGTGGAATTGTTCAAGGTATTGGAATGGCAATGTTTGAAGAAGTTAGATATACAGAAAAAGGTAACATGGATACAAACACATTTATGCAATATAAGATTCCAGCTAGATGTGATATTGGAAATGTGGAAGTTGATTTTGTTGAAAACTATGAGCCAACAGGACCTTTTGGAGCTAAATCTGTTGGAGAGGTTGTTATAAATACACCTTTACCAGCAATACAAGAAGCTGTTTTTAATGGTGTTGGGGTTAGAGTAAATACACTTCCTATTACACCTGAAAAAGTTTTTATGGAAATGAATAAGTAAGTATTTTATACAGATTTTAGACTAGTTTTACATGTTAAACAACCAGTTATGTCATACCTGTTGAAAGATATTTAATAAGTAGTTATTATAATATTATGAAACTTTACTTGTAAAATATAAAATTAACTAAGGGGATGATGTTTTGGCTGGAAATCTAAATAATATGAGAGCAGTAAATAATTTTAGAGGAGATAATAACATTTTAGAATGTTTAGTCAGCTTTGAGGGTCGTTCAATAAGTCAGAGAAAAGCAAGGGTATTTTTTAAGGAAATGAAGAATCAAATAGAAATCGACTTCGTAGAAGAAGAAATTTCTAAACTTGTTGAAAATGTTGTTTTAAATACATCATATCAAGAAATGTTATATGATGAAATAGAGAAACAGCTGGAAATTGATTGTGTAGGAACTTGGATGATATTATCTAAATTAAAAGATGCTAGAGTTCATTGATTTTAAAATAAATTATTAGAGCCTAATTTTAAGGCTCTTTTTTAATGTTTTTAATTAAGATATAAACTTATTTTAATTTATATATATGATAATTATAACATATATTTAAAATCTAACTATTTAATTTTATATGTATTCTATTGTATAATATAAATTAGATTAATAAAATAGTTCGTTAAAATAATTTATTTATTTTAAATTATTGTTTAAGTTTATAAATTTTGTATAAAATAAAATTATATTATTAATTTTTAGCAATAAAATTTTCACTAGGAGAGATATATGAGAAGAAATAGTACCAATATAGCAGTAACAGCAGTTGTTACATCAATTTATGCAGTTTTAACTTTATCATTAGGATTTATAAGTTATGGACCAATACAATTTAGGATAGCCGAGATTATGATGCTTCTAGCATTTTTAGATAAGGGATATATAGTAGGTCTTACATTAGGTTGTTTTTTAGCCAATGTAATAGGTCCATATGGTGTACCTGATATAATTTTTGGAACATTTGCCACATTTGTAAGTGCAAGTTTAGTGTATATTACTAGAAAGTTAGGCGGTCAAAATAAAAGCACATTAATTATAGCTTCTATATGGCCTACTATCATAAATGCAATTGTAGTTGGATTAATGTTAAATATATTTTTTGGACTTCCTCTAATATTATCGATGATACAAGTAGGTTTTGGAGAATTTGTAGTAGTAACCTTGGTAGGAGTACCATTCTTTTGTTTTTTAATGAAAAAATATAGAAATATCATTGATATTAAGTTTTAGAGTGCAGAAAGTTATTTTGTAGATTAAAAATTAGTGTGAATTAAGAATAGTATTATTATAAGGGGGATTTTATTTGTCAAAGATAAAGAGATTAACTGATGTTTGGACATATATTAATGATAGACAAAAGTTTACAATCAAAGAGTTGTCAGAGAAGTTTAATCTTTCAACTAAAACTATTCAACGATATTTAATAGAATTAAATGAAATGGGGCTTCCAATTAAAGCAGAAAAAGGTAGAAATGGAGGTTATAGGGTATTAAATAATAGCTATATACCTCCTGTTATATTTACAGAAAAAGAAGTTATGTCTATAGTTTTTGCATTTAAGTCACTACAAGTTTACAATTTTTCACACATAAAAAAAGAAATTGATTCTATAATTAAAAAAATAAATTATAATCGTGAAAGTAGTGCAAAAATAGGTATAAACAACATTGAAAAATATATTGAGTTTATAGCTAATTATAAAAATATTGATGCCAATATTGTGACTGAATTTTTCAGGTCTTCATCAAACTCTTGTGTTTTAAATATCAAATATAAATCTGGAAATCAGTTGCTGGAGAAAAAAATATGCCCAATAGGTATATATTTAAATGAAGGATTTTGGTTTTCACCAGTGTATGACTATGAAAGTGATAATATTATACTAATACGTATAGACAAAGTACTGGAAATTGAAAAAGTAGGAGAGTCTAAAAAAGCATGTATAAGTTTGAAAAGTTGGCTAGATTCAGTATATAGCAAGTTAAATGAAGAGATGGCAATTACTAAGAAAACTAGTGAAATTGTTCATTTGCATGTATTACTCACAAAAGAAGGTATTTCTAAAATAACTAGAAGTTTTTTAGATTTGGATATAGAATTAAATGAAAATGGAAGTGGAACAATTAGTAAATTTATAAAGTATGAAGAAATAGATTGGTGGATATCTACATTATTTTCAATAGGAAAAGATGCTAAAGTTATAGAACCAAAATTTATGAATAAATTACTTTATGATAGGGCTAAAGAGTTAAAATATTTTTATGAAGAAAATATGATATAATATTTAAAAATGTTAAAATTAAATAATTATTAAGGAGATATATATTATAATGGAAAGTTTTAATAAGAATGCTAAGATAATTGGTATTGGAGCTAAAGGTATTAATATAATAAATGAAATAGAAGAAAAAGTAAAAATAAATATGGATATAGAAAAAATTACTATGAATCAAGAGGTTGAAAAAGAATATGTTAGAAGTCTTTTAGATGGAGTTGACATATTATTTTTAGCATATTCAACTGAAGATAAACAAAGTCGAGAAGTTATAAAAGCTATTTCATACATGTCTAATGAAAGACGAATTTTATCTATAGGTATAAATTCTTCAGAAGAAGAAAATAAAGATGACTTAGGAATTAATAGAGAATTTAAAGTCAATGAAAATAGTATTTTAAAATTTGTTGATTTGATGAATGTTATGATAGAATCTATTTCAGACTCTTGTATGATAAATATAGATATAAGTGATTTAAAAGAAGCTATTATAAGTGATAAAGGGATTAAGTATTCTTTTGAAGAATTTGAAGATTCAAAACAGCACAGTGAAATAGTAGATATTTTATTTGAAAATATGGAACATTTTGGTGAAGAATTTATTGGGAAAAAAGGTATAGTTTTTGTTGAAGGAAATGATAAATTTTCACTAGTTGAATTAAATGATTTGATGAATAATATTCAAAGTAAGGTAGAAGAAGGCTATGAAATAATATTTTCTTTATACTTAAAAGAAAATTTAGATGGAAAGATTAAAGTGGGAATGTTATATAATTAATGTATTTTAGATATTAAGGAGAAGTATATGTCTGAAAATATAAATGTTACAGAGTATTGGCTAATGGAAGAATTTTTTTATCAAGAGACAGATACACCACAAATTTTTAAAGAAGAAAGCATAATTGCATTGGGATTTGATATAAAAATAAATTTAAAAAAAGTGCTTAATATGGGAAAAAAATCTGAAAAATACATTAATGAGAACTGTAATGACAAAGATTTTATAAAAAAATTTATTTCAGTTAAAAAAGGAGATTATTTTCTATATAAGGCATATCAAAATGTAGAAGAAAAAATTAAGTATAGTGTTCTTATTGGTATTGTTGAAGAAAGTTTTGAAAATGGTTATGAATTAAGTCATATCTTGGGTCATACATTACCTATAAAATGGATGTACACATTTGATACAGTTTTAAATTGTAAAATATATACGAGTGAGTTTTATAAATTAAATAATGAAGATATAAATACATATTTAGACATTATTAAATTGCAACATAATAAATCATTAAAAAAAAGAATAGAAGAAAATGACAATAATAAATGGTACCTAAAAAACTATTATTATATAGATGTAGATAAGTGTGTAGAGAATGAAGAACTGTTTATTCAACCCACTAATTTAGAACAATTAGAAAACTTGAAAAATATAAATACAGATGATTATATTCTAGTATATAATAGCGAAAAAGTAAGTTACGAAAATGACCATACAATGAAAAGCTTATTTGGTGTTTGTCAAGTTAAAGAGGGTTTTGATAAAGACAAAATAACTACTTCAGAAGGTGGATGTTTTTTACCTGTAGAATGGATAGAAAATGAAAAAGAGAATATTGATGGAAATGCATGGGTTATCTTTGAAAATAATAATTTAGTTGAAAAATATATAAAAAGATGTATTAATAAAATTCCATTAAATACCATACTTTATGGTCCACCAGGGACGGGTAAAACATATAATGCAAAACAAATAGTTTATAATTTAATAAATGAAACTAGTTTAAAAAATAATGATTGTACAAGTTATGTAGATTATAAAAATAATGTAGAATTTTGTACTTTTCATCAATCATATGGATATGAAGAGTTTATAGAAGGTCTCAAATCCGATGGTGAAGGTAATTTTAAGCCAGAAGATGGTATATTGAAGGAAATATCTATAGAAGCATGTTACGATGGGTTGAAACTTGAAAAGAAGCTAAATCTTGAGTTAGAAAAAGATACTTTAACTATAGAAGATGTAAAGGCAAGAAAAAAGATGTTGGTACTTGATAATATAAAAGATGTTGAGAACTTTAATTTTGAAGAATCAGAAAACTATGTTTTAATAATAGATGAAATCAATAGAGGAAATATATCTAAAATATTTGGGGAATTAATAACATTATTAGAAGATGATAAAAGACTTACTAAATCAAATCAAACTATCGTAAAACTACCATATTCAAAAGAAAGATTTTCTCTACCTCCAAATTTATATATAATTGGTACTATGAATACATCAGATAAATCCATAGCTCTTTTAGATATAGCTTTGAGAAGAAGATTTGCTTTTGAAGAAATTATGCCAGACTATGATTTATTGTCTGTTGTAGATGGAATAGATGTTAAAAATATGCTATATACAATTAATAAGAGAATAGAGTTTTTATATGATAGAGACCATGTTATTGGACAGGCCTACTTACTAAATGTAGAAAATATTGATGATATAGTGGCCGTATTTAGAAAAAAAATAATACCACTTCTTCAAGAATATTTCTATTATGACTCAGAAAAAGTAGGACTTATTTTAGGTGGTATAGGTAAAAATGAAAATGACAAATATATTGTTTATAAGGAAGAAATCACAGCATCTAAATTATTTAAAAATAATAATTCATCAATAATGGAAAGTAAAGTTAATTATTGTATAAAACGAAATATATCTATTGAGGAGTTAAAAAATATATATGAGTAAAAATATATATGTAAAGGAAACTTATGAATGGATAAAAGTAGGTAATGGTGAAAATGAACTTACAGAAACTGAATATGAAAAATTACTTAAATATCTGGATAATAATAATGATGTGTTAAAGAGTAATATAATAGATATCAGATATAAAAAACTGAGATTCATAAATTATGTAGGTGTTATATATTTTGAAAATGTAATATTGGAGATACTTCCAAAGCTGTCATTAAGTAATGATATTGTAAAAGATAGAGAAATGCTATTACAAATGCTTTCTACATGTAATAAGATTCCAATTATAATAAACGAAAATATAAAATCAAGTTTAAAAAATTATAATCTCATGAATTTTTTTGTTATGTATTTTATTGAAAGTATGCAAATGCAAATTAAGAGAGGGATTTATTTTGAATATATAAATAAGATAGATAATTCGAATGTTGTAAAAGGCAAGATATTAATAAGTAAATATGCAAGAGAAAAAAATATATCTCCAATGAAAATAAAATGTGAATATGATGAGTATAGCGAAAATAATTTTTTGAATCAAGTTTTAAAAAAGGCATGTGTATCTATATTATGTAGAGTAAATGACAATTTAATTCAAAATAAGATAAAAAAAATTTTGAGTTATTTTTATAATGTGGACTTAGTTTATATAAATAGAGAAGAACTATTGGATTACAAATTTTATAAAAATAATGATAGATTTAAAGATTGTTACTCATTGGCGAAACTTATACTTTTAAATTTATCGATGGATAACAGCGAAAATAATCAAGATGCATTTTCTATATTATTTGAAATAAACATTTTATATGAAGAATATATCGGAAACTTAATAAAAAATATATGGAATAATGAATTTAGAGAAACGTATATACAAGATAAAAGTAAATTTCTTTTAAAAAATGAGCAAACAGGAAAGAAAACTTTTAATTTAAGACCAGATATAGTTTTATATGATTCAAAATATGAATCTGAAATCATAATTGATACAAAATGGAAAGCTATTGAATTGGATTCAAATATCTTCTATAGATCAAGTGATATATATCAGATGTATGCATATATAACATCTTATGAAAATGCAAAAAGGTGTATATTATTATATCCTTGTATTAAAAAAGATAAAAATTATAGCTCTTGGAGATTATTGGAGTCGTTTAAAGGTAAATTTATAGAAGCAAAAACTGTAAGATTGGATAATATAAAAAACACCATATCTGATTTGAAAAAAATAATTTTTAATTATAAATTTTAAAAATAAGAATTATAAAAATAATAAAAATACATTGTATAAAGCAATAAACAATTTTATAGCATATAAGAACTATAAAAAAATAATAAATGAAAATTTTTGTAAACTATTTTAGATGTTAAACATGGCACTATAATTGCTTATTTAGCATAGAATGCTTGCAAAATAAAGAAAGTATACCTGCTAAATTGAAATTTAAGTAGGTATATTTTTTCTTAAGCTTCATTTGAAAATTAAAATATTATTGTAAAATTATAACTAAGCTTTTCTGTTATGATATAATTAAATAGATAATTTAAATGATGATTATATATAATACTTATTTGGAGTTGATATTTTATGGATAAACACAGTGATTCAGTAATGTATGGTGGAATGGAAGTATACAATATTTGGGGAACAACAACAGTAGACTCTATAATTGGGGAGTCTGATGTAATGCTTGCTCTTAAAAATAGAATTTGTAAAATTGGAAATAGTGATTCTACTGTAGCGATAACTGGAGAAAGTGGCACTGGAAAAGAGTTAATAGCAAGAGCCATTCATCTCGCAGGAAACAGAGGGAATAAAACATTCGTTGCTATAAACTGTGCTGCTATACCAGAGCCCTTGCTAGAAAGTGAACTTTTTGGGTATACAAAAGGAGCTTTTAGTGGGGCAGATTCAAAAGGCAAAATTGGTAAATTTGAATTAGCTAATGGAGGAGTTGTATTTCTAGATGAGATAGGGGATATGCCAATTCAATTACAATCAAAGCTTTTGAGAGTGTTACAGGAAAAGAAGTTTACAAGAATAGGTTCAAATGAACTAATTGATATAGATGTTAGAATTATATCAGCTACTAATAGAGATTTATTTGAGTTGGTTAAAGAAAATAAATTTAGAGAAGACTTATATTATAGATTAAATGTAATACCTCTAGAAGTACCTCCTCTTAGAGATAGAGGAGATGATATACAAATATTAATAAATAATTTTATAGATAAATATTCAAGGAAGATGAAGAAAAATGTATACCATATAGAGCCAGATGTAGAACATATGCTGCTTAAATATCCGTGGCCAGGAAATATAAGAGAATTAGAAAACACTATAGAATTGGCTTTAAATCTTCTTGAAGAAGATGGGATAATACATAAAGGTATAATAAATAGAAAGATAATTGAATATTTTAAGTTAAACAAAATAAATATAAAATTACTTGAGGAAAGTGACTATGAAATAAATATGGAACAAGATATACTTACCCTTGAAGAATTTGAGAGAGCATATATAAAAAAGGTATTAAAGTTTTATGGAAATGATACTAAATCTAAAAAGTTAGCTGCTAAAAAGCTTGGAATATCGCTAGCAACATTGTATAGAAAGATAGATGTATAGTAATTATTCTTTTAATTCTCAATTCTAAAATTTGAAATTATAAAATTGATAAAAATCACTTGAAAAACTATTTTCTAAGTGATTTTTTTTGTAATAAGATTTTATTATCCAAAAATAAAAAAAATTTGAAAGAATTTAAAAAAAGAAATGGTTTATCAAATTATTAAATACTAACAAATATAATAAAAATTATATATGTAAAACAATTTTGTTAAAATATTGGCATTATAATTGCTTCATATTAAATCAAGATGACAAAATAAAAAAGAAAGGATGTTGAATAATAACTGTCATTAAAAAATAGTTGGGAGTGATAACCTTGAGTAAATATCAAAAAAGTGTATCTATGTTTGATATTGATGGAAGGCCACCAATTTTAAAGTGTTTACCACTATCAATGCAGCATATACTAGCAATGATAGTTGGAACTGTCACAGTACCTATAGTTGTGGGAGGAGCTGTTGGTGCTAGTGCCACACAAATAACACTTTTAGTGCAATATGCATTAATAATAGCTGGAATATCGACACTTATACAACTATATCCAATAGTAAATATTGGTTCAAGATTGCCTATAATTTTTGGAGTCGGTTTTACTTATGTGCCAACACTCGTAGCAGTTGGAGGAAGTTATGGACTAGCGAGCATATTGGGAGCACAATTAATAGGGGGAGTGGCTACAGTATTAATAGGAATATTTATAAAAAAGATAAGAAAATTTTTCCCTAATATAGTTGCAGGAACAGTAGTTTTTACAATTGGATTATCTTTATATCCTATAGCAATAAATTATATGGCAGGTGGTGTAAATAGCCCTACTTATGGCTCTATGCAAAATTGGGCAGTAGCAGCTATAACACTAGTGGTAGTTATAGGTCTTAGTCAATTTGCAAAAGGTTATGCAAAATTGGCAGCAATATTTTTGGGAATTATAGTTGGATATTGTGTATCTTTAGTTTTGGGCATAATAAATTTTGACCCTATTAGAGAGGCAGCTTGGTTTGCTATACCTAAGCCACTTGAATTTGGACTTAAATTTGATATACCAGTAGTAATCTCTGTAGTAATTGTAAGTATAATCAATGCTGTTCAAGCAATTGGAGATTTGTCAGCTACTACAATGGGAGGTATGGATAGAAATATAACAGATAAAGAACTGTCAAGTGGAGTAATAGGAAGTGGAATTTGTACTATGATAGGTGCTTTGTTTGGAGGTTTACCACCATCATCATATAGTCAAAATGTAGGTATGGTAGCTATGAACAAAGTAATAAGCAGATTTGTACTTGGAATAGCTGGTATATTTATGTTATTATCGGGGTTTGTACCTAAGTTTGGTGCATTGATGACAACTATACCATATTCTGTTTTAGGAGGGGCTACAATATCTATATTCAGTATGATAACAATGACAGGTATAAAGTTAATTATTACAGAAGAATTGTCATCAAGGAATATTACTATTGTAGGTTTGGCAATAGCTTTAGGTATGGGAATAACATCAGTTCCGGCAGCACAGGAAGCATTTCCTCCATTTGTAAAGTTAGTATTTGGAGAATCTCCAATAGTAATTGCGACATTGGTTGCATTTGTTTTAAATCTAATAATACCAAATAAAAGTCTAGAAGATGAAGCTAAAGAAAGAGCTGTTATGGAAAAGGCTAATTAAAAAATGATAATTTAAAAGGGTTGTTTAAATTATTTTATTATGAGATTGTTAGATTACTTCAGATAGCTATTCATTTTAATAAGAAATTTAATAAAGAGTATACATCAGACATTTAATGTTTAGTCAAAAAGAAAATCGGGGAGGGTATATTTGCACGTTTGTTAAATTTTTATAAAAATAGCTCAGTTTAGCTGTGGTTATCGGTTGAGCAATAAATTCATGGTCATAAAAATATTTATAGAAAATAATTATAAAATATTTAGTCAAGATATTTATGTATGGGAGGATTTATTTTATGAAAACACGTAATACTTCAAAATATGATGTGGATGGGATACCACCACTAAAGGAATCGGTACCTTTAGCTTTACAACATTTGTTAGCAATGATAGTAGGAAATATGGTGCCTGCAATATTAATAGCAAACGTGGTAGGACTTAACCAGGGGCAAGCGACGATGTTGATTCAAGGCTCTATGTTAGCAGCAGGTTTGGCAACGTTTTTACAATTATATCCAATACCTTTATTTAAAGGATTTAAATTAGGTTCAAGATTACCTGTAATGATGGGAATGAGTTATGTATTTTTAGGGGCCTGTCTTTCTGTAGCAGCTAAAGACGGTTTAGCAGCTCTATTTGGAGCACAAATTGCTGCTGGGGTAATCGTATTCTTTGTAGGATTTGCAGTTAAGAAAATTAGACATATATTCACTTCTATAGTTTCTGGAACTATAATAGCATGTATGGGACTTGGATTATTTGCAACAGCTATAAAGAATTTAGCAGGAGGAGAAGGTGCACAAACATTTGGAAGTCCAATAAATTTTATAGTAGGAGTTATAGTTGCTTTTGTAATAATAATGATAAATAAGTATGGTAAAGGCTTAGTTAAAAACTCTTCAATATTAATTGGAATATTAGTAGGATATGCTATATCTTTAGTTTTAGGATTAGTTGATTTTTCTGCAGTTAAAGGTGCAGCTATAGTATCTTTGCCAACACCAGCAGCTTTTGGATTGGAATTTAGACCAGAGTTAATAGTAATGTTTACTATTATTTACATAATAGGTATAGCTGATATGATGGGTGCGTGTACAATAGCAACAATAGGTGCAATGGACAGAGAGGTAACTGATGAAGAGTTATCATCAGTTGTTTTAGGAAACTCTGTAACTTCTATAATTTCATCACTATTTGCAGCTCTTCCAACTGGAGTATTCAGCCAAAACACAGTAATTGTATCTATGAATAAAGTTACAAGTAGATTTGTAATAGCATTAGGAGCACTTGTATTATTGCTAGCAGGAATATCTCCAGCATTAGGAGCAATAATGACAACTATACCATCTTGTGTTGTTGGTGGAGCAACTTTAGTAGTATTTTCATCAATAGCAATGTCTGGTTTTTCTATTATGAGTATGGATGGTTTTACTGAAGAAAATAATCTTATAGCAGGAGTATCTATAGCAACAAGCATGGGTCTTACAACTGCTCCACAAGTTTTAGACCAATTTCCAGCAACAATTGGAACTGTTCTAGGAGGATCAAGTATAGTTTCTGGAGCAATAATAGCTATATTACTTCAAACACTATTTAAACTAAAAGGAAGTAAGAAAGCTGAAAACGTTACTTCAAATCTTGAGGAAAATATTGGATAAATGTATTAGATATGATATGAGAAAGCTATGTGATAAAATGTTGTAATGAAAGTATTAAAAGGGGGATTTAAGATGATTGATATACTAATAAAAAATGCAATAGTTGTTACAGTTAATAAAAATAGAGAAGTTATATTTGATGGAGCAATAGCTATTCAAGGTGACAGAATCTTAGATATAGGAAATACAGATGATGTTGAGGTGAAGTATACTGATGTTAAAAAGGTTATAGATGCTAAAGGAAAAGTGATATTCCCTGGATTTATAAACACTCATAATCATCTATTCCAAGTATTATTAAAAGGTCTAGGAGACGACATGGCACTTCATGAATGGTTAAACACAATGATGTTTCCATCAGCAAAGTTCTTGACAGAACAAGATACCTATGATGCTGCAATGCTTGGATGTATGGAAGGTTTAAAAAGTGGTATAACTACAATGGTTGATTATATGCATACACATAATAGACCAGGACTTACAGATGGAATAGTAAAAGCATATAAAGATTTAGGTATAAGAGGAGTAGTTGGTAGGGGCTGTATAGATTTAGGTATTCATAAAGAGCTTATAGAAGACGTGGAAACGGTTGAAAAGGATTTGAGAAGAGTATTTGAAAAATATCATAATTCAGAAAATGGAAGAATAAAAATTTGTGTAGCACCTTCTTCAATGTGGGCTATATCTGAAGAAATGGGTAAAATGCTTTGGAATATAGTCAAAGAGTATGATTCATACTTCACAGTTCATATTTCTGAAACTGAATTTGCAAGAACAGCAACAAAAGATATACATGGGGAAATAGATATAAAATTACTTGAAAAATGGGGAATAGTAGGTCCAGAGGTTGTAGCAGTGCATTGTGTATGTATAACTGATGAGGACATGGAAATGCTTAAAAAGTATGATATAAAAGTTTCTCATAATGTTGCAAGTAATATGTATCTTGCTTCTGGTGTTGCACCTGTTCCAGAAATGTTAAAGAAGGGTATAAATGTAAGCTTAGGTCTTGATGGTGCAGCAAGTAACAATGCACAAGATATGGTAGAACTTATGAAATTAACAGCTTTACAACATAAGGTAAACAATTGTGACCCTCTTGCAATTTCTGCAGAAAAAGTCCTTGAAATGGCTACAATTGAGGGAGCAAGAACTCTTAGAATGGAAGATGAAATAGGTTCTTTAGAGGTTGGAAAAAAAGCTGATTTAGTAATATTTAACTCAATGCTTTCTCCAAAATCAATACCTCTTCACAATCCTGTATCAACTTTGGTATACTCAGCTAGTATGCACAATGTAGAAAGTGTCTTAGTTGATGGAAATATAATACTTGAAAATGGTAGAGTTACTACAATTGAAAGTGAAGAACAAGTCTTATTGAATGCTCAACATGCAGCAGAAGAATTATGTAAGAGAGCTAATGTAACTAATAGAATGGAAGGGCATAAGTGGAATAGCTTATACTAGTATAAAAACAAACTTGTAATAATATTCTATTACAACATTAGTTTATCTGTAGGAGGAGAAAATGGAAAAAATAAAATTAAATATTAATGATTACATGTATGAAGTAGAAGTTGAAAAGAATGAAACTCTTTTGCATGTACTTCGTGAAAAATTAAATCTAACTGGAGCGAAACAAGGTTGTAATAGTGGCAGTTGTGGAGCATGTAAAGTTTTGATAGATGGAGTAGATATAAAATCTTGTAAACTTCTTGCAAGGAACTGTGAAGATAAAGTTATATACACTATAGAAAGTTTTGCTAATGGAGAAAATCTTCATCCAATACAAGAAGCTTTTATAGAAGTTGGAGCTGTACAATGTGGATATTGCACTCCTGGCATGATTATAACTACACAAGCTCTTTTAAATAGAAATTCATCTCCTAGTGAAGATGAGATTAGAGAGGCTTTTAAAGAAAATCTCTGCAGATGCACAGGATATATAAAAATTATAGAAGCTGTAAAATTATCTGCAGCTAGATTAGGAGGTAGATAGTTATGGAAAAAGTCATAGGAAAATCATACCCTCTAAAAGATGCAGCTTTAAAAGTTACTGGTCAAATGAAGTATGTAGCAGACATGAAACCGCAAAATGCACTTCATGCTAAAATGCTTTTAAGCCCAGTAGCACATGCAAAAATAAAAAGTATAGATACAAGTGAAGCCGAGAAAATCGTTGGAGTTAGAGCCATAGCTACACATCTCAATACATCACAGAGAAAATATAATGGTTCTTTACGATTTTATGAACATAATATACCTGAAAATGAAGTTATTTTTTCAGATACAGTTAGATTTGTAGGTGATCGTGTAGCAGCAGTTGCAGCAGAAACACCAGAAATAGCAGAAAAAGCTGTAAAACTTATAAAAGTAGAATATGAAGAATTACCAGCTATATTTACTATACAAGATGCAATAAAAGAAGATGCTATATGTATACACGGAGATTCAAACATGGTTTCTCAAAATAATATAAATGGTGGAGATGTAGAAAAAGGTTTTAAAGAATGTGACTACATCTTTGAAGACGAATACTCTACTCCTGCTATACATCATAGTGCAATAGAAACTCACAGCGTAATTGCACATTATGATTATAATGATAAATTGATTGTACATACACCTTGCCAAAATACATTTGGTTTTAGAATAATATTATCTCAAATTTTTGGGATGTCATTAAATAAGATAAGAGTTATAAGACCTGCTATTGGAGGTTCATTTGGTGGGAAATTAGAAATGACAATTGAGCCAGTAGCAGCAGCATTGTCAAAAATGACGAGAAGACCAGTCAAAATGGTTCTTACAAGAAAAGAGTCTATGATATCAACAAGAACTCGTCATGGGTCTTTTGTAAAACTAAAAACTGGTGTAAATAAAGATGGAGAAGTAATAGCACAGGAGATAAAAATATACACAAATACAGGTGCATATGCATCAAGTGCTTTAAATGTTATAGGAGCACTTAGCCATAAAGTGTTTAAAGTCTATAAAATACCAAATATAAAATTTACTGGAATACCAGTATATACAAATACACCAATAGCAGGTGCCATGAGAGGTTATGGTTCACCTCAAATATTTATGGCTCAACAAGCTCAATTTGCAAAAATAGCTAAGAAAATAGGTATGGATTTAGTAGATTTTCAAAATAAGAATGCTGTAGAGCCAGATGATGTTGATATAATCTTCCACGGTTCTCTTGGCAATCCTAGAGTTCTTGATTGTATTGAACAAGGTAAAAAAATGTTTAAATGGGATGAGAAGAAAGCTCTTCCAAAAGAAGAAGGAAATTATTTAAGAGGTATAGGTATGGCAATAGGTGCACATGGTAATGGAGTTTTTGGTGCACATAGAGATGTTGTCACATTGACTCTTAAATTAAACGAAGATGGTACACTAACACTACTTACGGGAGCACATGATATGGGTAATGGTGTTGTAACTATGCAAACAATGATGGTAGCTGAAGTTTTGGGAATAACTCCTGATAAAGTTGATACTTTTGAAACTGATACTGATGCATGTACATTTAATCTTGGAGATTATGCAAGTAGAGGTGTATTTGTAGAAGGTGGAGGAGCTAAAAAGACAGCAGAAAAATTAAAGACTTTAATACTGGAAGAAGCAGAAAAGTTACTCGAAATTTCAAAAGAAGAGCTATATCTAGACAATGGATATGTAATCAGTAAACTTGATGAAAATATTAAAGCATCATTATCTGATGTTGCAGTATATAGTCAAAGTAAGTCTTTGAGAGAATTGACAGTTGTTGAAGATTACTCTTCTCCAGCAGGTATTACTTCTTATGGTGTACATTTTGCTGAAGTTTTAGTAGATAAAGAAACTAAAGATGTAAAAGTAGTTGATTTTGTAGCTGTACATGATGTTGGTAGAGTTATAAATCCTCTAAATTTAGAAGGTCAATTAGAAGGCGGAATTCATATGGGGTTAGGTTATGCGTTAAGTGAAGAGCTAGCCTTTGATGAGCAAGGAAGACCTAAAGCTACTGATTTTAAAAATTATAAATTATTTAGAACTGTCGATATGCCAAAGTGTCAAGTTGCATTTGTAAATAGTTATGAAAAAGCTGGACCTTTTGGTGGCAAGAGTATTGGTGAATGTGCAGTTGTACCAGTTGCACCTGCTGTAGCAAATGCAGTATATGATGCAACTAATGTAGAGATACATTCATTGCCAATAAAATTAAAATAATAATACTTAAACTTAAAATGAAACTTTATTAAAGTTATAGAAAGTAATAAAAATAGATTTATTTGATGAGGAGATATTGTTATGGCAAAGATATTAGGTATTTGTGGAAGTCCACGTAAAGGAGCAACAGAATATGCAGTATTAGAAGCTTTGAAAGAAGCTGAAACTATACCTGGTATAGAGACTGAGTATTGGTCAGTTAGAGGGAAAAAAATAAGTCCTTGTGTGCATTGTGATGCATGTATAAGAAAAGAGACTATGTGTATCATAAAAGATGACATACAAGAATTAGAGCAAAAAATATTAGAAGCAGATGGAATCATAGTGGGTTCTCCAGTGTATGATATGAATATAACTGCTCAACTTACAGCAGTATTTAATAGACTTCGTCCTATGTATTTAGTTCATCCAGGAAAACTTCAAAATAAAGTTGGAGCAGCTATAACTACTGGTGGAACTAGATATGGTGGTCAAGAATTAACAAAACTTCCTATAATAAATTTCTTCTTAATGCATGAAATGTTAGTATCTGGAGGATTAGGAGGATGCTACATAGGCGGTACAATATGGAGTAAAGATGGAAAAGCAAAAGGGGCTCAAGAAGACGAAACAGGTATGGACACAGTAAAAAGACTTGGAAAAGGTGCTGCAGAAGCAGTTATGGTTTCTAAGTTTGGTCTTGAAAAATGGAATCTTGTAAAAGAAGAATTAGATGTTAAAAAAGATGAAAAATCACCTCTTAGAGACCATTAAAAAGCAATTACTTCTTCAAAAAAAATAAAGACATATGGACATGTGAGATATAAAGTTGACACTCTAAGGGAAAAGGAAATATAGCATTTTACTTTAATCTGACAGATGATAATTACAAATCTGCAATTATTTATGTGAATGCCAAAAGTAGTATTGTTTGTTTCACTTTATCACAAAATTCCATAACTGAAAACTAAGTTGATACAGTTACAAACTTATATACATACGAGTTGAATTTTTACTATTCGCTCAATAAAAAATAGTGATGTAATAAAATATTACATCACTATTTTATGTATTTTATTAAATATTTTATAGATTTATATGTCAAAAAATACATAAGGAATACGTTTTAAGTATTAATTTTTAAATTTTAAAAATGAGAATTAAAAAGTGAGAAGATGAAAAAGGTTTTTTTATTATCAAATTCTATATACATTAGATAACCTAATAGATAAAAGTAAAAAAAGTTGAAAGTATTGCAAATTCTATGCTAAATAGCCACAGAAAAATATTTGATATATATTAAGTGTTGGCATGTTAATTGCTAATATATAGAGTATAAAAATTTAACAATAATTTGGAGGTATTTTAGATGCTAAAAGAAATTAAATGGAAAGTAAACAATCTGCCAAAGGGCGATAAAGAAAATTGTATCAAATTTTTAAATGAAGAAGAAATAACTAAGGTTAGAAACTTCCATAAAAGCTTTCCTCAATATAAAGAAACTCCATTAGCAAACCTAGAAGGTTTAGCAAAAAAATTAGGTGTTGCAGGAGTATATGTTAAGGATGAATCTTATAGATTTGGATTAAATGCATTTAAAGTTTTGGGTGGTTCTTACTCTATGGGTAAATACTTAGCTCAAAGATTAGATACAGATATATCAGAGTTAGGATATGAAAAATTAACTTCAGATGAAATAAAAGAAAAATTAGGAGAAATAACTTTCTTTACAGCTACAGATGGAAATCATGGTAGAGGAGTTGCTTGGACAGCTAATAAATTAGGTCAAAAATCTGTTGTATTAATGCCAAAAGGTTCTTCTGAATTTAGATTAAATAAAATCAAGGGAGAAGGTGCAGATGCTAGTATAACAGACTTAAATTATGATGACGCAGTAAGATTAGCTAATGATTATGCAGAAGCTGATGACCATGGAGTAATGGTTCAAGATACAGCATGGGATGGATATGAAGAAATACCAGCATGGATAATGCAAGGATATGGAACTATGGCTCAAGAAGCTATAGAACAATTAAAAGAATATGGAGTAGATAGACCAACACATGTATTTGTGCAAGCAGGAGTTGGTTCGCTTGCTGGTGCAGTTCAAGGATATGTTGCTTCAATATATGATGAATGCCCAATAACAGTAGTAGTAGAAGCTGATGAGGCAGATTGTTACTATAAATCAGCAGAAGCAGGAGATGGAAAACCAAGATTTGTAGGTGGAGATATGCCAACTATAATGGCAGGTCTTGCTTGTGGAGAACCAAATACTATAGGATTTGAAGTATTAAAAAATCATGCAGCAGCATTCGTTTCAGCACCAGACTGGGTTTCTGCTAAAGGTATGAGAACATTGGGGAATCCTTTAAATGGTGATGAAAAAGTAATCTCTGGAGAGTCTGGAGCGGTTACAACTGGTCTTTTAATAGCAGCTATGGAAAGAGAAGATTTAGCTGACTTAAGAAGAGATTTAAAGTTAGATGAAAATTCAAGAGTACTTTTAATAAGTACAGAAGGAGATACTGACCCTGATAAATACAGAAGTATAGTTTGGGATGGAGAGTATCCAAGCATATAGATAATTATTAAAATATTATCTTTATCAAATAATCATTTACATATTAAAAAGATTATAAGTTCTAAAATTTAGAAATTATATAAATTATAAAGGCTTAAATTAAAATATACATTTATAAAATCTAGGGGGATAACGAAATGCTAAACGAACAAAGAAAACAAGAAGTAACTGAGATATGTCAAAAACTAATCCAAAATCCTAGTTCTTCTGGAAATGAAGAAGGGGTTGTAAAAGCAATAGAAGAATCTTTTGAAAAATTGGGCTTTGATAGCTGGTCAAGAGATAGATATGGAAATATAGTAGGATGCATAAAGGGAAATAGACCAGGTAAAAAAATATTATTTGATGGTCATATAGATACAGTTCCAGTTCCAGATGCAAGTAAATGGAGTGTTCCTCCTTTTGAAGGAAAAATAGTAGATGGAAAGATATATGGTAGAGGAACTTCTGATATGAAAGGTCAGTATACTGCAATGATGTCTGCTGTAGCGTATTTTGCTAAAGATACTAATAAAGACTTTGCTGGTGAATTATATGTAGCAGGAGTTGTTCATGAAGAAATATTTGAAGGAGTTTCAGCTAGAGAAATAAGTAAAGCTGTTAAACCTGATTATGTTGTAATCGGAGAATCTTCAGAACTAAACTTAAAGATTGGTCAAAGAGGTAGAGGAGAAATAGTTGTAGAAACTTTTGGTAAACCAGCTCACTCTGCTAACCCAGAAAAAGGTGTAAATGCAGTTTATAAAATGGCTAATGTAATTCAAAGAATACAACAATTAGTACCTCCAACTCATCCAGTTTTAGGTGATGGAATATTAGTTTTAACAGATATAAAATCTTCTCCATATCCAGGTGCATCAGTGGTGCCAGATTATTGTAAAGCTACTTTTGATAGAAGATTATTAGTTGGAGAAACAAGAGAAGGAGTATTAGCTCCAATACAAGCATTATTAGATGAAATGATGAAAGAAGACTCAGAATTAAATGCAAAAGTTTCTTATGCATCTGAAAAAGCTGACTGTTATACAGGAAATACTATAGAAAGTGAAAGATTCTTCCCAGGTTGGTTATATGATGAAGATGATGAATTTGTTCAAGCAGCATATAAGGGATTAAAAGAAGCTGGAATAGATTCAGAAATAACTCAATATTCATTCTGTACAAATGGAAGTCACTATGCAGGTGAAGCTGGAATAAAAACAATAGGATTTGGTCCTTCTAAAGAAAATCTTGCTCATACAATAGATGAGTACATAGAACAAGAACAATTATTTATAGGAACAGAAGGTTACTATGGAATATTAAAATCTGTATATGGAAAATAATATTTAGTTCACAATAAATTATTTAAATATAGTCTAGAGGTGCTAAATTTAGCACCTTTGGCAAACATAAATTTATGTAAACAATATAAAATTAAAATTCTAAAAGAATCTACTAGAGCTTAAAAGTTAGGAGGTATATATGGGAACAATACTAAGAGGTGGAACTATAATTACCTCTGATAAAACTTATATAAGTGATTTAAGAATAGAAGATGAAAAGATAACTGAAATAGGAAATGATTTAGAAATAAATAATGATAAAGTAATTGATGCTACAGGGAGACTTATAATTCCTGGAGGTATAGATACACATACTCACTTTGATATGAATGCAGGCTCTATAACTACTGCTGATAATTTTAAAACAGGAACAAGAGCGGCTATAGCTGGAGGAACTACCACTATACTAGACTTTGCAGAATCAAGTGAAGGAGAAAATCTAATACAAGGTGTAGAAACATATCATAAAAAAGCAAGTGGAAATTGTTATTGTGATTATGGATTTCACATGACAATCACATGCTTAGATAAAGATACATTTACGCACATGGAAAAGCTTATTTCAGATGGAATAGTATCCTTTAAAATGTATATGGCATATGAAGGTATGAAAGTAGATGATGGAACAATATACAAAGTACTAAAGGAAGCTAAAAGCCTAGGTTGTATAGTTGAATTTCATTGTGAGAATGGAGATTTATTGGATGCATTAATAGAAGAACGTTTACAAAATGGAGATTTAGAACCTAAATATCATCCACTTACAAGACCAAACATAGTTGAGAAAGAGGCTGTTTCAAGACTTGCTGATATAACTGAATTGTCAAACTCAAAATCATATGTAGTTCACCTAAGTTGTAAAGAGTCACTAGAAAGTATAAAGATAGCTAGACAAAAAAATGTAGATATGATAGTAGAAACATGTCCGCAATATCTATTATTAGAAGATAGTTTATATAATAAGGATGAATTTGAGGCAGCTAAATATGTAATGTCTCCTCCACTTAGAAAAAAAGAAGATATAGATTTTCTTTGGAAAGGTTTGTCTGAGGGCGATATTCAGACCGTAGGTACAGACCATTGTTCATTTAATTTTAAAGGTCAAAAAGATTTAGGAATTGATAATTTTAGTAAAATGCCAAATGGAGCACCAGGTGTTGAACATAGATTATCTCTTTTATATACATATGGGGTTTTGGAAAATAGAATAAGTGTAAATAAATTTGTAGAAGTTACTTCCACAAATGCTGCTAAAATATTTGGGATGTATCCTAAAAAAGGTGAAATAGCTGTAGGAAGTGATGCAGATATAGTGATTTTAAATACAGATAAAGAAGAAATAATCAGTTATAAGAATCAAAAACAAAATGTAGATTATACTCCATATGAAGGAGTTAAAGTCAGATGTAAAGTTGAAGATGTTTTTTTAAGAGGAAAGCATGTAGTACAAAGTTGTAATATCATGGAGCAACCAGCAGGTCAATATATTAAAAGAAAAATTACTAAATAATGCAGGGGGAAATAAGAATGATGGATATACTTATTAAGAATGCCATAATAGTAACTGTAAACAAAGAGAGAGAAGTTATTTTTGATGGGGCATTAGTAGTAAAAGATAACAAGATTGCAGATATTGGGAATTCTAAAGAAATAGAAAGTAAGTACACTGATGTTAAAAAGGTAATAAATGCTAAGGGCAAAGTCCTATTCCCAGGTTTTATAAATACACATAATCATTTATTCCAAACTTTATTAAAAGGATTAGGAGATGATATGGTACTTAAAGATTGGCTAGAAACTATGACATTTCCAGCAGCCAATTATTTAGAGCCAAAGGACACTTATGATGCTGCAATGCTTGGCTGTGTGGAAGGTCTTAGAAGTGGTATAACAACAATGGTTGACTATATGTACCCTCACAGTAAACAAGGTCTTTGTGATGGAATAATAGATGCTTATAAAGAATTAGGAATAAGAGGAATACTTGGAAGAGGTTGTATGAACACAGGTGCTCAATTTGGAGTTCATCCTGGAATAATGCAAGATGTAGAAACGGTTGAAAAAGATGTAAGAAGATTGTTTGAAAAACACCACAATACAGAGAATGGAAGAATCAAAATAGGAGTAGCTCCAGCAGCAATATGGTCAAATTCTCAAGAAATGCTTGAGATGCTTTGGAGAGTAGTAAAAGAATATGATGATGCTTTATTTACAGTACATATATCAGAAACTCCTTTTGATAGAGAAGCAGCAAAAGAATTGCATGGGCAATATGACATAGATGTTTTAAAGAAATTGGGAATACTTGGACCAAATGTACTTATGGTACATTGTGTATATTTAACTGAAGAGGATATGGAACTTACTAAAAAATATGACATGAAGGTGTCTCATAACACAGCAAGTAATATGTATTTATCTTCAGGAGTTGCACCAGTACCAGAAATGCTTAAAAAAGGAATAACAGTTAGTTTAGGCGTAGATGGAGCTGCTAGCAATAACTCTCAAGATATGCTTGAACTTATGAAATTAACAGCACTTCAACATAAAGTTAATAAATGTGACCCATTAGCAATGTCAGCAGAAAAAGTTCTTGAACTAGCGACTATAGATGGAGCAAGAGCTATTGGAATGGAAGATGAGATAGGTTCACTAGAAATTGGTAAAAAAGCAGATTTACTAATATTTAATCCAATGCTTTCACCAAAAGCAATACCTATGCATAATCCAGTGTCTACATTAGTATATTCTTCTAGCATGAAAAATATAGAGAGTGTTATAGTGGATGGAAATATAATAATGGAAGATTCAAAAATATTAACAACTGATGAAGAAAAAGTATTAAAAGATGCTCAAGATACAGCTGAGAGACTTTGTGTAAGAGGGACTATAAAGAATAGAATGGAAGGCCATAAGTGGAATAGTCTTTATTAATAAATACAATATTATTCTTAAATAAATTAAATATAGTATAGACTTTGGCTTAAAAATATGAGTTTTGAGGTGATTTATTTGATTATCAAATGTACCATAAATAATAAAGAAAAAGAATTGAATGTAAGACCAGATGATTTTTTAGCAGATACATTAAGGGAAAATGGATATGTAAGTGTTAAAAAAGGATGTGATACTGGCTCATGTGGTCTATGTACAGTAATGGTAAATAACAAAGCTGTGCTGTCTTGTAATTATCTTACTGCTAGAGTAGAGGGACAACACATTACAACACTTGAAGGCGTAGTAGATGAAGCTAAGAAATTTGGGGATTTTCTTGCGGATGAAGGCGCTGACCAATGTGGATTTTGTGCTCCTGGATTTATAATGATGGTTTTAGCAATGAAAAGAGAACTTCAAAATCCAACAGAAGAAGAAGTTATAGATTATGTAAATGGAAATCTTTGTAGATGTACAGGATATAAAGGTCAACTAAGAGCAATACATAAATATTTGAACACTTAAATTTTTTAAGTGAAAATTAAATTGATATGGGGAGAGAATATGATAACTATAAAGGAATATGTAGTTCCAAAAAGTTTAGATGAAGCTTATGAACTGCTAATATCAAGAAAAAACAACATAATACTTGGAGGCTGCGGATTTTTAAAACTAGGTAGCAAAAATATTGGTTCAGCAATAGATTTAAAAGACCTAGGTTTAGATTATATAAATGAAACTGAGAATAGTATATTAATTGGAGCAGATACAAGTTTAAGAACTTTAGAATTAAATAAGGTTATTAAAAATTACTGTAGTGGAGTAATTTCAAACGCTGTTTCTAATATAGTAGGAGTTCAATTTAGAAGTGGAGCTAGAGTAGGAGCTAGCGTATTTGCTAAGTATGGATTTTCAGATTTAATACCTTCATTACTAGTAGTAGATGCAAAGGTTAAGTTATATAAAAAAGGGGTTATGAATTTAGCTGATTTTTTAGAAAGTGAGCTTGAAAAAGATATATTAATGGAAATTATATTACCTAAAAAAGATGCTATAGGTGTATTTGATTCAATAAGAAAATGTACAGGTGATTTTGCGGTATTAAATGGGGCAATGTTAAAAGAAGGAAATTCTTATAAAATTGCAATAGGAGCTAGACCAAGAAGAGCAAAGATTGCATACAAAGCAAGTGAAGTGCTAAGCTTAGAAAATGATGCAAACAAAGCTGGAGAGGTATCAAGTGAAGAACTTTCATTTGGAAGTAACATAAGAGGAAGTAAAGAGTATAGAAAAGATATGGCAAAAGCATTAGTTGTTAGAATGTATAATAGTATTGGGGGTGAGTTTAATGGTAAATAAAGAAGTAAGAAAAATAGATAGTGAAGCCATTGTTACTGGTAAACCAATATATACTGAAGATTTAATTTTTCATAGGGATGTTTTGACTGTTAAACTTCTTAGAAGCCCACATGCTTTTGCAAAAATAAAAAATATTGATATAAAAAATGCATTAAAAGTAAAAGGTGTAGTAGATATATTTACTTACAAGGATGTACCAAATTATAGATATTCAATGGTTGGAGAATCATATCCAGAAGCATCACCTCATGACCAATTAATACTTGAAGATATAGTGAGATATGTAGGAGATGAAGTTGCTATAATAGCGGCTGAAGATGAAAGAGCAGCTATTAAAGCAATGAAACTTATAAAAGTTGAATATGAAGTAATGACACCAATATTAGATGCAAGAGAATCAGAAGGTAATAAAATTTTAATACATGAAGAAGATGATTTGTTTTGTCCGTTTGATTTTGGATTAGATGCTACAAAAAATATAGTATCAAGAGAAAAAATGGGTAAAGGTGATGTAGAAAAAGAGTTTAAAGAGTGTGATGTGATAGTAGAAGAATCTTATATGACTCAATCACAAGCACATTGTATGATGGAAACTCATAGAGCTTACACATATATAGATACTAATGGTAGACTAGTAGTAACTTCTGCAAATCAATCAGCTTATCATATGAGAAGACAGGTTTCAAGAGCATTGGGAATACCTCTTTCAAAGGTGAGAGTAATAAAGCCAAGGATAGGTGGAGGTTTTGGTGGAAAAAATATAGCTGTAACAGAGATATATGCGTCATTTGTAACTTGGATGACGAAAAGACCAGCAAAACTTATATATACTAGAGAAGAAACTTTTGCAATGACTAATACTAGACATCAGATGTTTTTTGACATAAAAGTTGGAGCAGATAAAGAAGGAAATATAAAAGCTATAGATATGAAAGCATTAAACAATACAGGTGCTTATGGTGACAATGGACCTTCAGTTTGTTCCGAGTCAGGGCATAATGTGCTTCCAACCTATAATAATGTACCTGCAATAAAGTTTGATGGAAGGACTGTATATACTAACTTAGTTCCAGGGGGAGCATTGAGAGGGTACGGAGCAACTCAAGGTACATTTGCACTTGATTGTGCAATAGACGAATTAGCACATAAACTTAATATGGACCCAACAGAAATAAAATTAAAAAACATTATAAAAAAGCAAACTGAAGGCGGAATAATGAATTTTCCAATAAGAAGTTGTGCACTTGATGAATGTATAATTAGAGGCAAAAAGCTAATTGGATGGGATGAAAAATATCCTGTTATAGATATTGGGAATAATAAAGTAAGAGCTGTTGGAATGTCAGTTGGAACTCATGGTTCTGGTATAGCTAACATAGATATGGCAATAGTAAATATGAGAATGGATGAGGATGGAACTTATAAGTTATTTTCTGGGTCTTCAGATTTAGGAACTGGTTCTGATACAATACTTGCACAAATTGCTGCCAAGACACTAAATACATCTATTGATAGAATTTCTGTTTATACAGGAGATACAGATATGTGTCCATATGATACTGGAGCATATGCTTCTTGTACTACTTATGTAACTGGAAATGCTACAATAAAGTCAGCTGAAAGTTTAAAACAAAAGATATTAAAAGTAGCACAGAAGAAATTAGACCTACCAATCGATGATTTAATGCTATATGAAGACAGAGTTTGTTATAGTGAGGATGTAAAAAAGTTTGTTTTATTAAGTGAATTAGGAAGAGAATCTGTTGGTGGTGGAAATCAAGATGTTTTATACTCATCTGAATCTTATGGGATAAAAGAGAGTGCAAAACCATTTTTAGCAGGTTTTGCAGAGATTGAACTAGATAAAACAACAGGTGAGTTTAAGGTGATAAACTATGCTTGTTCAACTGATTGTGGTACAGTCATGAATCCTGCACTTGCAAGAATACAAGTTGAAGGAGGAGTAACTCAAGGTATAGGGCTTGCAATGTATGAAGATCCTAGACATGGTTCTGATGGTAAACTTCAGACTTCTAATTTGTTACAGTATAAAGTTCCAACAAAAAAGGATATAGGAAATATATTAGTAGATTTTGTAGATAATTATGACCCAACAGGACCATATGGAGCAAAATCTTTAGGAGAGATAGTTATTCATACGCCAGCACCAGCAATAGCAAATGCAATTTTTAATGCAGTAGGTGTGAATATAAGAGAACTTCCTATAACTTCTGAAAAGGTTTATATGGCTATGAAAAAACTAAATCAGGGAGGTAAATAAATGGTTGCTATAAAAAGTAAATACTTAATATCTTCTGCTGATGAAATATATACAAATCATGCCGTTGTAATAGAAAATGACATTATAAAAGATATATTGCCAAATGAAGAAGTTGAATTAAAATATAAAGATATTTCAGAGATAATAAATAAATCAGATGCAATAGTAATGCCAGGCTTTATCAATGGGCATATGCATCAATATGGAGTGCTTTCTAGAGGAATACCAGCAAATGTACATTTTACTGATTTCGAAGGATTTTTAAATGACTATTGGTGGCCGTTTATAGAAAATAGAATAGGGCTAAAGGAAGTAAAAGCCACAACTAAAGCATCTGCAATAGAACTTATAGAATCTGGTGTAGTAGCATTTTGTGACACATTAGAAGCTCCAAATACAGAAAAAGGAACTTTAATTGAGCAAGGGAAGATACTAGAAGAAATAGGAATGAAAGCAGTTTTATCTCTAGAAAGTTGTGAAAGAATAAGTTATGAAAATGGGTTAAGATGTTTAGATGAAAATTCTAATTTAATAAAATGGAGTAGAGAAAACAGTAAATTAATAAATGGAATAATGTGTACACATACTAGTTTCACATGTTCAGATAAATTTATCAAAAAAGCTAAAGAAGATGCAAGAAAATTAGAGGCACCAATGCAATTTCATTTATGTGAGAGTATATATGAACCAAACTACTCTAAAAAACACTTTAATAAAAAAGCAGTTGATTACTACAATGATTTAGATATATTAGATGAGACTGTATTAGCGTCTCAATGTGTAAAAGTAGATGATGAAGAGATAGACATATTAAAGGAGAAAGGTGTAAAGGTAGTTCACATGCCTCTTAGTAATTGTGAAGTAGGTGGCGGTTTTTCTCCAGTTCCACGAATGATTAAAAAAGGCATAAAAGTAGCATTAGGCACAGATGGATATATAAATGATTTTTTTGAAGTTATGAGAGGTGCATTTTTAATGCATAAATCAGTCGAAGAAGATGCATCTGTAATGCCCGCAAGTTTAGTATTTAAGATGGCAACAGAACATGGTGCTTATGCATTGGGACTTCAAAAATCAGGAAAAATAACAGTTGGTAATAAAGCAGATATAATAGTTATGGAAGATGAATTTAAAACTCCTGTAACACTTGATAATATATTTGACCAGATAGTAGTGCAAGGTAAAAAAGAATTTATATCAAATGTATACATAGATGGTAAACATATTTTAAAAGAAAAACAATTGGTTAACTTAGATAAAAAAGCTATTGTTAAAGAAATGAAAGATGTTGCCTGTGAATTCTGGAAGTTTTAATAAATGTAAATAAATATGAAAAGGGGAAGTAAATAATGTATAATTTTTTAGGGAAAGAATTAAAATCACCTTTTATAATAGGTTCAGGTCCGTTGACATATAGTGCAGCTGGATGTAAGATACTAAGTGATGCAGGAGCAGGAGCAGTTGTTACTAAGACAATAAGAAAAGAAAGAGCTATAAATCCAGCACCTCATATGGTGAGAAATACAGCTAATGCTCTTTTAAATAATGAGAAATGGACAGATTTTGAACCAGAGCAATGGATAGATTTTGAAATACCACAAATGAAAAAAGATGGAACTGTATGTATAGCTTCAGTAGGTCATACAATAGAAGAAAGTAGTGAACTAGTAGAAAAGATTGCAAATGCAGGAGCTGATTTTATAGAGCTGGTATCTTATGACTATAGAGATTTAATACCAATGCTTAAGGATGCGAAAGAAAGAGTGAATATACCAGTAATAGTTAAACTTCCTCCTATGATAGATGAAATAGGGGCTTTTGCTAAAAAATTAGAAGAAGCAGGAGCAGATGCAATAACTGCTTGTGATTCTGTAGGACCAGCACTTAGAATAGATATAGAAACTGGCCAACCTTTATTAGGTGGAAATGGAATTGGATATTTAAGTGGAGAAACTATTAAACCAATAACTCTACAAAGAATATATGAAATAAAAAAAGAGGTAAATATACCTATAATTGGATTAGGTGGATGTGTAAGTGGAGATGATGCTTTAGAGATGATTATGGCAGGTGCTGACTTCGTTGGTATATGTTCAGTAGTAATATTAAAAGGAGCTCAAGTAATAGCTAAAATACACAATGACCTAAATTCTAATCTTGACAGACTAGGATATAAAACTATAGAAAATGCTTGTGGGGTAGTACATAAGCATATGGG
This sequence comes from Clostridioides sp. ES-S-0048-02, assembly GCF_020658495.1. NCBI lineage: Bacteria > Bacillati > Bacillota > Clostridia > Peptostreptococcales > Peptostreptococcaceae > Clostridioides > Clostridioides sp. ES-S-0048-02. Next base: position 217,741 of record NZ_JACVWH010000003.1, read on the forward strand.
AGAGGTAAATGAAAGACTTAGTTTTGAATTTACTTATGATGAAGAAAAGTGTACTAAATGTAAGATGTGCGAGAGAGTGTGTGCATATCAAGCTAGAAAATTAAATGACAAGATGGAATTAAATGAAGATGAATGTAGATATTGTGGTCTTTGTATATCAGTATGTAAACCAAAGGCACTTGGAAGAAAGATTTCATGTCCAGAATTAAATGCATAAGATGTTTTATAAAAAATATAACTTCAAAAGATAAAAATTTATATACAGATAAAGGATACCATATTAAAATGGTATCCTTTTGTTTGTAATTATTATTTTTAGATTTATATCTATATTAATTATTTTTTGTAGTAATTATACATAATAATTTTAATAATTAAATTTATAACAACTATTTTAGATATATATGTTAACATTGTATAGCATTTGTATAAGATGTTATAATAATTAATAGGGATGGTGATGTAAGTGGAAGATAAAATTTTAGAATTATTACATATTATAAATAAAGATGTGGTTAGCATGAAAAATGACATGTCAGAAGTAAAACAAGAAATAAGTGTAATGAAAGAAGAAATAAGCGAAGTGAAACAAGAAATATGCATAATAAAAAATGACATGTCAGAAGTAAGACAAGAAGTAAGTGTGATGAAAAAAGAAATGAATGAAGTAAAACAAGAAGTAAGTGTAATGAAGAAGGAAATGAGTGAAGTAAAGCAAGAAGTAAGTGTAATGAAAAAAGAAATGAATGAAGTAAAACAAGAAGTAAGTGTAATGAAAGAAGAAATGAATGAAGTAAAACAAGAAGTAAGTATAATGAAGAAAGAAATGAGCGAAGTAAAACAAAAAATAAGTGTAATGAAAGAAGAAATGAATGAAGTAAAACAAGAAGTAAGTATGATGAAGAAAGAAATAAATGTAGTGAAAGAGAATTTACATGAAGTTAAATTAGAAATGAACTCTATGCAAAATCAAATAAGTAGTGCAAGTAAAGATATAAGTGAAATTAAAGCAGAAAGTATTGTAGTTAATGAAAAACTATATGAAATAGATGTTAAAGTAGATGCCTTAGAATCTGAAGGAAAATCAATTAAAGAACAACAAATTGAACAAAATAGTATTTTAGGAAGTTTATTACATAACTCTGAAATAAATAAAGCTACTCATGATAATATGGAACATAGTATAGCACATATAAAAGGTGATACAAACTCCATAAAAGAAGATGTTTCAGAAATAAGAAGAGATTTAAATTTAGTAGAATTAGCTACAAGCAAAAATTGGAGCGATATTGTAAAATTAAAATCAGCTAGATAATCTTTTAATTACATTAACTTATCATCCATAAAAGTATAAACTTTCATATAAAAATAGATGCTTATAATAGTCTTACTATTTATTATAAATTTTAGAAATTAAAATAAAAATTTGAGAAAAGATCATTTGAAAAATACTTTTGGTCTTTTTTTTTATGTAATTATAAAAATATCATAAAAATAAAATTTAAAATTTGCTTAATAAAAAATTACAGAACAGTTGGAATAAGTAAATTTTTATCAAGGAAAGTATAAAAAAATTATTCTATGCAAATGTATGCAAATATTGGCATTAAAATTGCTGTATAGAAATAATAAATAGTAATGTACATAAAGATTGTATTATACAATAGTATTACTATTTTTAATTATAGATATTGGTTTATATCTATATGCTAGATAGAAACTTGTATGTTTTATGTTGCAGATACAAATATAGTAAAGGAGAGTACATGGGTACAACTGAGATACATAGCTTATTAAGTTTTTCTGTCTTATGATAATTATATTATAAAATATTCATAAATATTTTGATTTTCAATTTGAAAATTATTTTATGCTTAAATTAATTATTATGTAATTAATTTAATAACAAAAACAGTGAAAGAGTAAATAATATTATTTACAGGGGGTAATAAAAAAGTATATTAAATAAGTTGTACTTTTAGCCCCGTACATAAAGAAATTTATGTAGGACACAACTTTAAAACCAGTAAATCCTAAAGCCTTGCAACTACAATAAAAGATAGAAAGAAACTTTTATGAATGTGGTGAAAACCAGAAATAATAGCAAGGATGGTATATGGTGAGAGCCTAAGTACTTTACAATGGACATTTGGTCGCCAAGCCTAGAAATAGGAAGGTCAAACGACTATCTCGAAAGAGAGTACACTATAAGCTATTGATAGTGGAAACGGGTTGCTCTTAACAGGTAATGCTGAAGATGAAGAAATAGTCTACGCTCATATGAAAGTATGAGGTCACTTAAGATTAAAGTGGCATCTATAAAGTAGCGTTTATAGGTAAATGTTTAAAACTTACAAGATATAAATACTTATGAAAACTTATAACTTATAATGATTAAGATTGAAAGATTTAGATTGGATTAGAATTGTTGTAAAAAATTTTAAAGTCCATAGCTACAATACTCTTATATTTGTAAAGCACTATAGAACATATACAAAATAATAGAATAAATTTAATTGTTAATAATTAAATTTGTTGTACGTGATTTTTAAGTATAAAAACTTAAATGTATTACTGAGTATAGTAAGATTTATAAAAGTCATTTAATTTAATATATTAAATTTTTAAGTATTTATATAATTCAATAAGTTTTATGTAACGGGAGTTTTTATTATGAAAGCAAAAAGTACATCAAAATTTGAATTAGACGGAATACCACCACTAAAGGAAGCAATACCTTTGGGGTTACAACACTTAATGGCAATGGTAATAGGTAGCTGTTTACCAGCGATACTAGTTGCAAATGCGGCTGGACTTAATCATAAAATGTCTACACTATTAATTCAAGCTGCTTTAATTTTTGCAGGATTATCAACTTTGTTACAATTATATCCAATACCACTATTTAAAGGTTTTAAATTGGGAGGAGGAATACCAGTTATAATGGGAGCTACAGCAATGTTTATAGGAGCTGGAGTTTCTGTTGCAGGCAAGTATGGATTACCTGTCTTATTTGGCTCTCAAATAGTCGCTGGTATAGTGATAATCATAATTGGTTTTGGTCTTAAAAAAATAAGGTTTATATTTACCCCAGTCGTATCTGGTACTATAGTTGCATGTATGGGTCTTGGACTTTTTCCAATAGCTATAAAAAACTTAGCTGGAGGTATGGGTAATGAGACATTTGGACAACCAATTAATTTTATAGTTGGAATAGCTGTATCACTTATGATATTAGGATTAAATAAATATGGAAAAGGATTGTTTAAAGATGCATCAATATTAGTTAGCATAGTTTTTGGATATATTTTATCACTAATTTTGGGAATAGTAAATTTTTCTTCAATTCAAGAGTTTACTTTGGTTGCACTTCCAAAACCACTTGCTTTTGGATTGGATATAAAGCTTGAGGTTGTAGTAATGTTTTCAATAATATATTTGGTTGAAATAGCTGATATTATGGGAGCATGTACACTTTCTACAGTAGGAGGACTTAATAGACAAGTTACAGATGAAGAACTTTCTTCTGCTGTTTTAGGAAATGGAGTATTATCTACAATAGGAGCATTATTTTCTGCTACTCCAATGGGACTGTTTGGTCAGAATTCTGCAATCGTTTCTAATACAAAAATTATAAGTAAATTTGTATTAGCTATTGGAGGCATTGGATTATTTCTGGCGGGAGTATCACCTTTATTAGCTAATTTAATCAGAACAATACCTCCTTGTGTGGTTGGAGGAGCAACACTCGTAATATTTTCAACTCTTACAACATCTGGATTAAGACTTGTTAGTATGGATGGTTTTAATCAAGAAAATAGTATGATATTAGGTCTTTCTATGGCAACTGGGATAGGATTTATGGTAGTTCCTCAGGTTCTTGAAAAATCTCCAAAATTTATAGAAACACTACTTGCAGATTCAAGTGTAGTTTCAGGAGCTATGGTTGCTATAATAGTTCAAGGTTTATATATGATAAAATTTTCAAAAGGTAAGGACAATAAAAATAAAAAGGAAAATATATAGAGTAAAAAACTAATAGAATTAAATTAAGTTTACTATATATTTATAAAAATAAAGCAAAGTACTTAGTAGGTTTCAAGTTTTAATAAATATAATATAAGGGGGATAAGATGGTTACTATAAAAGAATATTCTGTTCCACAAAGCCTAGAAGAAGCATATAAAATTTTGATTTCTAAAAAAAGTAATGTTATTTTAGGTGGTTGCGGATTTATAAAATTAAGCAATAAAAACATAGGAATAGCCATAGATTTAAAGGATATAAATCTAGACTATATAAAAGAGGATGAAAAAAATATACTAATAGGAGCAGATACATCTTTGAGAAGTTTAGAAATAAACAAAACTATTAAAAATTATTGTAGTGGAATAGTCTCAAGTGCTGTTTCTAATATAGTTGGTGTTCAATTTAGACAAGGTGCAAGAATTGGAGCTAGTGTATTTTCAAAGTATGGTTTTTCTGACTTGATTACAGCACTTTTAGTTGTTGGTGCTAAGGTAAGGTTATACAATAGTGGAATATTAGAGTTAAATGAGTTTTTGGATAGTGAATTAAATAAAGATATATTAATTGAGGTAATACTTCCTAAGAAAGATGCAGTAGCTGTATTTGATTCAATAAGAAAGTGTACAGGAGATTTTGCTATATTAAATTCAGCTATGTTAAAAGAAAATGATACTTATAAAATAGCAATTGGAGCAAGACCCCAAAGAGCTAAATTAGCACTTGAAGCAAGTCAAATATTGAGCAAAGAAAAGGATATAGATAAAGCATCTATTATTGTAGGTAAAGAATTAATTTATGGAAGTAATATGAGGGCAAGTAAAGAATATAGAATAGATATGGCAAGTGCACTGCTTAAGAGGATGTATAGTGCTATTGAGGGAGGTAATAAATAATGATTAATAAGGGGATAAGAAAGATAGATAGTACAGCAATTGTGACAGGAAAGCCACTATATACTGAAGACCTTATTATGCATAAAGATGTTTTGACTCTTAAACTTCTTAGAAGTCCACATGCACATGCCAAAATAAAGCATATAGACACGTCAAAAGCTGAAAAAATTCCAGGAGTTGTAGGAATTTATACCTATAAAGATGTACCACAAGTTAGATATTGTGTTCCAGGTCAAACAGAACCAGAAGCATCTCCTTATGATAGAGTTTTACTTGAGGATACAGTTAGATTTGTTGGAGATGAGGTAGCATTAGTAGCAGCAGAAGATGAAAAAACTGCACTTAAAGCTTTAAAAATGATAAAAGTAGAGTATGAGATTTTAAAGCCTGTATTTAATGCAAAAGAAGCAGAAGGAAATGAAGTTATTATACATCCAGAACAAGATATAGTAGAACCGTATCCTTTTGGATTAGATGCAAAAAATAATATAGTATCAAAAGAGTTTTTCGAGTTTGGTGATGTTGAGGCTAAGCTTAAAGAAAGTGAATTTGTGGTAGAAGCATCATATAAGACTCAAAGTCAATCACATTGTATGATGGAAACTCATAGGTCATATGCATATAAAGATATAAATGATAGGATTGTTGTTGTGTCATCATTACAATCACCACACAATGTAAAGAGAATACTTAGAAAAGTATTGGGGATTCCTTCTTCTAAAATAAGGGTGATAAAGCCTAGAATAGGTGGTGGATTTGGAGGAAAGAATATAGCAGCAACAGATATATTTACTGCATTTGTGACTATGAAAACTGGAAGACCAGCAAAATTTGTCTTTACAAGAAGTGAAACCTTTGTAGGTTCTAATAGTAGGCATGAAATGTTTTTTGATGTTAGAGTAGGTGCAGACAAAGAAGGAAATTTAAAGGCGATAGAATTAAAGTCACTAAATAATACAGGTGCCTATGGTGGTAATGGAGTTTCTGTTTCTTCAGAATCAGGTCATAATACATTGCCAATATATAATGATATTGATGCTGTTAGATTTGATGCTAGAACAGTATATACTAATAGATTACCAGCAGGTGCACTTAGAGGTTATGGAGCTACACAAGGCATATTTGCAATAGATAGTGCTATTGATGAATTAGCTAATAAGATTGGTATAGATCCTCTTGAATTTAGAGTTAAAAACATCATAGATAGGTACACTAATGGAAAAGCAGCAGAAGAAGAAATACTAAGCTGTGAATTAAAACAGTGTATAGAAAAAGGGAAAAAATTAATTAATTGGGATGATAAATACCCATGTAAAGATATAGGTAATAACAAGGTAAGAGCAGTAGGAATGGCAGTGGCAAATCATGGTTCTGGTATACCACGTGTAGATATGGCAACAGTGACTATACGAATGGACGAAGATGGGACATATAAGTTATTATCTGGTCTTGCTGATTTAGGTCAAGGTGCTGATACAATTCAAGCACAAATTGCTGCAGAGACTTTAAATACGACTGTAGATAGAATATCTGTTTATACAGGTGATTCAGACCTATGTCCATATGATACAGGTGCGTTTGCTTCTTGTACTACAACAGTTACAGGAAATGCAACAATAAAAACAGCAAATAAATTAAAAGAAATAATACTTTCAGTAGCAGAATCAAAACTAGAGTCTAAAAAAGAGGATTTAGAGTTAAGTAAAGATAGAGTTTTTGTTAAGAATGATGAGAGTAAATTTGTGTTATTAGAGGAATTAGGAAGAGAGTCAGTTGGAGGTATAGGGTTTTCAAGTGACGATGTACCAGTTGTTTTAGAAGCAACAGAATCATTTGGTATGTTAAAAAGAATAAAACCATTTATAGCAGGATTTGCTGAAATAGAACTAGATAAAAATACAGGAGAATATAAGGTAATAAATTTTGCATGTGTACCTGACTGTGGTACGGTTATAAATCCAACATTAGCGAGAATACAAGTAGAATGTGGAGTAATGATGGGGATAGGGTTTGCAATGTATGAAGACCCTAAATTTGATAAAGATGGAAAGTTATTGACAGACAGTTTCTTGCAGTATAAGGTTCCTACAAAAAAAGAAGTAGGAAATATATTAGTAGATTTTGCTGATAATTTTGACCCAGGAGGGCCTTATGGAGCTAAATCTTTAGGAGAAATAGTTATACATACGCCAGCACCAGCAATTGCAAATGCAATTTTTAATGCTACTGGAGTTCGTATAAGAGAGCTTCCTATAACTTTTGAAAAAGTGTACATGGGGATGAAAAACAACAACAAATAAATTTAATAAATGATATACTATAAAAGTATAAATTTAAGTTATTTTGCAAAATAAAGTAATTTAATAGACATTATATATGGTGCTTTATAAAAATACCATATATAATGTCTAATAGAGTAGGAGTTAAAGGAGGTGAGTTTATGCCAAATAGAACAAAAAACATACATTATGGGACTCAGAGACAACAATTAAAAAATTTAACTAAGAAAGAATATCAGGCTTTGCGAGAGATGTGCTTTTTAGCAAAGAACTTGTATAATGTTGGTACATATAATGTCAGACAACACTACTTTAATCAAGGGGAGCATCTTAATTATGAAGCCAATTATCACGTATGTAAAGAAAATGAAAACTATAAACTACTCAATAGTAATGTAGCACAACAAATACTAAAAGAAGTTGATAGTTCATTTAGGTCATTTTTTGGTTTAATTAAATTAGCTAAAGAAGGCAAGTATGATTTTAGAGGAATAAAATCACCTAAGTATTTAGATAAAGAAGGATTTTTTAGTATAATAATAGGACAAATAAGAATTAAAGATGATGGAATTTTAAATGTGCCTATGTCTCCCGTATTTAAAAAAATGTATGGAAAGGTGAGTATAAAAGTTCCAAATAATATATTAGACAAAAAAGTTAAGGAAATAAGAATAATACCTAAACATAAGGCTAGGTTCTTTGAAATTCAGTATTGTTATGAAATACCGAAATCAGAGGAAGTTTCAAATAAAAAAAATGCACTGGCAATAGATTTAGGTTTAGAAAACTTATGTACTTGTACTACCAACTTAGGTGATAGTTTTATTATAGATGGAAGAAGGCTTAAGTCTGTGAACCAATGGGCAAATAAGCAAAATGATAAAATAGAGGCTTTAAAATTAAAAAAGAATATAAGTTTAATTACAAGAAAACAATTTAAAGTATGGAATAAAAGAAATAATCAGGTTAAAGACTATGTAAATAAAACTTGCTTTTACATAATTGACTACTGTGTAAAAAATAATATTGGCAATTTGATTGTAGGATATAATGCTAAGTTAGAAAAAAGTGATAATATGGAAAAGAAAATATATAGAAATTTTATAAGAATTCCTTTTGGAGAGATAAAAGGAAAACTAGAGTATCTATGTAAAATAAAAAATATTAATTTCATTAGACAAGAAGAAAGTTATACTAGTAAATCAGATTTTTTTGCCAATGATTACCTTCCTGATATTAATTTGGATGATGTACAGAAACACAAATTTAAGGGAGAAAGAATAACACGTGGTCAATATAAATCTAGTGTGGGTATGATTATAAATGCGGATGTAAATGCAAGTCTTAATATATTAAAAAAATCACAAATAGTTGATTTATCTTACTTGCAGAATAATCCTCAGATGTTAAAGCAACCACAAAGAATAAGAATATCTTAATAATAATTAAAAGATAAACTGATAGCGTATAAGCTTACAGCTTAGCGGCGAATTGGATCCGCCTTGTTGTTTACAACAGAATCTATTTACTTTTTAGTTTATAGAATTTCAAAAATCACTTTTACTAAAACAGTTAAATTATAAGTTTCAAATAAATCAAATTTAGGATATTTAAAAGAAATATTTATGAGAGGTGAAAGTGTGAAATTATCAGATATGATAGGAGCAAATGAAATAATAACTGTAGTTGGAGCAGGAGGAAAAACTTCATTTATAAAATACTTTGCGAATTTTTATAGAGATAAGCTAAAAGTTTTACTTACAACAACTACTAAAATATATTTACCTGATGAAAAAGACTATGACAATATATTTATGACAATAGATGGAACTTCTATTCCATCTATTTGTCATGGAGTAACAGTATGTGGAAGCTGTATAAATAATGAAAATAAAATAGTAGGAATCAAGTTATCTGATTTAGAAAAAATGATAGACAAATTTGATTTGGTATTGATAGAAGGTGATGGTTCAAAGAGAAAAAAACTTAAAGGTTGGAATGATGGAGAACCAGTAGTATATTGTAAAACTACAAAAACTATAGGTATATTAGATATAACTTCATTTGGAATGGATATTAATGAAGAAAATATACATAGGTTAGATGAATTTAAAAAAATAACTAATTTAAATATGCGTAATATAAATGATAATTCTACAGTAAATCTTGATAATTTAAAAAATGTAGTATTAAATCCAAAAGGATTGTTTAAAAATTATCATGGAAAAAAAATATTATTTATTAATAAAGTCGAAAATGAAATGTATGAAAGTTTAGCTATAAATTTAATTAAAATTATTAAAGAGCATGAAAATGAAATAGACATATTTTATGGAAGTATAAAACGAAATTTTTGTATAAGATATTGAAGTATTAAAATAATTTATGTGATATTATATATATAGATAATATCAATAAAGATACTATAAAATCATAACAATATCAATACATTATAAATGTTAAGGAATGATATATATGATAAATGCAGTAATAATGGCGTCAGGATTTGCCAGAAGAATGGGAGAAAATAAACTTTTACTGGAATATGATGGATGTTCCATAATAGAACATGTACTTAAAGCAGTTAGTAAAATTAATTTTCATCAAGTTGTAGTTGTAAGTCAATATAAAGAAGTTTTAGCATTGTGCAATAAATATGGCTTTAAATATGTAGATAATAAAGATGCAAATATAGGTCAGAGTGAATCCATAAAACTGGGAATTTTAAATAGCTCAGAATGTGATGGATACATGTTTTTTGTGGGAGACCAACCATTTATTGATGATTTATATATAGATAAAATTATAAATACTTTTAAATTAGATAGAGATTTTATAGTAATTCCAAGATGCAAAGATGTATGTGGAAATCCAGTTGTATTTCCATTTAGTAAAAAAGAGGAATTATTGGCACTTAAAGAAGATGAAAAAGGGAAAACTATTTTAAAAAATTCATCAAAAATAAAATATGTAGAAGTTCCCGAAAAAATGTTATTAGATATTGATACAAAAGTGGATTATGAAAGAATAGGGGGCAAATTATGAAATTAATAAAAACTATAGATGCTGTTGGACAAGTTTTATGTCATGACATTACTCAAATAATACCAGGAGAATTTAAAGGAAGAAAATTTAAAAAGGGACATGTAGTAAAAGAAGAAGACATTCCAGTTTTATTATCTCTTGGTAAAGACAACTTATATGTATGGGAAAAATCAGAGGGAATGATTCATGAAAATGAAGGAGCTTTATTTTTAAAAGAATTAACTGCTGGAGAAAATTTAGATTTCAGTGAAATAAAAGAAGGAAAGATAGATTTTATAGCAGCATGTGATGGGCTTTTAAAAATAGATGTCGATGCACTTTTTGATTTAAATTGTGTTGGCGAAATAATGATGGCAACTCTTCATAATAATTTTGTAGTAAATAAAGGGTTGAAAGTAGCTGGAACAAGAGTCATACCTTTAGTTATAGATGAGAAAAAACTAGAAGAGGCAAAAAAAGTAGTTGATAACAGAAAGATAGTCAATGTGATACCTTTTAAACCTAAAAAAGTAGGAATTGTTACCACTGGTAATGAAGTGTTTTACAGTAGAATTGTTGATAAATTTGGACCAGTAATAGAAGAAAAAGTAAAGGGGTTTGGATGTGAAGTTATAGGTCAAACTATATGTCCAGATGATAAGGATATCATAAAAAATGCAATAAAAGAATTTATAAGTCAAGGAGCAGAACTTATCTGTTGTACTGGTGGAATGAGTGTAGACCCAGATGATGTCACACCAACAGCTATAAAAGAGACTGGAGCTGATTTAGTTACATATGGGTCACCAATATTACCAGGAGCAATGTTTTTACTTGCTTACTATGGAGAAGTCCCAATTATGGGTATACCAGGGTGTGCAATGTATCATAAAACTACAGTGTTTGATATAGTTCTATCTAGGATTTTAATAGATGAAAAACTTGACAAATATGATATAGCTAAATATGGTCATGGTGGTCTTTGTATGAACTGTGATGTATGTACTTACCCTGCATGTAATTTTGCTAAAATATAAAACCATAAAAATAGAGTACTTACAAACTTAGGTACTCTTTTTAAGTATTAATTATACAGAAAATATATTTTTACTAATAGCTAAAACAGTTTAAAGATTCAAATAAAGTATTTAGAGTGTGTAAAAGAATTAATAAAGTTGCAATTTGATTTTTTTATAAGTATAATATAATAGATTGTTAATTTTTATGAAACTTACAATCTTTAATACAATTTTAATAAATATTTCACGAATTTGGTATAAAAAATATGCTGTTTACGTGAGAATAAAAATGTTATCAAAATTTTATGATAAAATAAATTATGAACAAAAAGAAAGGAAAATACATTAATGTTACAAGTTACAGGTGTTGGACTTAGATTTGGTGATAAGGAACTATTTAAAGATGTTAACTTAAAATTCACTAAAGGAAATTGCTATGGAATAATAGGAGCTAATGGTGCGGGAAAATCTACTTTTTTAAAAATATTATCAGGAGAAATAGAACCAAATACAGGGAATGTGTCTATAACTGATAAAGAAAGAATGTCAGTTTTAAAACAGGACCACTTCGAATATGAGGAAGAAACTGTTTTAAATGTTGTTATAAGAGGTCATGAAAGACTTTGGAGTATAATGCATGAAAAAGATGCTTTATATATGAAAGAAGATTTTAGCGAAGAAGATGGAATAAAAGCTGCTGAACTTGAAGGTGAGTTTGCAGAACTTGATGGATGGGATGCAGAAACTAACGCTGAAAAAATACTTATGGGTCTTGGTATAACTAAAGATATGCATTACAAACAAATGAAAGAATTAGTTGGTGGAGAGAAGGTTAAAGTGTTATTAGCACAATCACTTTTTGGAAAACCTGAAATACTATTAATGGATGAGCCTACAAACCACTTGGATTTTAAATCAATAAATTGGTTAAATAATTTTATAATGGATTTAGAAGAGTCTATAGTTATAATAGTATCACATGATAGACATTTCTTAAATCAAATATGTACTAATATAGTTGATGTTGACTTTGGTAAAATACAGATGTATGTTGGAAACTACGACTTCTGGTATGAATCAAGTCAATTAGCATTACAACTTGCTAAAGACCAAAACAAAAAGACTGAGGAAAAGATAGCTCAATTAAAGGAATTCATAGCTAGATTTAGTTCTAATGCTTCAAAAGCTAAACAAGCTACATCTAGAAAGAAACAATTAGACAAATTAGAAATTGAAGATATACAACCATCAAGAAGAAGATATCCATATGTAGGATTTACACCTGCTAGGGAAATTGGTAATGAAGTTTTAGAAGTACACAATTTAACTAAAACTATAGATGGAGTTAAAGTACTTGATAATGTTTCATTTAGATTGGATAGAGATGACAAAGTAGTATTTATGGGTGATGAAATAGCTACTACTGCACTTTTAAATATAGTTATGGGAGAACTTGAACCAGATAGTGGAGAATATAAATGGGGAGTAACTACTTCTCAAGATTATCTTCCAAAAAACCATAATAAGTTTTTTGATGGAGTAGAGTATTCTCTAGTTGACTGGCTTAGACAGTTTTCTGAAGAAAAAAGTGAGAGTTTTATAAGAGGATTTTTAGGTAGAATGTTATTCTCTGGAGAAGAAGCTTTAAAAGAAGCTCAAGTTATATCTGGAGGAGAAAAAGTTAGATGTATGCTTAGTAAGCTAATGCTTTCAAATGCAAATGTACTTGTGCTAGATGACCCTACTAACCACTTAGACTTAGAAAGTATAACTTCTGTTAACAAAGGACTTGAAAAATTCCCTGGGGTGCTTTTATTTACTTCTCATGACCATGAGTTTATATCTACTATAGCAAATAGAATTATAGAGATAACTCCAAATGGAATAATGGATAGAAAGATGGATTTTGATGAGTATTTAGAAAGTAAAGAGATACAAGACCAATTAGCTAAAATGTATGGGAAAGATAAATAATTGTTAGTTTAAATATTATTTTTAATAATTATAATTATTAGAATAAAAACCTTTTAATGTTTGAGAATACGCCATAGAAGTATGTAGGTATTTAATCAAGTATTAGGAGGTTTTTTATTTAGTATATATATTGTAGTAAATAGGGTTGTAGAGATAACTCAAACAGAACTACGGATAGAAAGATGTATGGATTTTTATTATAAAAAGTACATGTCTCCAAATCAAAATTGATTGTTTACATTGTGTCAAATTACAATAATGTTTGGAGACATAATAAGAAGAAGTTATATAATATAATTTCATAAGTCTATAGACATTCTCTTTTATGATAATGTATTTTTTGTAAGGTTATAGGCGTTACTTTTTCATCATAAAAATCTTCTGCTTTACTAGTAACAATACCACCTAAGCTACAAATGATTTTAACTGTTGTGTTACGTGCTTCCATAAAAATTTCATCAACATCTTGAGAAAATAAATTAAGTTTATAACGCTAAAACTATTTTGTAATAAATATATTTTAACTCTTCTATTATAAAATTAAATTTGAATATTAATTTAACTTTAATTTTATTAGTAGTAAAAATTAATTTTATAGATGATAAAGGCTAGAGTAGTTATAATTAAAAAATGTAATATTAGTTGGCATTAAATAAGTTCTCAGAAATTTTGTCAGATGCTTCTTTATCCATTTCTTTTAGAACATGGGAATAAACATTTAAGGTTGTATTTATATTTGAATGACCAACTCTTTCTGAGATAACTTTTATAGGTACCTTAGAATTTATAAGTAAAGTAACATGTGAATGTCTTAAATCATGAAATCTAATGTGTGGCAAGTCATTCTTTTCTAAAAATCTTTTGAATTTTTTACTCATAACATCTTCAGCAATAGGTTCACATTTTTTATTGAAAAATAACAAGTCATGACTATTTCTAATAGAAGACTTTAATAAGTTTTTATTTTGTTTTATCTTATATTCCTTTAGTAAAAAGATTAATTCCTTTGGAGCAGATATTTTTCTAATAGAGCTTTCAGTCTTTGGTTCTTTAAGAATTACAGAGCCATTAATTCGAGCTGTTATCTTATTTACAGTTATTGTATTCTCTTCAAAATCAATATTATCCCAAGTCAAACCTAAAACTTCTGAAATTCTAAGACCTAAACCAACTGCTAAATTAATAGGTAATTCCATATATGTATTTTTTGACAATTTCAACAATTTTATCATTTGTTCTTTGTCATAAATTTCATTTTTAAATTTTTTATATCTTGGAGCTTCTATATTATCCATAATATTTTCTTTTACTAATTTGAGTCTATATGCTCTTTTTATTGCAAGTTTCAATATATTTATATGAATCTTAATTGATTGAGGATTCAATTTATGAGATAGTTTATCAATGTAGTTCTGTATATGAATTGGATGTAAATCCTGTATTTTATATTTACCAATAGAGGGATTAATATAATTCTTACAAATACTAACATAATTGTTGTATGTAGCTAATGATATATTTTCACTGTACTTTTTTAAAAAATCTAATAGAAATTCTGAGACAGTGATTTCGTTTGGAATTAAAAAGCCATCTTTATACAGACTTTCCTTTACTTCATTTAACCTTTTGCTCGCATCTCTTTTTTTATCAAAAATACCCATGTTCTTTTGTTTTCTTTTTCCAGTATCTTCATCTGTAAATTCAAGATAAACTACATAATTCTTGTTTCGTTTTCTAATAAATGCATTCATATATAACCCACCAATCAAAATTTTATACATTTATTATAACATATGGATAAACTCAAAAATAGTTTTTGAAATAAATTTATGGCTATTTCAAATATTGATATTTATTGATTATAAAATGAGTATATTATCTTAAATATTAGAATTTTAATTTAATAATCTGTTATACTTATATATATAAATAAAATTTATTATTTACTTTTGGGTTTTTTATGTTTGATTGGTACTGAAAATATAAGTTTTTTATATTAATAAATTTGAATTGTATATTTTGAATAAAACCTTTGACTGGGAAAGTTTATTAATATAGTATTTAATTATGTATAAGTTTGAGAGGAGTGTAAAATCATATGACTATTACTAAAATACCACCAGCGGAATTAAAGGTCATGAAATTTATTTGGGGATCAGATTTTACAGTAACATCAAAAGATGTCATTGAAGCTATGGAAAAACTATATGATTGGAAGCAAACTACAACACTAACACTTTTATCAAGATTAGTAAATAAGAAGTTCTTGGATGCTAAAAAGATAGATAGACATACACATTATACAGTTATTATTGGAGAAGCTGAATATTTACATTTTGAAACAAAAACTTTTCTAGATAATATGCATGGAAGTTCTATTGAAAGCTTTATGAAAGCATTGTTCAAAAAGGGGGTAAATGAGGAGGAATTAAATTCTGTTGAAAAATGGGTAAAAGACATTAAGAAAGATGAATAGTTTGTTTGAGATCAATAGCAAGAATAACTTTAAACATATATTTTTTGTAGTAATTGTATGTTTAAATGTATGAACATTTAAGCATTTAATAGTATATAAAAACTAAGGCTTATTAGTTATTTTTAAGATGAATTTAATTATCATAAAATAAATAGTTTTTACAATAATTAGTAAAATGAATTAAAAGTGAAGTAAACTGTAAAATACATAGATTTATTTATTAAGTATCCCTAGTTTTCTAATGCATTTTAATACTATAAGTCTAATATAAAATCAAATTTATTGATATTTAATTTTATATTAGACTTATAGTTAATCGGAGCTTAGCTAAATATCGATTATTAAAATAGAAAACTAAAATTTTTTTATTATTTATACAAATTGATTATTTTTTAGGTATATTAAATGACAATGTATTAGATTATCTTGTTGTTTAAATGAGTATTTATAAGTATAAAATAAATATTACTAAAATAGATATTAATAGCCATTAAAATAAAAAGAAAAGTTCCTAATTTTTAGGAACTTTTTATTTGTTTAGTATAATGTATGAGTTTTTGCTTCAGCAATAGCTCTTGCTGCACTTTTAGGATTTTCTATATTCTCTTTTTTATAGAAATTAATTACTTCTTCTAAATCTTTATTTTCAATGTCATCTTTTCTATTTTCAAGAATATAATTTATGATTGATTCGTTTATAAAGTTTGATAAATCTGTATTTTCATTATTAGTCATTTTGTATACTTCTTGTAATAAAATTTCATTAACTTCAACTGTAATTTGTTTTGTATTTTTTATCATATTAATCACCTCTTAAAAAAATTATAGCATTTCAAAAAAATAAAATCAATATGTTTTAAAATTATAGAATTTTAATTCTTAAATTCTTAAAAATAGAAAAATTAAATAGAAGTAGTTTTGAGCTATTAAAAAGATTAATAAAAAAAATATTTAGTCATAAAACCCTTATACTATATGATTCTAAGATGAAGGATTTATAAAGGTTTAGGGTGAATTAAGTATAAGACAACTTCTTAAAGCAAATGAGTATGGCATTTAAATCTAAATGTAGACATATAATATTAAATATGCTAATATATCAAAATAATAAGGGGGGAATTTATGAAGCTTAAAGAAGCATTGATTACATGTGTTGTATGTAGTGTATGTTTAACTCCATTATTGGTAAATGGAGAAACAAAAATAGATGCAGAGCATTGTAAAGAATCTATAGTAAATATAGATACTATAGTAACTTCAGGTAAAAACTTTAATTCTAAATATAATCAAGGTATGGAAGACTATAAAAGCAGTGATGAGTATAAATTGAAAGTGCAAAAAGAGAGACTAGAAAACCAGCTAGGAATCAAAATAAAGGATTTAATTCCTATAACATTTGAAGTGAGTTATTATACCAGCCTTAACCAAGAAAATGGATATGGAGCTATAACTGCTACAGGAGATGATTTAGAAGATGGTTTTGTGGCAAACAATCACTTAAGTTTTGGAACTAAGATTATTGTAGATGGTAAAGTAAAAACCGTTATGGATAGGGGGTCTAGTAAGTATTTTAGTAATTCTAATGCGATAGATGTATTTGTACCCAAATGGAGTAACGAAAGTGAATCAGAGTATTATGACAGGGTTAATAATATGGGAAGGCACTATAAAAAAGGATACATCATTATGGAATAATAGTTCTTCTTCAAGTAATATGTATTGATTGCAATATTTATTACATATATAATAGATATTAAGTTAATTAATACAACAATGTATATTACTGGGAGGGCAATATGGAACAAACTTTTATAAATGGGAAAATAAACTTATTAATGGAAAATTATAAAGCATTAAATGAAGTTAAAGGTTCTTGGCAAATGGGATTAATTCAACATAGTTGTGCACTTGCATTTACGCTTAAGAACAAGAGGATAAGCCCTAGATTAGTAGAAGAGCGAATAGAGCTTATTAAAAAAAATACTGGATTATTCTCTAACTTTAGAGGATATAACATATTTTATATTGCAACACTACTTTCATTTGAATCAAATCCAGAAAGTAGTTTTAAGATGATTTTAGAGATATATAAAAATCTTAAAAATGAAAAGTTTTGGGGAGATACATATTTACCACTTACAGCATCAATAGTCTATGAAAATAGAGATAAAATGGATTATATTACATGTATATCAAAAATGAAAACAGTATACGAATATATGAAGAAAAAACATCCATTTTTAACATCTAGTGATGACTATTGTAATATAGCACTTATTGCAATTCATTCAAAAAATTTAGAAGAAGATTTAGAATACATAGAAAAATGCTATGAATTTCTAAATAAAAATGGTTTTTATAAAGGAAATGACTTACAAGCGCTATCTCAAATTCTTTTATTTAGCGAAGATAGAACAATGGGTAAATGCAAAAAAACTATTGAACTTAAAAAAGCATTTAAAGAGAATGATTGTAAGTTAAATTATTATGGGTATCCAATAATAGGAGCAATTTCGTTATTAGATTATAAAGAAAATGAAATAATAGAAAATATAAAAAATGTTTCAAATAGGCTTAAAGAAGAAAAAGGTTTTGGGAATTGGTCTTTAGGAAAAAGCAATAGAGTAATGATTAGTTCTGCTGTTGTGGCTTCTATTTATGCAGATTCAATACAAAAAGAAAATAATATAGATTCTATAGCTAATAATATATTTTTAAATATTATTATTGCTATTCAAGTTGCTTGTGTAATGGCAGCTACAAGTGCAGCTATAGCATCTTCTTCATCAAATTAGTGACATTATTTATTAAAATTGGATATAATAAACTTAATAATACAATTTATATGTTTAAAAAAGAATATGATATTACACTTAAATTAATTGTGATATTTAATAAAATAAAGCATATAATTAATATATAGATTTCAGAAAATATATAATACTACATACAATATAGGGAAAGTAGAAAAATACATCTACTTTCCTTTTTAATTATAAATTATGAGTTAGTCTTATAAAAAAATTTATGGAAAATTTATTTAAAGTTTTATATTGTATTTTTTCTTAGATGTACTAAAATAAAACTATAAAGAAAATAAAATTTATAACAAACTAATACATATTGAAAATAAGGGGGAAGTTGAGATGGATCAAAATCTAAATTGGCTTAAAGAAAAAAGAATAGAAAAAACAATAAAATCTCTAGAAAGTAATAACATGAAAGGGTATCTAGTAAATAATAAAGAAGAGCTTCTTAAAAAAATTGAAGAAATAGTAGAAGTAGGTTCTTTAGTAGGTTGTGGTGGCTCTATGACTTTATTTGAGACAGGAGTTATTGACTTTATAAGAGAAAAATATGATTTTCTTGATAGATATGCAAAAGATATTAAACCAGAAGAAATGAAAGAAATATACAGAAAATCATTTTGTGCAGATGCTTATTTTACAAGTACTAATGCAATAACAGAAAATGGAGAGCTCTATAATTTAGATGGAAATGGAAATAGAGTAGCTGCTATGATATATGGACCAGACAAAGTAATAGTTGTAGCAGGTGTAAATAAAATAGTTAAAGATGTAGATGAAGCTATAAAAAGAACTAAAACAATAGTCGCTCCAGCAAATTGCAAGAGACTGAATACAAATACTGGATGTAAGACTACTGGCATATGTATAGATTGTTCAAGTCCAGGAAGAATTTGCTGTAGCTATACACTTATAAAAAGACAATTAGCACCAGAAAGAATACATGTAATTTTCTTAAACGAGGACTTTGGATATTAAAAGAATAAAATAAGTAAGGAGAAATAATGAAAAAAGTAAAACTTATATACAATCCTAATTCAGGTGAAAAAAAAATATTATCAAATTTAGATACTATTATAGAATTATATCAAAAACAAAATTATTTATTGATACCCTATAGATTGAATATTAAAGAGCCTGTAAATAATGCATTTAAAGAAGTAGATAGTTCCTATGACCATATACTAATAGCAGGTGGCGATGGAACTATAGATTTAGTTGTAAATTCAATGAAAGAGTTAGATATAAAGATTCCAATCGGAATTTTACCTACAGGAACTGCAAATGATTTTTCAAATGCTCTTCAAATTCCATTTGATATAAAAGAAGCTATAAAGGAAATCATAAATTCAAAGCCAAAGAAAATAGACATAGGGAAGGTAAATAATAAATACTTTATAAATGTCGCAAGTGCAGGTATGTTTACTGATGTATCACAAAGAATAAGCACAGACTTAAAGAATTCGTTTGGAAGAATTTCTTATTATATAAAGGGAATAGAAGAAGCATTGTATATGAGGAAGTTTAAGATAAAAGTATATTCCAAAGAGATGAATTATGATGGAGATATGTATCTTATGCTGATTTTTAATGGAAAAACAGCAGGAAATATAAATTTAGCATATAAAGCTGAAATAGATGATGGATATTTAGATGTAATTATTTTTAAAGGAATGCCAATTCCAAAATCAATACCAGTTTTGATAAGTGTGCTTAGAGGTGATTACTTAGATCAATATAATGGAAATGAAATATTGTATTTTAAAACTAAAAAAGTAGATATAGAATGTAAAGATTCTCTTATAACAGACATTGATGGGGAAAAAGGTCCAGATTTTCCTCTCAATATAGAATGTATAAAAGATGGAATAGAGGTTATGGGAATCTGTAGTGGAAAAAGTTAATTATTTAAAATAAATGATGAAGACTAAAATAAAAAATTACTTCTAACTAAATTTATTTATAGTAGAAGTAATTTATATCTTAAGTCTTCATTTTTTAGTTATAACAATTATTTAGCAGGTTTAAAAGAGCTTTTTAAAGGAACTATTCTATTGAACACAAGTTTTTCCTTAGTTGTATATTTATTATCTATACTAAAGAACCCATTTCTAACAAATTGGAATTTATCAAAAGGTTTAGCATCTTTTACTTGTGTAGGCTCAACGAAACCTTGTAATATTTCTAATGAATTAGGATTTATCTGTTCTAAGAAATGCTTTCCTTCATTTTCAGGTAAATCATCAAGAATCAATGGCTCAAACAATCTAAATTCACATGGTATAGCTGATTTAGCATCAACCCAATGTATTGTAGATTTTACTTTACGACCTGTAAATCCAGAACCACTCTTAGTTTCAGGGTCATAAGTACCATGTATTTCAACTACATTTCCATTTTCATCCTTAATTACATCCGTACATTTTACGAAATAAGCTCCTTTTAAACGAACTTCATTTCCTGGGAAAAATCTGAAATATTTTTTAATAGGTTCTTCCATAAAATCATCTTGTTCTATATATAATTCTCTAGAAAAAGGAACTAATCTTTTACCTTGAGATTCATCTTTAGCATTGTTTTCTATTTCAAGCATTTCAACCTTATCTTCTGGGTAGTTGGTTATAACTAGCTTTAAAGGTCTTAAAACTCCCATAGCAAGTGGAGCCTTTGGCTGTAAGTTTTCTCTTAGGAAATAATCAAGCATTTGACTGTCTACTGTAGAGTTAACTTTCGATACTCCTATTTCACTACAAAAATTACGTAAAGCTTCAGCAGTATATCCCTTACGTCTAATTCCAGATATAGTAGGAACACGAGGGTCATCCCAACCATCAACAATTCCTTCGTCTACAAGTTGTTTTAATTTTCTTTTACTCATAACAGTATTGTTTATGTTAAGTCTAGCAAATTCTATTTGTCTAGGTACATTTTCCATTTCACATTCTCTGACAAACCAGTCATAAAGAGGTCTTTGGTCTTCAAACTCCAAAGTACATATAGAGTGAGTTATTCCTTCAATTGCATCTTCAATTGGATGGGCAAAAGCATACATAGGATATATACACCATTTATCTCCTGTATTATGATGTGTTGAATGAGCTATTCTGTATATAATTGGGTCTCTAAGGTTTATATTTGGAGAAGACATATCTATTTTAGCTCTTAATGTTTTTTCTCCATCTTTAAATTCACCATTTTTCATTCTTTCAAATAAATCTAGGTTTTCTTCAATAGTTCTATTTCTATAAGGGCTTTCTTTACCAGGTTCAGTAAGAGTACCACGATACTCCCTCATTTCATCCTGTGTTAATTCACACACATAAGCTTTACCTTTTTTTATTAGGATTAAAGCTCTTTTGTACATTTCATCAAAGTAGTTAGATGCAAAATTTAATTCATTCCAATCAAATCCTAACCACTTAACATCTTCTTTTATGGATTCTACATATTCAACATCTTCTTTTAATGGATTTGTATCATCAAATCTTAAATTGGCCTTTCCATTAAATTCTTTAGCTAGTCCAAAGTTAAGACATATACTTTTTGCATGACCAATATGTAAATATCCGTTTGGTTCAGGTGGAAAACGAGTTATTATACTGTCATGTTTTCCTGTTTCTAGGTCATTTATAATAATATTTTTTATAAAGTTAGATGAGTTCGTTTCATTTGACATATTTCCATACCTCCTATTTAATTTGCTTATAATACAGAACACTACACTGTATTGCATAATATTAATTTTAATCCAAGATTAGAAAAAAATAAAGGTGTAATTAAGAGTATTATGCAAAATATTAACTTTTATACTAAAAACATGTTTTTTTACAGTTTATTTACAAAAAAGCAGATTAGTTGAATTAATCTTTAAAAGACTGTATTATAATATGTATATTGTTAAGAATATTATGTGAAGTTAGTTATCTAAATTTATTTTAAATCTGTTGACAGATTTGTAAAGGAGACGATTATGGGAAGGATTGCAAAGATTATATTAAGCTTAATTGTTATTATTTTAGTGTTAACAGGTATTGTTGTATACACATTAACACCAAAAGAGAGATATGATGTTAGTTCACAAAATAATAAAATCATAGACGAAGAGTATTTATCAAAAGGTTCATATATAAATTCTATGGAAATAGTAAAAAATCCACTTAGAATGGTTGGAAAAGTATCTGTTTCCGAAGAAGAGTTTAGAAACCTAATATATACATTAATGAATAAACATGGAATTAAAGAATTTGAAAATAATTTTGTTGAGATGAAGGATGGAAAAATAAAAGTGGCAGGTCCATATAAGGTCTTTGGTCTAATCAATAGCCAATATGAGCTTGAACTAAAACCCACTTTAAAAAATGAAGATTTGGTTGTAAGTCTTGAAAATGTAAAGATTGGAAAATTTAAAATAAGTGATAAAATGCTAGAAAAAATACTAAGTAATTACAATAAAAAGGTTCCATTTGAGGTTAATGGAAATAAAATTACTTTAGAAAAAAGTTATCTTTATCCACTAACACTTAAAAATATATCTATAAAAAAAGGAAATGTTGATTTGGATATGGAAGTAGAAATAGATTTAAAATCACAAATAAATGGAGCATTAGGTTATCTAAAGGATTCTGGAAAAGCTCAGGATATACTAAATCATTTGATTAATTTAAAGAAAACATCTGTTGGTTAAAAATATAGAAAATTTATATTTATATTTTTATTATATTTTATATAATATTAAAGCACTTTAAAATCAAAATTTGTAAAATAGCCTTTATTATGTTAGAATATTTTATGACATTAAGTTGTAAGTGTATAATATTATTTAATTACTAGATTGGGGGGAAATGATGAATAAAATTTATATTGTAACAACATATACAGGAACTGTATTATCTTATTTAATAAGAAATATAAGTAAAAAACTGTATACACATGTGTCAATATCATTAAATGAAAATTTAAAGCCAATGTATTCTTTTGGGAGATTAAATCCAAGAAATCCATTTATTGGAGGCTTTGTTGAAGAAAATATAAATCAAGGCTTATATGCTATAAGAAAAAATACTGTATGTAGAGTATATTCATTAGAAGTATGTAATTCACAATATGAAAATCTATTTAAAAATATAAAATTAATTAGTGATTATAGAGAAGATTACTATTATGATATAATGGCATTGATATATTTGTCTATGAATATTCACAGAAAAGTTGAATATAAATACGTATGTTCAAACTTTGTTGCTGATATGTTAGAAAAAAGTGAAATAGATATTTTGAATAAAGAAGCATTTGAAGTAACACCAAATGATTTCTATAATTTAAATGGTTTAACTTTAGAGTATGAAGGTTTATTGTCAGAATATAATTCTAAACAGCATTCTTATGTATCCAAAATGGCAAACATATAAAAAATTTATTTTAAAATTTATCATATAAAAATATTGCTAAATAATTAGGCTGAAGATGGTAGTTTAACTTCGAGAGGATTAAGAATTCGTAAATCTTAGTTAGAACACTTTCTTCAGTTTTTGATTTTCTATAGTTATTTACATGATTATAATATTTTTTTGAGATATATATCAAATATAAATAAACAGTGGTACAAAAGTATAAAGATATCTTAATACATAATAAATATGATAAATATTTATTTTTTGTAAATATATGGATATAATAGTAATAATAATATTTTATAGAGAGGAGTATTAAATGAAACGATATCTTAAAACATATGGAGTTTCACTCATAATTGTAGCAATTTATGCATTTATTAAATTACCTGTACTTAGACTGGACTTCACATCTTTATTTTCAGTAGGAATAATATTTTTTGTTGTAGCAGGAATATTAGATATGATGCTAGATAGAAATGAAAGAACATCTAAACTTGCTAAATATAATTTTTCAATAGCAATAGCTTTACTTGTATATGTTGTAGTTGTACCCTTTATAGCCTCTACACCTGTACTTCATGCAAAAGCCTATAAAGACTTATTAGGAAAGGTGACTGAGAGTAAATTTACTGATGATATGAGTCCTGTCAGTGTAAATGACATTCGTCTTGTAGATGAAGACATGGCAATGAAATTAGGTGATAAAAAACTTGGAGAAGTTCCAGCTATAGGTAGTGTATCAAAATTAGGAAAGTTTCATATACAAAATGTAGATGGAGAGTTGTACTGGGTAGCACCTCTTGTGCATAGAGATATAATTAAATGGGTTACATCTTTAAGTGGTACAAGTGGATATGTAAAGGTATCAGCAAGTAATCCTCAAGATGTTCAACTAGTTCAAGAAATAGATGGAAAACCAATAAAGATAGTATATCAACCAGAAGCTTATTTACATCAAGATTTACAAAGACATTTATACATACATGGTATTGTAAATGTTGGTATGACAGATTTTACTCTTGAAATAAATGATGAAGGAAGACCTTATTGGGTTGTAAGTTTATATGAACATAAAATTGGTTATGGAGGAGCAAATGCCACAGGCATAGCTACCGTTGATGCAGAAACTGGAAAAATAAATGTCTATAATGTTAAAAATACACCTAAATGGGTAGATAGAATACAACCACAAAAATTTGTAACAGACCAAATTCAAGACTGGGGTGTTTATGTCAATGGATTTTTAAATTCTGTTATATCAGAAAAGGGAGTACTAGTGCCAACAGAAGGGACATCGCTAGTCTATGGAAATGACAATAGGTCATATTGGTATACAGGTATAACATCGTCTGGTGGAGATGAATCTACAATTGGATTTATGCTTGTTGACTCTAGAACTAAAGAAGCTAAACTGTATAAGCAGCCAGGAGCAACTGAGACAGCTGCGATGAAATCAGCTGAAGGTAATGTTCAAGAAAAGAATTATGAAGCTACATTCCCTGTTATGTACAATATATTAGGTCAGCCAACATATGTATCATCTTTAAAAGATAAAGCTGGTCTTGTAAAGAGAGTAGCCTTTGTATCTGTTGAAGATTATAATGTACTTGGTCTAGGGGAAGATAAAAATGAAGCTTTAAGAAATTATAAAGATTCATTAGAATCTAAAGGCAATGACTTAAAGCTTGATAATGATATGAAAGATGAAGTTATAGAAGGTGTAGTAACTAGAATAAGTCCTGATGTGCGAGGAGGAAATACTAATTACTATGTAACTTTAGATTCTAATAAAGAGATAATATTTAAAGCTACCTCAAAAGTATCTAGCGAATTACCATTGACTCAAGTTGGAGACAAAGTTAAAATATCATATTCAAAAGAAGAGTCTGGTGTAATTGAAATGTCAGAATTTGATAACTTAAATATTGCAAATTTTGATGATAAAAAAGCAAAACAAGAGACAGGAACTAATGAAGATACAAATTCACAAGATTCTGAAAGTCAAAGCAATGTGTAACTTAGTAAAAAAACTGTAGATAGTGTTTAGTGCATTAATAGCTAGTTTTTATAGAAATAAATTCTATAAAAACTAGCTATTTTATTTTAATTCTTTGTAAATTTAATGTCATAAATTTAATATAATATTAGTACAACTTTGCAAATAATACTTCAAGGAGAATGTACTATGACGAATATGGAAAAAGAGATATTGCTTTTAATTAGCAGGGTTAGATGTGTTACAGAAGCTCAATTTAGAAAGATTTATGGAGACCAAAAAAGATACAATAAAAAAAATTTCAAAAAAACATTGAGAAAAATGTGTAGTGAGTATACACTAAAAAAATATCCATGTGATGTGGATTATCGTAACTATAAGGACCTCTCATATGTTTACTATTTGAATGGTAGTAAGCTTTTTAAGGGAGATGATTTAATAAAGGCTCTAGTAGGGTCAGAACTAGTTGTTAGAATTAATACTGCAGGTTGTGATGTAAAAAGATTTTATCGAAATGTTAGTGTAGATGATGTTAAATATGATTTATTTATTGAATATACAGATCAATTTGGCAATATAAAGCAGGTTTTAGTAGATGTTGATTTAAATAATGAAATAGATGTTTCTAAATATGAGAATCTCTCTAGAAAAATAGATAAATCTACAATTCCATTTTTTAGAGTACCAAATATTTTGGTGGTTACACCAGATAATTTATCTGAATTAAATGACTTAGAGAAAGAAGATAATGAATATAGTATAAATTTTATAGATTTAGGATTAAATAAACTATTTAATTGTATATAAGATATTTTAGAAAATAAAGTTTTTGATTTGCCACATTTTGTAAAAAAATTGTTGCAATATTATATAGAATATGATAAAACTATATTAATAAATTAATTAATAATAATGAGCCTAGGGTAGAGGTAGCTATATTCAAGAGTAATCAATAGTAGCTGGTAAGTGTTGATGATTGATGAAAGGGTCTATAGCCGAAGAAAAGTTGTTGACAAACAGGTTTTCTGGACTTATGCAGAATATGCATAAGGCTGTCACTTTTAAAGTGGTGAGCTACAAGGTTACTTGGTCTATGAAGTTCACACGTCCAAAGTATACCTTTGGGCGTTTTTATTTATCAAAATTTAGCTTGAGGGGGAAAAAGCATGAGTATAATTGTCCAAAAATATGGAGGAAGTTCAGTTGCAGATACTGACAAAATAAAGTCGATTGCAGAAAATATAATAGAAAGAAGAAAAGAAAATCCACAAATGGTAATAGTTGTATCTGCTATGGGAAAATCAACAGATGAATATATAAACTTGGCAAAAGAATTGAGTAATGAACCTAGTAAAAGAGAGTTAGATGCTTTAATGTCTACTGGAGAAATGATTTCAGCATCTTTATTATCAATAGCATTAAATGCACTTGGTTGTAAAGCCATAAGCTATAATGCTTATCAATTAAATATAAAAACAAGCGGACTTCATGGAAAATCTCAAATTGATGATATAAATGTAAATAGAATAAAGAATAGTTTAGATGAAGGGAATGTTGTAATAGTAACTGGATTTCAAGGAATCAATGAAGATGGTGATGTAACTACTCTTGGAAGAGGTGGTTCAGACACATCTGCTGTAGCTCTTGCAGTTAAATTAAATGGCAAATGTGAGATATATACAGATGTTGATGGAATTTATTTTACAGACCCAAGAAAATATGCAAAGGCAAATAAACTTGATGAGATTGAATATGAAGAGATGCTTGAATTAGCAAGTTTAGGAGCACAAGTAATGCATTCAAGAAGTATAGAACTTGCACAAAAATATGGTGTTGAAATTTATGTTGGACGTACATGTGGTACAGTAAAAGGAACATATATAAGAGGGGGAAAAGACATGAAATTAGAGGATAAAGTAATAACAGGATTAGCTACTAGTGATGATGATAGTTCTATAACAATAAAAGATTTTAAAGTAGAAAATATATCTAGTTTATTTGAAGATATAGCAACTATGGGAATAAGTGTGGATATGATAAGTCAAACTGCACCTATTTTAGATAAAATAAGTGTGTCATTTACAGTTCCAAAAGAAGAATTAGGAGAGTGCAAAAAGATAGTGTCTAAATATACAAATGAAGAACATGTAGTAATTGATAATAACATCACTAAATTCTCTTTAGTAGGTCTTGGTATGAAAAATACTTCTGGAGTTGCTGCTAAAGTATTTAAGATATTTAATGAAAATGGTATAATGGTAAAACTTATAACTACATCAGAAATTCGTATAACTTGTGCCATAAATTCTGATGATAAACAAGTAGCTATTGAGAAAATAGCAGAAGTATTTAATATATAAAACTTAGGGAGGATATTATGAAACTTCATGGAACTATGACTGTAAAAGACAATGAATTATATATTGGAGGTGTAAGCTGTCTAGAGCTTAGTAAAAAATATCAAACTCCATTATATGTATTTGACGAAGACTTAGTAAGACAAAACTGTAGAGAATATATAAAATATTTTAAGGCTAAAGATGGAAAAAATAAAGTTGCTTATGCAGGTAAGGCATTTTTACCTCTTTATATGTGTAATCTTATAAATGAAGAAGAGATGTGTTTGGATGTAGTTTCAGGAGGGGAACTATATACAGCTTATAAATCAAATTTTCCTATGGAAAAAGTTTTCTTTCATGGAAACAATAAAACTGAAGAAGAAATAAATATGGGATTAGATTTGGGAGTAGGTAAGTTTGTAGTAGATAATTTCTATGAGTTAGATTTAATTGAAAAATTATGTGAAGAGAAGGAGAAAACTCAAGAAATATATTTTAGAATAACACCTGGTATAGAAGCTCACACACACGATTATATAAAAACAGGTCAAATAGATTCTAAATTTGGTTTTGCTTTAGTAAATGGAGATTTGTTTAGAGCAATAGAAAAATTGAATGATTATACAAATATTAAATTGGTAGGTCTTCATGCTCATATCGGTTCGCAAATATTTGATGTAGAACCATACATAGATACAGTAGATATAATGATGAACTTAGTAAAAGAAATAAAAGAAAAATTTAATATACAGCTGACAGAAATTGACTTAGGCGGAGGTGTAGGTGTTTATTATAGTAAAGGTGATAAACCTAAAACTATAAGAGAATTCTGTGAAACTATAATCACTAAAGCAGAAAATTCTTGTAAAGAACTTGGAATAGAAGTACCTACATTGGTAATAGAACCAGGAAGATCAATAGTTGCAAATGCAGGAAGTACATTGTATACAGTAGGTTCAATAAAAGATATAAAAGATGTTAGAGTTTATGTAAGTGTAGATGGAGGTATGACAGACAATGTAAGACCTTCACTATATCAAGCTAATTATGAATGCAGTATTGTAAATAAGATTAACCATGAAACTATGAACCATGTAACAATAGCTGGTAAATGTTGTGAAAGTGGAGATATATTAATTGGAGATATAGATATAATGGATATAAAAAGTGGAGATGTACTTATAACAACATCAACAGGTGCATATGGATATTCAATGTCTTCAAATTATAATAAAATACCAAGAGCAGCAGTAGTGTCAGTATTTGATGGAGATGACAAGATAATTTGTAAAAGACAAAGTTATGAAGACTTATTATCTTTAGAAGTATAGAAGAAGAATTAAATATTAATTTTTAAAATAAGTAGATTAGACAATATATCTATAGATTTAAACTAATTTTTAGTTTGTTATAGTTATTCAAGTCATATCTACTTATTTTCTGTTTTATTAACAATTTTCCTGTAATAAATATAAAATATTTTAAAAACTTCCTGATTATGATAAAATTTAAAGTATATGACAAGGAGGGATTTAATGAGAGGAAGAGTAATTTTATTGATATCGATATTATCTATATTTCTTGTAGGATGTTCATTTAATAAAAAAGATGAAATAAGTTCAACTGAGCAAGGAAAAATATATTTAGAGAAACATGACTATAAAAAAGCTATGGAAGCATTATCCTCTGCACTAGAAGAAGATAGCGCTAATGAAAATGCAAGAGCTATGTATATGCAATCTATGAGAATGCTAAATGTGGATGAATTTGAAAAAGCTACAAATTATACGGATGCAATTAAAGAGCTTAAGCTTATAGAGAAAATTAAAAACGGCTCATCTGTTATTAAAAATGAAGCATCTAAAAAGAAAGAGGAATTGACTAAATTAGAAAAAGAACAGAATGAAGCAGAGGAAGAACGAAAGAAAAAGGCAAAAGACACAGCTGGAGAAGATAGGTATAGAGTGGAATCAGAAGCAAAGAAATCTTCCTATAGTGAAAAGAGTAAAAATAATAAATCTAATTCCAAAAACAAAAATACAACTTCAAACAATAACAAAGATGTAACTAACAATGATTCTTCTCAAGATCAAGAAAAACCAAATACGAGCAATCCAACACCGACACCAACTCCACCTTCATCAGAAAATAGTGGAGGGTCAGATAGTAGTGGAAATTCTCAGAACTCAAATAATCAGTAAATGTAAAGTATTACATATAAACAATTAAGACTTTGTATCAGAAAATGAAATTAACTTTTAGCATATATTCTTTGCCAAGAGTTAATTTCATTTTTTTATAGTAATGTAATAGATAATAATTAATTTTTAAAATTATAAAAGATAAAGCTTATTGCAATCTCTTGTCAATATATTTGTCAATAGAAGTTTTTACAACAGCAGCTACAGGTACTGAAAGAAAAACACCTATAAAGCCAAAAAGAGACTGTCCTATTAAAATCGCAGAAATTATCCATATAGCTCCTATTCCAACTTGATTGCCCATAACCTTTGGCTCTATGAAATTTCCATCTAGTTGTTGTAATATAAATATAAATACGATAACCCATATGGTTTTTTGTGGGCTGTATAAAATTGTCATAGCTACTGGAGGTATAGCTCCAATAAATGGCCCTAGATAAGGTATTATGTTTGCTAAAAATATTATTGAAGCTAAAAATAAAGCATTTTCTATTCGAATGATAAATTGAAATCCTATAAATGCAATTATACCAATAATGAGAGAGTCTAAAATTCTACCAATTAAATAATCATAAAAAATATCATGAGTAGTTCTAAAAAATTCTATAATGTCATCAGCTTTGTTTCTAGCAGTAGAAGAATATAGCAATCTTTTAAATCCTAATGCAATTTTTTCCTTATCATATATAATATATATAGATAATATAAAGCCCATTACCATACTAAATAGCATAGATGATATGCTAAGTGTATAGATTAAAAAGTTTTTAGGAATTCTACTAATAAAATTACTAGCCTCTTTTAATGCATTATCTAAGCTGTGTTGTATATGAGGAATTAGAGCTTTTAAAAAATCTATGTTTGACATATTTTTTTCTATAAAATTATCTATATAATCACTGTAGATAGGCATTTCATTTATTAATCTATTTAATGTATTGGCTATTGAAGGAATTAGTAATCTAATACCAAAAGCTAAAATAATACCTATCAATATATAAGATAAAAAAATGGATAAAAGCCTATGTGTTTTAAATTTTATTTCAAAAAGCATTACAAGAGGATTTAAAAGCAAAGCGAGTAAAATAGCTAGTAAAAATGGACTAAAAAAACTTAATAATCCTTCAATGCTAGATATAAAATCTGCTGGAGTATTAATAAACTTAAAAAATAAAATTCCAATAAACACGACTATTAAATAATATTTTACATTTTCTTTTGAAATAATAATCACTTCCTTAAAATAGTGTTTAATCAGCTATTACATATTAATAGTATGTGAAAAGAAATTACAATTATTTAGGAAAATTAAATAATTTTTTGGCTTGTTTTTAATTAAGGTCTAGTATAGTATAATAATGTAACAAAATTAATGTTGATAAAAATATTAAATAACATATAATTTAAGATAAGAAAGGATTATGTATGAGAATTAATAAATATATAGCTTCTTGTGGAATTGCATCTAGAAGAAAAGCAGAAGAAATCATTCTTGAAGGAAGAATAAAGGTAAATGGAAATATAATAAAAGAGCTATCTTTTAATATTGATGAAGAAAAAGATATAGTAGAATTTGATAATAAAGCAGTAAAGCCAAGCGAAAATTATGTCTATATAGTATTGAATAAGCCAGAAGGTTATATAACTACTGTAAAAGATCAGTTTAATAGAGCAAGTGTAATAGATATATTAAAAGATGTAAAGGAAAGAGTATATCCAATAGGGAGGTTAGATTATGAAACAAGTGGGCTTTTGATACTTACTAATGATGGAGATTTAACATATAAACTTACTCATCCAAAACATGAAATTAATAAAACTTATGTGGCAAGTGTAAAAGGAATTATAAATAAGGATGAAATAAAAAATTTTGAAAAAGGACTAAAAATAGAAGATTATACAACAGCACCTGCTAAAATCAGAGTAACTAAGGAAAATAAAGAAAAGAATTATTCAGTATGCGAAATAACTATACATGAAGGAAGAAATAGACAAGTAAGAAAAATGTGTAAGGCTATAAATCATCCAGTTTTAAACTTAAGAAGAATTTCTGTAGGGAAAATAGTATTAAAAGATATAAAAGTTGGTGAATATAGATACTTAACAGAAGATGAAATAAAATATTTAAAATCAATAAAATAACATGAAAATGAAATGAAGTTAATAGTAGGGAGAAATAATATTATGGCATATGCAAAACATTTAACTAAAATTACAGATATAAATAAATTTTATTTAGAAAATATTATTAATAAAGGTGATGTAACAATAGATGCTACCATGGGAAATGGTTATGATACAAAGTATTTGGCTGAAAAGGTTGGAGAAAAAGGCTTTGTATATGCTTTTGATATACAAGAAGAAGCTCTAAAATCTACAAGAAAAAAATTAGAAAAAGAAGGATATATAGATAGAGTAAAATTAATACTTGATGGTCATGAAAATATCGATAAATATGTAAAAGAAGAAGTTTCATGTGTTTTATTTAATTTAGGATATCTTCCAAGAGCAAAACATCTAATTATAACTAAACCAGATACAACTTTAAAAGCTATAAAGTCTAGCTTAGAAATATTAAAAGAAAATGGAATAATAAGTATTGCTATATATACAGGACATGATGGAGGGCAAGAAGAAAAAGATAGTATATATAATTTTGTAAATAATTTAAATCAAGATGAATTTAATGTTTTAGAATCTAAATTTTTAAATCAAGTCAATAACCCACCACAATTGATTTTAATTGAAAAGAAAAAATCACAATAAACACTAAAAAAAACTTGACAAGATTCTATTAAGAGTTAATATATATATTGTAACCTTTTAAAAACACTTTAAATAATAAGTATATGATAATTTACTTTTGAAGTAAGTAATGTACTTAAATATGCAAAATAAAATATTTAACTTTTAAATGAGTAAAAATTGAAAATTTTAAAAGAAATATTGAATAAATCTTAAAAAATGCAAGGAAAGATGGTATAATAAATTTAATCGAAAATACTATGTGAAGTATAAGGTACAGAAAAGTTAGAATTTTATGAGTTTAAGAAGCTGAGATAAAAACTAAAATAATAAAATTTTTAGAAAAAATATTAGTAGTGATAAAAAGAAAATAGTTTATATAACTAAAAGGAGAAAAAAATGGAAGAAACAAATGAAATGAAAGATAGTAAACATTTGATATCAAATATACAATCTCAATACACGAGGTTAAGTAAGGGGCAAAAACTTATAGCACAATATATTTTGAATAATTATGATAAAGTTGCATTCATGACTGCATGCAAATTAGGTGAAACTGTAGGAGTGAGTGAATCTACTGTTGTAAGGTTTGCAAATGCTCTAGGCTATAGTGGGTATCCAAAATTACAAGCTGCACTTCAAGAACTCATAAAAAATAAATTAACTACAGTACAAAGAGTTGAAATGGCACATGATTATTCTGATGATTTTGCAATATTGAACAAAGTTTTAAAGAGTGATATAGATAATATAAGATCAACATTAGAAGAAATTGATGAAAAAGCATTTAAGGAAGCTTCTAATAAACTTTTAAAGGCAAGAAAAATATATATACTTGGTATGAGAAGTTCTTTTGTAGTAGCTCAATACCTAGGTTTTTACTTAGATATAATACTTGATAATGTCCATATAATTAGAATGGATATGGGAGATGCATTTGAACAGATTGTAAGAATAAACGAAGAAGATGTTATAGTTGCAATTAGTTTCCCACGTTATTCAAAAAAATCTTATCAAATTGTCAATTATGCTAAGGAAAAAGGAGCACATGTAATTTCATTAACAGATAGTTTATTTGCACCAGTAGCAGCACTTGCAGACAATACTCTTTTGGTTAAGAGTAATATGGCTTCATTTGTAGATTCACTAGTTCCAGCACTTAGTATTTCAAATGCTCTTGCAATCTCTGTTGGTATGAAAGAAAAAGAAGATATTAAACAGCACTTCGATGACTTAGAGCAAATCTGGAAGAGATATTCTGTATACGAGTAAAGTTTATATATTAATAAGTATGATTAATTATTAAAAATCTCAAATCCATCAGTTTTTGAGTAAAAATACTATAAAAAACTGACTGACATTTAACTGACAGTCAGTTTTTTTATTTAAATAAAATTTTGCTTAAATTATCAATAAAAAAAGACTCTCAAAAGAGTCTTTCCCGAAAAATCTATATATTATAATATAGTTATATTTTCTGCTTGAGGACCTCTAGCGCCTTTAACTATATCAAAGCTTACTTGTTGACCTTCTTCTAATGATTTAAATCCTGAAGTTTGTATAGCTGAGAAATGAGCAAATACATCATCTCCGCCTTCTATTGATATAAACCCAAATCCTTTTTCATTATTAAACCATTTCACTATTCCATTATTCATTAAAAATACTCCTATTAACCTATATCAAGATATACTTGATTTAATTGTGTATTACCACAAATATTATTATATCATAGATTAATAGGAATGTCTATTCAATTATATTTTTTAGTTAACATTTTTGGTTATTATTAGTCTTAAAAATATATTTTTAAGACTGTCTGACATAACTCATAATTTAATTTATAAGTCTTAGTCCCTATAGCTTTGCGTCACTAAATTTCTCTAGTTTTGCCGATTTAGTTTTATTCTACAACTACAATAATACATTAGAATGAGTTATTATTCAACATTCTTGTTTTAAAATCAAATAAATTTAAAAATAGTTTACTTAAATTTTTAAATCATATCTAAAATAATTTAGGAGTACCTTTAAATTTACTTACTTTCATTATAGAGAATACTTATCATAGTATGTACATTTGAAGATGCAATTTTAATTTACTATTTTTATAATATATAACATATATGGGTAAACTATGTAACAAGGTAAAGAGGAGGTATAAATATATGGAAAATTCAATGTTCTGTTATCAATGCGAGCAAACTGTTGGTGGAAAAGGATGTACAAAAATAGGGGTTTGTGGTAAAACTCCAGAAATAGCAGCACTTCAAGACTTATTAATCTATCAATTAAAAGGTATAAGTTGTTATGCTAAAGTTTTGTTAGATAATGGAGAAAAAATAGATAAAGATATAGTTTCTTTTGTAGAAAATAGTTTATTTACGACTTTAACAAATGTAAATTTTGATGGTGATGTACATGAAAATATGCTAAGAAAATCACAAGAAATAAAGCAGAGATTAAGAGAAAAAATTAAAGAACCTATTGTAAACAATGAGTATGCTGAATATAATTTAAGTGAAACAAGAAGTCAAATGATAGAAGATGCTAAAAGAGCTGGAATAATGTTTGATGAAAGTTTAAACCCTGATATACGTTCACTAAGAATGACAATACTTTATGGATTAAAAGGAATAAGTGCTTATGGGCATCAGGCTAGAGAGCTTGGATATTATAATAATCAGGTAGATGAATTTTATTTTAGAGCATTATCAGCAATTACAGATGATGATATTTCTTTAGAAAACTTAATAACATTAACTCTTAAGACGGGTGATATGAGTGTTGCTGTAATGCAAAAACTAGATGAAGCTAATACTACCATTTATAAAAATCCAGAACCTCATAAGGTAAATGTAAAAATAAAAAAAGGACCTTTTATAATAGTTTCAGGACATGATTTAAAAGATTTGGAAATGTTACTTAAACAAACAGAAGGAAAAGGGATAAATATATAT
This sequence comes from Clostridioides sp. ES-S-0048-02, assembly GCF_020658495.1. Classification (NCBI taxonomy): domain Bacteria; kingdom Bacillati; phylum Bacillota; class Clostridia; order Peptostreptococcales; family Peptostreptococcaceae; genus Clostridioides; species Clostridioides sp. ES-S-0048-02. Next base: position 253,876 of record NZ_JACVWH010000003.1, read on the forward strand.
ACTCATGGAGAAATGATTCCTTGTCATGGATATCCAGAATTAAATAAATATACTCATTTAGTAGGGAACTTTGGAGGAGCATGGCAAGATCAACAGAAGGAATTTGATTCTATACCAGGATGTATACTGATGACAACAAATTGCTTAATGAAACCAAGAGATTCTTATAAAGATAGAATTTTTACAACTAGTGTCGTCGGATAGGATGGTGTAAAATATATAGGTAAAAGTGAAAATGGAGAAAAAGATTTTAGTGAAATAATAAATAAAGCACTAGAACTTGGTGGGTTTGAAGAAAGTGAAGAACCATATGAAATATTAGTAGGATTTGGACATAATGCTACATTAAGTAATGCACCAGCAATAGTAGATGCAGTTAAATCTGGAAATATAAGACATTTCTTCCTTATTGGAGGATGCGATGGAGCAAGACCTGGAAGAAACTATTATACTGAGTTTGCTAAACAAGTTCCTAAAGATTGTATAATTCTTACACTTGCATGTGGAAAGTATAGATTTAATAAATTAAACTTTGGTGAAGTAGCGGGGTTTCCTAGGTTGTTAGATGTTGGTCAATGTAATGATGCTTATTCAGCAGTAAGAATAGCCTTAGCTTTAGCTGATGCATTTGATACAGATGTGAATAGTCTTCCTCTCTCAATAATATTATCATGGTATGAGCAAAAAGCTGTGGCAGATTTATTAGCATTATTATCACTAGATATAAAAAATATTTATTTAGGGCCAAGTTTACCAGCCTTTATAAGTCCAAATGTACTACAATACTTAGTTGATACATTTAATTTAATACCTATTAGTACACCTGAAAAAGATTTGGCAACATGTCTAAATGTTCCACTAAAATAATAAAAGCTATAGGTGATAATCAAAAAGAGTGTTTTAGACACTCTTTTCTTAATCATCTTCTACATATTCAAGTATATCACCTGGTTGGCAGTCTAAAGCTTTACAAATTTCATTTAGAGTGGTGAATCTAACAGCTTTTGCTTTACCAGTCTTTAAAATTGATAAATTAGCATTTGTAATATCTATTTTTTCAGCCAAATCTTTAAGTGATATTTTTCTTTTTGCCATCATTACATCTAGATTAACTATAATTGCCATAATATCACCTCTATATCGTTAAATCGTTATCTTCTTTTATTTTTATAGCTTTATTAAATGTTTCAGCAATTACAAAACACATTAGTGAAAAGATAAAAGAGATGACCATAAGTGGTGAAATATTTCCACTATCATCTACAAATATTTTTATAGGACCAGCATTTACACTATAACCATTGATACATTCAATTATAGTATTTATCAATAAGCAATATCCCATTATTTTAAATCTCTTAACATTTTCAAGTATAAAAGGTGAGTATTTAGTGCTATTAATTATAAAAGTTAGGAATAAAATAACTATATAATAGTCAGAAAAATAAACAATTCTAACAATTGTAATAATCAATTTTTCAAAGCTAAAATTATACAAAGATATAGGTATCATACATAAGAATATTATACCTGTTGCAGCCATACTTACTAACATAATGTACAAAAACACTGTTAGAATATTTCTAAAAAATCTTGTACTCATAAATACCATCTCCTTAATATAGGTTATATTATTGATTATAATATATAAATTATTGCTTTTCAATAATAAATTATTGATTAAAATATAAAAACATTATTGTATATATAAATAAGAATATTAAGGTGATAAGTTTATATGAAAAAGAATATAGGTTATAAAATATTGAATAATATTATGCTAGTTGGAATAATTTTAACTTTATTATCGCTTATTTTAATGATATTAAGGTAAAGTGAATTGATAGAATAATTATTCTAATTTAGAGATAAATAGTAATAATGAAATTATCTTCACTCAAATAAAGTATTTGTCCATTTATTTAATACTTTTAATTGCTCTGGTGTATTAAACCAATGCTCCCCGTTTGCTATAACTGTTAAATTACAATTAAAATGGCGTGTAAATTTCTCTACCACACTTAGTTCTGTAAGTTCGTCATGTTTACCATATAGTATTCTTGTTGTAGTGTTCCATTTAGTAATAGGATGTTTTTTGACATATTGCAGATATTCCCATGAAAGTGTATGACCAAATGAAGTTGGAATAATTAGTTCATGTTTAAGTTGTTCTTCTGATACATTTGCCCAAAGCATCATATTAGAAATAAGTTGTTGCATATCGAGAATTGGAGATACAAAAACACACTCTTCCAGATTCTCATTTTCAAAACTTAACATACTAAACCATGCACCAATACTATTTGCATATAATGCAATTTGATTCCAATTAGATTTTGCATATTTCATTATAGCTAATAACTCTGGAACAACATTCCATGGGTCAAACGAAATGTTTTCTTCTTTACGTTCTCCATGTTTAGGTAAATCAATGCTTAAAACCTGCCATCCATGATTAACAGCGATATTAGCAAAAATTTCGGCTTCTTCTTTATAACCACATTGTCCGTGTATATAAATATACAATTTGTTTGAAGGATTTCCCCAAAGAATTGAAGGAATTCCATGAATTTGAAAATATTTCTTTTCCATAAAAATCTCCCTTCAGTTTAATATATAGTATCTATTGATATATCTATTAAACTATAAAATTATACTGTAATATTCTAATTTAATTATCTATAATACTAATTTAATTAGTTATAATACTAATATAGTTAGTATTATATTAAACTAAAATTAAATTGTCAACATTGCACTCAATATAAAGTTTTTTATAAGTCTTAATTGTTGACGAAGCTAATTAGATTAGTTAAACTAATAAAGTAATTAATTTTAGTTGAGAGAGGTATAATCATGCGTGTTAGTAGAGATATAGTAATACAGGTAGCATCTGATATAGCTGATAAAGATGGGCTTAACAAGCTTTCTTTAAAAGTTGTTGCAGAAAAACTAAGTATACGTACACCTTCTTTATATAATCATATAGAAAGCTTAGATGATTTGTTGAGAGAGGTTGCTCATAATGGTATGAGGAAAATGAATAAACAGATGGAGAAAGTTGCTATTGGTGATTCTGGAGATACAGCTATAAAGTCTGTAAGTATTGCATATTTTAATTTTATAATTGCTCATCCTGGGGTTTATGAAACAATTCAATGGGCTATTTGGCATGGGAACAAAGAAACATCAGAGATATTTGAAGAATATAAATCGCTATTAGAAAAACTTATTCTTTCTTGTAATTTAAGAACAAAGAATATAGATGAAGTATTAAATTTGTTGATGAGTGTGATTCATGGATATTCAACTTTGCAACTTGGAAAAGCTCTTTTAGATTCAGAAGAAGCCATAAAAAGTCTATCTGACACTGTTGATACTGTACTATTAGGTATTCATAAAAAGTATGACTAAATATATCGCTAAATATTAATGTAAATGATAGAATTAATAATCAACATTACATATATATCAATAAATTATAATATAGTTGATTTAATTAATAGATTGGATTAGAAAATAAGAAGTAAAAAAATAAATATTAATGTCTTTGCTAGAAGATTCTTTCAAAGTATATTACTTAAAACTTAAAGAAAAATAGTGTACTTTAAAAATTTAATCTAAAAGCAAATCAACTTTAAAAACTTTAAGTGGATTTGCTTTTGATATAGTTCTTTGTTAAATTAATTTGATATTGATAGTTTCATTGGAGTAAAACGTATACCATTGACAATCTGTTCAGCATTAGTATTTTTAAATCCTAATTTATGGTAAACTTCAACAGCATAAGGGGATGAATTTACAGTTACTTCAGTTAAATCATCTCTGTTTTCAGTACAATACTTTACACCTATAGCCATTAATTTTTTTGCAACACCACATTTGTGATAATTTTTATCTACAAATAACATACATATATGATTTAGGTCTCTGATAGCTAAAACCCCAATTAACTTTTCACAATCAAAACAGCCCCAAAAGAAAATAGATTTTTCTTTGACTTTTTCAATAATAGAGTTATATTCTATAAATTCATGGAATGACTTAATTCCTTCAGCACAATAATCTGGAGACTCAAATTCTTCAAATACATTCCAAATTAAATTTAATGCACTTCTAATATCAGGTTCTTTTAATTCTCTTATTAGGTACTTTTCACACATTATAAACAACACCTCTATTATTAAAAATTTTTCTTATAATTATATACCTTAAATATATTTATTTCAATATAAATTGTTTTATTAAATTTGAATTTAAAGGTGATTAATAAAACAATCCATATATAATATAGTTAGAACATAAAAATTTATTTAATTTTACATATAATTTAATAATAATGATAAATTTAAAATAATTTAATATAAAATGAAAATATATATGACATATAAGTGTCATATATATAATAGTACAATTAAAGATATAGTATATATATGAAAACTATTTTGTAAAGAGAGAAGGAGAGGTAATATGCAGATTATAGATATAAATTCAAACAATATTGATAATGAACATGTATGTTGTGCAATTACTGAAAAAAAGGGAGAAAACTGTGTTTCTTCTAAAAAATATTGGATGAAAAGTAATTTTGACAAAGGTCTTGTATTTAAAAGATTAGATGAAAGAGGTAAAGTTTTTATAGAATATATACCAGCAGAAAATGCATGGTGCCCTATTACTGCAGATAATTATATGTATATTAATTGTTTCTGGGTATCTGGAAAATTTAAAGGACAAGGATACTCTAATTTATTACTACAAAAATGCATTGATGATGCAAAGTCAAAAGGAAAATATGGGTTAGTTGTACTTTCATCTGAAAAAAAGCTACCATTTTTATCTGATTCTAAGTATTTAAAATATAAAGGATTTTATCTGGCAGATACATCAGAACCAAGTTATGAGTTATTGTATTTTCCATTTACTGATAATGCACCTATTCCATGCTTTAAAGATTGTGTAAAACAAAGTAAATCAAAGGAGAATGGGATAGTTTTATATTACAGTAATCAGTGTCCACATACTGCAAAATATGCTCCTATTTTAAAAAAAATTGCGAATGCTAGAGGTGTTGAAGCAAATCTTATAAAATTTGAAACAGCAAAAGAAGCACAAAATGCTCCTGCACCATTTACTACATATAGTCTTTTTTTCAATGGAGAATTTATAACTAATGAGATACTTTCTGAGAAAAAAATTGAAAAATTTTTAGATAGTAAAGGTTTTTAAAACTTAATTAAAATAAGATATAAATTTAAATCTTCTAGTTTTTGTGCAATTTTTAGGTGTTTGTTTGGACATAAATGAGAATATACATTCCATGTTGTTTCAATTTTTTCATGTCATAAATGTTCTGCTATTGCTAGTATATTTATTCACTAGTCAAATTATAATATTTTACAGAATAACTAAACATTGCAACAAGATGGTTGTGTATTGTTTTTAGATATGTTTGACTGTAATTAACTTTTAATAATTAGTTTTGTCACTTTCTTACATGGGAAGGAATAATTTCATTTATTTAAAAATTTCAAAAGAAAGGAAGTAATTTTAAATCTATTGTAAGCTTTTCATTAATAGTAGTATCCTTTGCTGTTGTTTGAGTTCTTCTATATTTATTCTCCATATACTTATATTAACATTATATGTGTATGTATCAATGTTTTTTATATACTATTTGTGCTATCCATTCAACCTAAAGGAGTGTGATTTTAACACTAAATTGTAAAAGCTTCATATAAATCCTATGATATATTTAAGATATTTTTATAATAATTATAAATTTATATTAATAAACAACTGTAAAGGTGAACTTGCTTATAGTATAATAAATTAATATATTATGCAAAGAGTTAAGGAGAGATACTTATGCAGACTTTAGATGTATACATGAAAAAATTATGTCCACAATATCTAATAAAACATAGTGAAATCGTTGATGAAGTAACTGTTGATGTACGTACATCGATAGAATATGGTAGTATAGCCAAATTAGAACATAATATCTCTGTTATTAATGAAAAAGAATATGACTTCCTGCACAGGAATAAACCCATCGCAGGAATTGTTGTCTTATATGGTTTAATAAAAAATCGTAAAAAAATAAAAGATAGGCTTCTATCTATTAGCGATAACAATAGTAAAAAGATAATAATTGTTTGCTCTAGAGGTAGGCTTCGTAGTCCAATTGTTTGGATGTATTCTAGATATTTAAAAATAGATTCTAAAGTATTAATAAATGGAATACACTCTCTAAAAAATAATTCTTAAACTTATAAAAATATAGATCATTCTCGATATTATGCAACTAATTATCACATATATAGTATCAAGCTAGAATGTATATATATTTACACAAATCTATATGTATTCTCACTTGTTGTTCAACTGTGTTGAATTAATAATGATACTTTTATCAGTTAATTTCCATCAATTTTATTTTCAATAATTACAATTGTAAAATTGAGGATGTTGTAGAAATAAAAAAAGATATTGAGTAGTAAAATTTATGATACTAATATACTTTATAGCCTGTTAGAAAATATAGAACTAATAGAACTAATAAATGAAATTTCATGTGATAGATGAGCTTTTATCAGATTAAAAAGAAAATCAGCAGAAAGACTATTGTTGTGTATGATTAAGAATTCTTTGATAACAATTTTAGTCTTTCTCTTAAAAGGAGAAAAAATGATATTAAAAACAGAAAGATTAACTCTAATTCCACTATCACTTCGTCAACTTGAACTTTGGACTTCCAATAATTCAGAATTAGAAAAGGAATTAGAATTCATTTATTGTGCAGAACCAATGACTGGTTTTTTTTATGATATTGTAAAAGGACAATTAAATATTGCTAAAAAAGATGAAAAAAATATATTGTTTTATACATTTTGGTTTATTATGTTAAATGAAAACCGTACAATTATAGGATTAGCCGATTTTAAAGATGTGCCAAATTCTTATGGTGAAATTGAGATTGGTTATGGATTAGGTGAGGATTATAAAAAACAAGGATATATGACAGAAGCTATTAAAAAGATATGTAGCTGGGGATTAAGTCAACCAAATGTTTCTTCTGTGATAGCTGAAACTGATGCTTACAATACAGATTCACAAAATGTTTTATTAAGATGTGGTTTTAAGTTATATCGTAACTCGGATACAAAATGGTGGAAATTAACAACCTAGAAAAAATTTCCAAAAATTTATAAATAATATTGACAAACTACTAAAAATAAATTATTATATAAAACAACAAGAAAAGAAATTGAAATCCTATGAAAAAGAAAGTAGCATAAAAGGATTTGATAGAGAGCTAGGGATGGTGGAAGCCTAGTAATGAATTTTATTGTGAATAGAGCTTTGGAGGAAGTTACCAGAATTAGTAGTATGGTAATTGGTGAGTCTCGCCTTAAGAGATTAGAGTGGGTAAGATTATCTTATCAATTAGAGTGGTAACGCGGGTGTATATTCGTCTCTTGGTCTTTGACCAAGAGGCTTTTTTAATTTTAAATATACATTTGCAAATACTTTTTAATTCATAAGAATTATTATAATTGTAATTTTACCAATAAGAGTGGTACCGCGGAAATTCGCCTCTTAGCATTATAATGCTAAGGGGCTTTTTATTGTTAGTTAGATAGTTTTAAAGTTATATATTATCAAATGATTATTAAATAATAATATTAATTTAAAAAAATAATTCGAAATATTTTTAAAATAATTATAAAGCGGAGGAAATAAAATGAGCAAAATAAAAGCTGGAATTATTGGAGCAACTGGATATGTTGGTGTAGAATTACTAAGATTACTAATAAATCATGAAGGAGTAGAAGTTACAGCTATAGGTTCAAATTCATACATTGGCAAAAACATAGTTGATATATACCCAAGTATAGGTTATGAAAACAGTATGACATGTATAGAAAACGAAAAAGTAATTGATATGTGTGATGTTGTATTTACTGCTCTTCCACATGGTGTAAGTGAAAAGTTTGCAATAAAAGCAATTGAATCTAAAAAGAAAGTCATAGATTTAGGTGCTGATTTCAGAATAAAAGATGAAAAAATATATAGTAAATGGTATGGAGTATCTTTTATAGATACAATTTTACACAAAAAAGCTGTATATGGATTAAGTGAGATATATCAAGAAGATATAAAAAGTGCTGATATAGTTGCAAATCCAGGATGTTATCCTACTAGTATTTCTTTACCATTGATGCCATTATTAAGTTCTAAATTAATAAAAAATAATAATATAATAATTGACTCTAAATCAGGTCTTACAGGAGCTGGTAGAGAGTTATCAACAAGTAGTCATTTTACAGAAGTTAATGAGAATATAACTGCATATAAAATAGGAAAACATAGACATACTCCAGAAATAGAACAAAATCTAAGTGAAGCGTATAAAGAAGATGTAGATGTAGTTTTTACACCAAATCTAATTCCAGTAAATAGAGGGATACTATCAACTATATACTGCATAAAAGAAGATAATGTATCTATAGGTGATATACATAAAAAATTAACTGATTATTATGAATATAAAGAATTTGTAGAAATACTCCCATTAGATAAGATAACCTCTTTAAAAAATGTTGTATATTCAAATAAATGTGTAATATCAGTACATGAAAATAAAGATACATTAATAATCTGTTCAACTATAGACAACATGATTAAAGGGGCAGCAGGGCAAGCCGTACAAAATATGAATATAATGTTTGGAATTGAGGAGACTACAGGCTTAAAGCATATTGCACCAGCATTTTAGGAATAGAAAAATACTAAACTCATATAATTAGGAGGATAAAAATGGAGATTATAAAAGGTGGAGTTACAGTTCCAGAAGGGTTTGTTGCTTCAGGAATTCACTGTGGCTTAAGAAAAAATAAAGAAAAGAGGGACTTAGCTTTAGTTTATTCAGATATTTTATGTGATGCAGCAGCAGTAGTTACTCAAAATAAAGTTAAAGGAAATCCAGTTTATGTAACACAGGAGCATATTAAAAATGGAAAAGCACAAGCGATTATAGTCAATAGTGCTAATGCTAACACATTTAATGGAAAAGAAGGTCTTATAAACGCATATAAAATGGCTAAATTTACTAGTGAAAAATTAAATATTAAAGAAGATGATGTTTTGGTTGCATCTACTGGTGTTATAGGAAAACCACTAAATATAGATTTAATAGAAAAAAATATGGATGAGTTAGTAAGTAATCTCAGTAAACAAGGTCATATTGGAGCAAGAGAAGCGATTATGACAACTGACATTATAAAGAAAGAAATAGCAGTAGCAATAATGTATGGAGATAAAAAAATAACTATTGGAGGTATGGCAAAAGGTTCAGGAATGATACATCCTAATATGGCAACAACATTGGGATTTATAACGACAGATGCAAATATCGATAGCGTTCTCTTAAAAGAAGCTCTAAAAAGTGCAGTTGATAAAAGTTTTAATAGAGTTAGTGTAGATGGAGATACAAGTACTAATGATATGGTAATGATTTTGGCAAATGGAAAAGCGAAAAATGAGAGAATGGATAAAAAAGATGAACATTATCAAGTATTTTTAAGTGCGCTTACATATGTTTGTATAGAACTTGCTAAACTTGTTGCTAAAGATGGAGAAGGATGTACAAAATTAATTGAATGCTATATAAATGGAGCACTAAGTGAAGAACATGCAGTAAAGTTAGCAAAAACAGTTATATCTTCTTCCTTGGTAAAGACAGCTGTATTTGGAGCTGATGCAAATTGGGGAAGAATATTGTGTGCTTTAGGATATGCGGGTGAAGAAATAGATATGGAAAAAGTAGATATTATTTTTGAAAGCATGAAAGGATATATAGAAGTATGTAAACAGGGAAATGGGTTGGATTTTAATGAAGAAAAAGCGAAAAAAATTCTTGAAGATGATGAAATAAGTATATTAGTAGATTTGAACATGGGAAATGCTAGAGGAAATGCATGGGGATGTGATTTAAGTTATGATTATGTAAGAATAAATGGAAGTTATAGAAACTAGGAGGAAATGCTTAATGATTGATATAGAAAAAGCAAATACACTGATAGAAGCTTTACCATATATAGAAAAGCATCAAGGCAAAACTATTGTAGTTAAGTATGGTGGAAGTGCAATGAAAAAAGATGGTTTAAAAGAGTCTGTTATGGAAGACCTTGTACTTATGAGTTATGTTGGAATAAATATAGTTTTAGTACATGGTGGAGGAGCAGAAATCAATAAAATGCTTGCTAAAGTAGATATAGAAAGTAAATTTGTAAATGGGCTTAGATATACAGATGAAGAAACTATGGAAATTGTAAAAATGGTCTTAGCTGGAAAGGTAAATAAAGACTTAGTAAACAAGATACATACAAAAGGCGGAAAAGCAGTAGGGCTTTGTGGGATAGATAATAATATGATTTTATGTGACCCATATAAAAATTATGAACTAGGATTTGTTGGAGAAATAAAGAAAGTAAATGTTGAACTTATAGAATCTTGCTTGAAATCAGGCTATATTTCAGTAATTGCAACTATTGGAGTAGGAGAAGATGGTGAGACCTATAATATAAATGGAGATACAGCAGCATCAGCTATAGCTAAAGAATTAAATGCAGATAAGCTGATACTTCTTACTGATGTGCCAGGTCTTTTAAGAGATCCAGATGAAGAAAAGTCATTGATAACAGAAGTTATACTAGATGATGTTGATAAGCTATTTGATGAAGGTATAATTACTGGTGGCATGATACCTAAGATACATGGATGTGTAGACGCTTTGAATAATGGGGTAAATAGAGTTCATATTTTAGATGGAAGAGTTCCTCATTCTATAATAACAGAGTTATTTACTGATAGTGGAATAGGCACATTAATAAGAAAAGAAAATGAATAAGAAAATAAGTTAAATATAAAAAAGATTATAAACTTAAGTGAGGATGATAAAAATGAAGATAAATAACAATAATATAGTTTCAAAATGGGAGGAATATTTCATAAATACATATAGCCAACCTGATTTTATTATAGATTATGGCGAAGGTAGTTGCTTTTTTGATACTAAAGGCAATAAATATATAGATTTTACAAGCGGATACGGAGTGTCTTCTCTTGGATATAGTAATAATAATTTAAAAACTGCTTTAAAGGAGCAAGTGGACAAATTATTACATACATCAAACTTATATTTCAATGGTCCAGTATTGTCTGTAGGAGAAAAAATAATTAATATAAGTGGATTGGATAAAGTATATTTTTGTAACTCTGGAACAGAAGCAAATGAAACTGCTTTTAAAATAGCAAGAAAGTACAGTAGTGATAAATATGGTGAAGGAAGAGGGACAATCATAAGTTTAAAGGATTCTTTTCATGGTAGAACAATGATGTCTTTGATGGCAACTGGTATGGATAAGTACCATAAATATTTTTATCCACTTCCCGAAGGATTTAAATATGTAGAAAAAAACGATATTGAAGATTTTAAAAATAATATTGATTCAACTGTTTGTGCAGTAATTCTTGAAGCAGTTCAAGGTGAAGGTGGAGTTAATGTTCTTGAAAAAGATTATATTTTAGAACTTGTAAAAATATGTAAAGAAAAAGACATAGCAGTAATATTTGATGAAGTTCAATGTGGCATAGCAAGAACGGGGAAACTTTTTGGATATGAATATTTTGATGTAAAACCAGATATTGTTACAATTGCAAAAGGTTTAGGCGCAGGGATACCAATAGGAGGAGTATTAGTAAATGAAAAATTTTCAAAAGTTTTAGGAAAAGGAGACCAAGGTACAACATTTGGAGGGAATTTATTAGCTATGGTGGCAACTTCTGTTGTGTTAGATGAAATATCTAAAGAAGGATTTTATGAAGATGTGTTAGAAAAAGGAGATTATATAAGAAAATCTATTGAAAATTTTAATAGTACAATCGTAGTAAAGACAAAAGGTATGGGCTTGATGATAGGAATCGAAACTACTATTGAATCTAGCACTATAGAAGAAAAAGCTAGAAAAAAAGGATTACTTATTTTGACTGCTGGAAAGAATGTACTTAGATTTTTACCACCTTTAACTATTAGCTACAAGGAGATAAATGAAGCTCTTGAAATTTTAAAAGATATATTACTAGAAGATAATTAAGTTATTAAAAGATTCATTGTTAGGGTGAGAATTAGAGTAGATAAAAATATATGAAACTAAAAATTTTATAGCATTTAAATAAATTTACAAAAAGGGGAAAATCAATATGAATAATATAAGTTTAAAAGGAAAGAGTTTTTTAACATTAAAGGATTTTACAAAAGAGGAAATTAGATATTTATTAACTTTATCTAGTTATTTAAAAACTAAGAAGAAGGTTGGTATAAAAGGAGATTTATTGCAAGGTAAAAATATAGCATTATTGTTTGAGAAGACATCAACAAGAACTAGATGTTCGTTTGAGGTGGCTGCTCATGATGAAGGTGCTCATGTAACTTATCTAGGACCCAATGACTGCCATATGGGTAAAAAAGAATCTGTATCCGATACAGCAAAAGTTTTAGGAAGATTTTATGATGGTATAGAATTTAGAGGATTTAAACAGGAAACAGTTGAAAGTTTAGCAAAATACTCTGGAGTACCTGTTTGGAATGGCCTTACAGATGAATATCACCCAACTCAAATACTTGCAGATTTTCTAACAGTAATTGAAAATGTAGATAAAGATTTAAATAAAGTTAAATTTGTTTATGTTGGGGATGCTAGAAATAATATGGGTAACTCATTGATGATAGGATGTGCTAAAATGGGAATTCATTTTGTAGCGCTTGCTCCTAAAGAACTTTGGCCAAATGAAAAGTTAGTTGAAGATATGAAAGAAATAGCTAAAAAGTCTAAAGGAGATATATTGTTAACTGAAAATATTGATGATGTAAAGGGTGCTGATGTTATATATACAGATGTATGGGTTTCTATGGGAGAAGAAGAACAATATGAAGCGAGAATAAATCAACTTAAAGATTATCAAGTGAATATGGATATGATAAAGAAAACTGAAAATGAAAATGTTATATTTTTACATTGTCTTCCAGCTTTTCATGATTTAGAAACTAAAGTTGGTCAAGAAATTTATGAAAAGTTTGGATTATCAGAATTAGAGGTTACTGACGAGGTATTTAATTCCAAGTATTCAAAAGTATTTGAAGAGGCAGAAAATAGAATGCATACTATAAAGGCTGTTATGGTTTCTACTATGACTGATGTAAATATGAATAATAATTTAATATAAATATTTTTTAATCTAGATTTATGTTTTGATAAAAGTCATAAATATTCTAAATATATTATTAAAAATCCTCATTATATGTTAAAATAATTTATGTATCAACAAATTAAGAGGGAGGATTTGAGATATGAAAAAAATCATATTACTTTTAACAACTTTTTTATTAGCAATATCTTTGACAGCATGTTCAAGTGCAAAACCAGAAGATACAATCAATAATTTTTTTAGTAGTGCAAAGAAATTTGACTTTGAAGGTATGAACAAAGTTATGGAAAATAATGATGAAAAATATAAGGATATACTAAAAGAATTAGAAACAGAAGACCCAAGTACACAGTATGTTTTAGATTATCTAAAACATAATGCATCTAAAATAACATACACAATAAAAGACAGTGAGATTAAAGATAATAATGCAAAAATTCAAGTAGAGTGTAAGTTTGTAGATTCAACACCATTACTTAAAGAAATAGTGGCTGAAGCATTTACAAAGATGCTTGGCATGAGTTTTTCAGGTCAAGATTTAACAGATGAGAAAACAACTGAAATGTTAGTGTCAATTATGAAAGAAAAGCAAAAAAGTGTTGAAGAAACTTTTGTAACAAAAACTGTAGAGTTTGAATGTACTAAGAAAGATAATAAATGGATAATAAGTTCAGCTAATGATGCACTGGCTGATGTATTATTATCTAATCTTGTTACAGCAGGAGAGGAATTTTCTAACTCTATGAGTTAAGTTGAATATTAAATTGGAACTATAATAAAAAATGAATATATAACATTTATAAGGGATATCAGCTTTGGTATCCTTTATATTTTTAAGGTAAATAGATAAAAATCAATGGAGATATTAAAAATAATTTGAATATTTATTGTCATTATTAGAAAAATATTTACTGTATAATATATATTATTTAAAATGAGATAATTACGAATAGAATGTATAATTATAAGTAAGACATATATCTAATGGAAATGATAGATGTGATATTATTGATGAGAAATCAACTTTTATATAAATAGAATTAGAAGGTAGCAATTAGAGTTAGTTGCTACCTTTTTCATGTTTATTTTCTTTTTTTATACATCAGAATGAAGAGTATTATTGTAAAATTATTTTAGATTAAGATTATCTAGTATTTTTAAAAATATTTTTACTGCAATATCTAAATCATTCACAGTAACATTTTCATTAGGATTATGACTTATGCCTTCAGTACATCTTATAAATACCATGCCTATATCAGTTATATTATCCATTTCTTGAGCATCATGACCAGCGCCACTATAAATATAAAATGGGTTGAGATTTAAATCCACAAAACTTTTTTCTATAACTTTTGTCATTTTATCAGAACATGGTACAGGAACATTTTCAAAAGAGAGTTCACTTGTATAATTAAGTTTTCTATTTTGACATATGCGAGTTATTTCATCAAATATTTTTATTACTGAAGTATCAAGAGTTTCTTGTGAACATGAGCGGACGTCAAGAGTAAAATCAACCCTTTCAGGAACTACATTTGATGATGATGGATAGAAATTCATCTTTCCAACTGTAGCAACTAAATCAGGCGTTATCTTAGCTATATTTTCAATTGATAATACACATTCACAAGCACAACATCCAGCATCAAATCGCATATCCATTGGGAGTGTTCCAGCATGGCCAGATTTGCCATTTACTGATATTTTAAAACTCTTAAATCCTGTAATACTTGAAACAATACCAGCAGGAAGAGCATTGTTTTCTAAGACAGGTCCCTGTTCGATATGGAATTCTAAATAAGCATCAATATCTTTTCTAGGGTGTAAATTTATTAAATTTTTAGTATCAAATCCAAATTTTGTCACAGCTTCTTCAAGCGTAATTCCATTTTCATCAACAGATTTGAGTAGTTCCTCTTTAAAAGTACCAGCAAAAACTTTACTTCCCATTAGAGATGTTTCAAATCTTGTTCCTTCTTCCTCAGCAAATGCAACTAATTTAATATTAAATGGATAAGACTTATTATTATTTATAGCTTCTTCAAGTCCAATTAGAGGAACAATTATTCCTAGCATTCCATCAAATATACCTCCACATTTTACACTATCTTGATGAGATGCAACTACTAATGTAGGTGCGTTTAAGAAATTAGATTTATATGTACCTATAATATTTCCAATATCGTCAATTTCAATATCAAGATTCAAATTTTTCATCCAAGAACTTATTAATTCAATCGATTTTTTATGCTCATCAGTTAATATAAGTCTTGTAAGACCTGTTGTTGTTGAACTTATTTTTCCTAATGTTTGTAAATAATCCATACATCTTTGTCCTAACATGTGTACCCTCCTAAAAATATAATTGTCAACTAAATTTATCAGATAATTATATTATATCAGTATATTTAGAAAATAATAGGATGTTACTGAATAAATAAATAATAAAAAAACAAAAATCCTAGTAGAAATAAATTCATAAAAAACAAAAATACTATCAAATTTTACCCTGATAGTATTTTTATAAAATCTTTTATAAAACCACTTAAATATAAAACTAGTGTTAATATCTTTTACACTTCTTTTTTACAATAAATTTTTGTAGAAATAAAATATGAAATTACAAATAATAAAATCGCAATAAATGGAAGAGAATAAACTAAAGTATTAAGTATAATTTCAATAGAAATACTTGAATTAAATCTTTCCAAAAGACTTTTAAATCCTAATATTGCAGCAGTAGGAAGTAAAAAGCATGCAATCATTAATAAACGAGCTTTTTCTGTACCAAATTTATAAATAAGTGGTAAAATAAGGCTAGCAAAACATACTGAAATTGATAAAATTAATCCTGTAATAACTAAAGTATCATCTAAAACAAGTGTATTTTTAAAATATCCATTAACAATGCTAATAATAAGTGAAAAAAATACACCTATAAAGCTAAATATTAACATAGTTAAATATTTACTTAATACAATAGTGTCACGTTTGATAGGCATTGTAAGTACATAGCTATCCCATTTATTTAAATCATCATATGAAAATGTTGAAACAATCATTGTTGTACATAAAACTATAATAACACCTATAAAACTACTGTTATTTCCATCTCCAACAGAAGAGATATATCCAAATACAATCATAAATAAAATTAGAAATTTTATATTGCTTTTTAAATTAAGTAAGTCCTTTAAAATTAGTCCCTTCATTATTTATCACCTCTCACATAAAATAACATAATTTCTTCAATTGATGTATTATCAACTATAAGGTTTGGATGTTTTGTAATAAATTTATACTTATCTTTAAGTAGTACTTCATATCCAAACTGGCTTTTACGATAATATAAATAATCTTCATTTGTAAGTTTAGCAAAATCATTAGAATTACATTTTAAGATACCCATAGTATCGATTAATTCATCTTTGCTTTCGCTAAATACAATTTTCCCCTTATGTATAAATGTAATATAATCTGCTATTTTGTCTAAATCACTTGTAATATGTGAAGATAAAATAATAGAATGTTCTTCATCTTGTATAAAATCTAAGAATATATCCAATATTTCTTCTCTTACAATAGGGTCAAGTGAACTAGTTGCTTCATCTAATATTAATAACTTTGGTTTATGAGATAAAGCTACAGCAATACTAAGTTTCATTTTATTACCTTTTGAAAATTCTTTAATTAGTTTATTATTTGGAACTCTTAGTTGTTTTAAATATTCTTTAAATAGTCTATCATCCCAGTTTTTATAGATATGGCTCATAATTTTTGAGATATTATTTGTATTTAAATTCTCATGAAAGTTGCTTCCTTCAAATACGACACCAATTTGTTCTTTGATTTCTTTTTCATTTTTTATGTTATCAAGGCCAAAGATTTCAATATTTCCACTATCATAAGATATTAAATTTAAAATTGATTTTAGTGTAGTAGTTTTTCCTGCACCATTTTCACCTACAAATCCCATTATAGAGCCTTTTGGTACTGAAAAAGATACATCTTGTAATGCAAAATTTTTGTAAACTTTGTTTAGGTTTTTTATAGTTATTGCGTCCATAATTATCATTCTCCCTTATATAATAAAAGTAAAATATCTTGTAACTCATTATATGTAATGCCACTACTTTGAGCTGTATCAACTGCTTTTTGTAGGTATTCTTCGATTAAACGAAGTTGTTCTTCTTTAACAAAATCCATATTTTTGCCAGATACGAAACTACCTTTACCAGTAACTGTTTCAATAAATCCATCATGTTCTAAATCACTATATGCTCGTTTTGTAGTAATTACACTTATTCTAAGTTCTTTTGCTAATAATCTCATACTTGGAAGAGCAGTACCTTCTGGCAACTCTCCACTTATAATCATACTTTTAATTTGTGTAGTAATTTGTTCGTATATTGGCTTGCCACTTGAATTACTAATAACTATATTCAATTAAACACCTCCTTAAATTGTATATATAGTATATATACATTATATAAATATATATATACTATGTCAAGTAAACTTACAAAAAAATAATTGGAAATATTATGTGTTTAGTGGTTTTACTCTGTAGAAAAGATTATTTTACTGAGCATATTAAAATTTTTAAAAAAAATTTACAAATATTATTCAAAAATCTTACCAATAAATTGAAAATACTGATTTTAAAAAACAATAAAGTTTAGCTTATAGATAAATAAAAGTTTAGCTTATAGATAAAATTTTGCTATTTTTGTTTTTGACATACATATTTTTTTGTAATATATTTATATTATCAATTAGAGATAAGGAGAGTGAGAAGAGATATTTAATTTAGATAAGGCATTAAAAAAAGATTTAAATCAAGAATACACAGAAAGTAGAAATTTGGTTATGAACAAAAGTAAATATATGAATGTTTGCTTTAAAAATTATATCAAAGTGGCAGAAGGAATGTATACTAAAAGAGATTTAATTCCAATAAAATTGATAAATTCTATGGATAAAAATAATAAGATTAGGAAAACACTACATGAATTATCTTGCGAATTTGAATATCCAAAGACTTCCTTGTCTTCATTGTTTACAGAACTAAAAAAATTAGATTTTTTACAGAAAGTAAAAAATGGTGAGTATATGATAAATCCACATATAGCATATAAAGGAAATAAAGCTGATAAAGAAAGTTTACTAGAAGAATATAATCAGATAAAAAGACCTAATAAGGTTAGTAAATAAGGAAGAAGGTTTTTATATGAGTTTAAAACTTGATAGAAATGTTCTACAGTGGTTTGATTATGTATTTGAAAATGAAGAAACTAGTTTGAGATATTATAATTTTGAATGTACATTAAAAGAGATTAGCCCCACTAGTTTAAACAGAGTAGCATTTATATTAGAAAAAAATAATTCTGAATACTGGAAGTTGTATTTTGAAATACCAGCTGAAGTTACTTTGAAACTTAAACAAAACATTCATCCTTTATTTAGAGAGTATATATATGAACAAATATCACTGTATAACGATAATCAAATTTACAATTTTGTAAATTCAAATTTATTAAAAGTGTTTAATAATATTGCAATTTACCAATATAATCTTTTAGAAAATCTATATACTATTGATTTTAGAAAGAGTTTTATAGATAAGTGCCAATATTTGTTAATAGGTGAAAAAAGACTTATAGATGAAGATTTATATCTAAGAGCAAAATCAAAAGAAGTGTTTGATTTTTTTAATTCAGATGGAACCTTTAATCTGACATTAAGTTTTGACATACAAAAAAATGAAAGTTTGCTTGATAGTCTTTTAGAGCTTAGAAAATCAATAATCATAAATGAGAGAATTTAATTTATTTGGATATAATATTAAAATGGAGGGATTTATATGGACGTAGAAAAAATGACTTTAAGAGTTCAAAAAAGTTTAAATGAGGCTTATAATGAAGCAGTAAAAAATCATAACCAACAAGTAGATGTAATTCATCTTTTTTCAGCACTTATTAATCAAGAAGATGGATTAATACCAAATATAGTAGAAAAGATGAATATATCAATAGATTCTTTAAGAAATACTGTAAACTTTGAAATGGATAAACTTCCAAAAGTATATGGAGAAGGAGCAGATTCACAAGGAGTGTCAGCTACTAGAAAAATAAATGAAGTACTTATAAAAGCAGAAAGTATTTCTAAAGAATTTAAAGATTCATATATAAGTGTTGAACATGTTATGCTTGCAATGATGGAAACAGAATCAAAATCAGTTGTTGGTAAAATATTGAAACAATATAATATAAATAAAAATGATTTTTTAAATGTTTTATCACAAGTTAGAGGTAGTCAAAGGGTAGAAACACAAGACCCAGAAGGAACATATGATGCACTTGCTAGATATGGAACAAATTTAGTAGATTTAGCTAAAAAAAATAAATTAGATCCTGTAATTGGAAGAGATGAAGAAATAAGAAGAATTATAAGAATTTTATCAAGAAGAACAAAAAATAACCCTGTATTAATTGGTGAACCAGGTGTAGGTAAAACTGCGATAGTTGAAGGCTTAGCAGAGAGAATAGTAAGAGGAGATGTACCAGAAGGATTAAAAGATAAAATAGTATTTTCTCTTGATATGGGCGCATTGATTGCTGGTGCAAAATATAGAGGAGAATTTGAAGAAAGATTAAAGGCTGTCTTAAAAGAAGTTCAAAGTTCTGATGGAAAAATCATTCTATTTATAGATGAGATTCATACTATAGTTGGAGCTGGTAAAACAGAAGGCTCAATGGATGCAGGTAACCTGATTAAGCCTATGCTTGCAAGAGGAGAGTTAAATTGTATTGGTGCAACTACTTTTGATGAGTACAGAAAATATATAGAAAAAGATAAAGCCCTTGAAAGACGTTTCCAACCTGTAATTGCAGAAGAACCTACTGTTGAAGATACAATATCTATACTTAGAGGACTTAAAGAAAGATTTGAGATACATCATGGAGTAAGAATTCATGATAATGCTATTGTAGCAGCAGCAAAACTTTCTCATAGATATATACAAGATAGATTTTTACCAGATAAAGCAATAGATTTAATAGATGAAGCTGGAGCTATGATTCGTAGTGAAATAGATTCATTGCCAACAGAATTAGATGTGGTTAGAAGAAAATTATTTACACTAGAAACTGAGAGAGAAGCTTTGCTTAAAGAAAATGATGATAAGAGTAAGACAAGATTAGAAGATATTCAAAAGGAAATAGCAGAGTTAAAATCTAAAAATGATGAAATGACTGCTAAATATGAAAAAGAGAAGAGTCAAATACTAGATATCAAAAATTTAAAATCTCAATTAGATGAAGCTAAAGGAAAAGCTGAAAAGTACGAAAGAGAATACGATTTTAACAAAGCAGCAGAGGTTAAATATGGTGAAATACCTAAATTAGAAGAGCAAATAAAGAAATATGAAGAAAGTATGAATGATGGTTCTGAAAACTCACTTTTAAAAGAAGAAGTTACAGAAGAAGAAATATCTAATATTGTATCAAAGTGGACAGGTATACCAGTAACTAAATTAGTCGAAGGTGAAAGAGAAAAGCTACTTAAGCTAGAAGATGAACTTCATGAGAGAGTTATTGGACAGAATGAAGCTGTTACAGCAGTTTCAAATGCAGTAATACGTGCAAGAGCTGGCCTAAAAGATGAAAGAAAACCAATTGGTTCATTTATATTCTTAGGGCCTACAGGAGTTGGAAAAACTGAACTTGCAAAAACTCTTGCTAGAAATTTATTTGATAGTGAAGACAATATAATTAGAATTGACATGTCTGAATATATGGAAAAACATGCTGTATCAAGATTAGTAGGACCTCCTCCAGGATATGTAGGATATGAAGAGGGCGGACAACTTACAGAAGCAGTTAGACGTGCACCTTATTCTGTAA
The DNA here is from genome assembly GCF_020658495.1 of Clostridioides sp. ES-S-0048-02. Lineage (NCBI taxonomy): Bacteria > Bacillati > Bacillota > Clostridia > Peptostreptococcales > Peptostreptococcaceae > Clostridioides > Clostridioides sp. ES-S-0048-02. The sequence continues at coordinate 275,055 of NZ_JACVWH010000003.1, forward strand.
TATTATTTGATGAGATAGAAAAAGCACATGAAGATGTATTTAATATGTTTTTACAAATATTAGATGATGGTAGACTTACTGATAATAAAGGTAAGACTGTAGACTTCAAAAATACTCTTATAATAATGACCTCTAATATAGGAAGTAATTATTTATTAGAAGCAGGTGGAAATATAACAGATACCACTAACAGTCTTGTAATGAATGAGATGAAGCATAGATTTAAACCTGAATTTCTAAATAGAGTAGATGATATTATAATGTTTAAACCTTTAGACCAAGATAATATCAAGAAAATTATAGACATATTTATGGAAGATTTAAAAAATAGATTAAAAGAAAAAGATATTTCTATTGAGGTTACAGATTCAGCTAAAGATGTAATGGTGAGAGAAGGTTATGACCCTGTGTATGGTGCAAGACCTCTTAAGAGATATATAGGAAATACATTAGAAACTATAATTGCAAGAAAACTTATTGCTGGAGATATATATAATGGATGTACTATAGTTATAGATGGGCAAGATGAAAATATTGAAGTTTTAGTTAAGTAATAAAAAGTCAGTAGAGCAAAATGTATGGTTTGATACATCATGCTCTACTGACTTTCTTGTTCATTAATGTTAATTAATTTATATATTTATGATTTTAATAAGGAAGATATAATTAGTTTTATTATTTATATAATATAGGGTATTAATTGATTTTATATAAAACAAATATTTTTAAACAGAGTAAAGTTTTTTTATTAAAAGTTGATAAAATATATGATATAAATAAGTAAAACTATTAATCATAACTGAAGATAAAAATAAATATGGAAGGATATAGTGCTCAATGAAAAATATATTTTACTATGAAACTAAAATTGGGAAAATAGGAATATCAGAAGAAAATAATTACATTACAGATTTATTCTTTGGGATACAAGAATTATCTTGTGAAAAATATACCGTTAAAGAGACTAAAATTATAAAAGATGCAAATAAACAACTAAGTGAATATCTAAATGGTGATAGAAAAAAATTTGATTTACCATTACATCCATCAGGAAGTGAGTTTAGTAAACAAGTGTGGAGTGAACTTTGTAAAATTCCATATGGAGAAACAAGAACTTATCTAGAATTAGCGAATACAATCAATAGACCTAAATCATATAGAGCAGTGGGGTTAGCCAATAGTAAAAATCCTATTTCTATTTTTATACCTTGCCATAGGCTTATTGGTTCTAATGGAAGTTTAAGAGGTTATTTGGGAGGAATAAAAACAAAGGATTATTTATTAAAACTGGAAAGTGAAAATAAATAATAGAATTATATAGTAAGTACATATTGAAAAGATAATACTTATAATGAAAATTAACTTTATTTTCATTAATAATTAGGTTCCAATAATTAAGTCATGAAAACTTAAACTCTCAATAATAAAAATAGTTTCAAGCTAAATAAATTTTACTACACAAATATAAAGTGAATAACATAAATAAAAGATAAATAGTATTTTGTGAGAAAAATTTGAAGTGTAGTCAGGTAAATATAGCCTCTTTAGAAAGTGGATTTTAATTATGTTTATAAATGGTAAAAAAATACTGATAATGATAGTTAGTAAACTATAATTATCAGTATTTTTTATACTTTATCAAGGACTAAAAAGTAGATTAAATAAACATAAAAATTTATATATTTATACAAAGTTTTATAATAAAAATTATCTTGAAAAATATATAAAAACATAAAAAATATACAAAATTCTACAATAATAGATTTTATTGTTATAATTACGAGTTTTTTATTGCATCTGTAGAATAAAAGTATTATTATATAGTTAAGATAATTATCCAAGAAAATTTTGGATAAGAGAAAAATATTTTATGAAATGAAAAAATCATAATTACATAATTTTTATTAAAAATTTGTTGGGAATCTTTGAATAAAATTAAGAACATAGGTTCGCTGGGGGATGGTGTATGTGGAAAAATCAAATACTACTATTATAAGAAAGGAAAAAATTAAAGACACAGGAATTAAATTAGATTTTTTATTGAGTGTAGATATTGATTTTTATGAACTGTTATTAGAAATATTGGAAAAAGTAAAAGAAGAGAACTAATTCTCTTCTTTTAAAAATCTCTTTATATAAGCATTATCAATCATTTTTTCTATAGCCTCTCTATCTTCTTCTTCAAGTGAATATATCTTTTCTAAAAGCTGCTTTGTTTTTTCACTAACTGATAAACTTTCTATTATTAATTTGTCTTCTCTATTTATTTTTGTATTTTCATTTATACCTAATAAATAATCTGTAGATGTCTTCAGTGATTTTGCTAATCTTACTATTATTTCACTTTTAGGTTCTCGCAGATTATTTTCATAACGTGATAAACTAGCTTCAGTTATACCAACGTTAGTAGCAAGTTCCTTTTGATTTATATTCAACTCTTTTCTTAGCTTTGCTATTCTATCTCCTAAACTTTCCATATGTACATCACTCCTTACCGAAATTATAAGTTATTTTGCTGAAAAGTAAAATAAAATTACCAAAAATATATAAAAAAAGAAAAAAGATAAGAAAAAAGATTGATAATTACCGTTTGTATATATATAATATAAATTATACAAATGGTAATTTATGGAGAGGTGATATGTTGAATGGAAACAAATCAAAATTAAAAATGATGCTATAAAAAAATAATGAAATTATTAAAAACAAATCCTATAATACATTTATTTGAAGAAAATATAAAAATAAGTTTATAGAAAAGAGATATATATGTTGTAAAATATTGAGTTTTGATATAAATGATTTAATATACAAATGATTTGAATAAAAATTTTTATTAATACAATTACCAAATGTATAAATCGACATAGAAAGGGTGGTAAGGATAAGTTTTACTAAGTGAAATAGATTGTATAATGATGTTGGAATAATCAACAAATGATTTATTATGGAAATAAAAAAGAGAACTAATTAGCAAGGCTTTTAGGATTAAAGAAACTCTCAAAAGAGAAAGATGGTATATAAATATGTAATGGTAAAAGTTTTAATTATGTCAAAATAGTATATAACAAGGAAATGACTTAAAAATAAATTAAATATATTGGAGAATTTGAAATGATAATAATTAGAAGCCAGGATAAAACTAATTTAATGAAAGTTAGTAAAATTGAAATAAATGATAATCAAATATATGTAACATTTGAAGATATGTATAATACTAGGAAGATAGGATGTTATGAAAGTAAAGAGAGAGCAATACAAGTATTAGATAAGATACAAAATTTTATTGAGAATGGCACTGAATATGATTATATAACTGCTAATAAAGTTAGATGTAATGTAAATCGAATATTTCAAATGCCAATTAAGTAAGGTTATTATATTAGGCTATTCAGATTTGAAAATTATTCTAATAATTTTGTTGAAAGTGATTATAATTAAAATTTATTTTAAATATTGTTTTTGCTATAATCAAGCAGAAAAGTGAAAATAGGTATTATCAATAAGATAAAAAGTTATTGTTAAATATATTAAAGAATAAAATACCCTGTTCTTAAGGTAGTAAGAATGGGTATTTTATTTGTACATAAATATTAAGATAAAATGTAAAGCTAATAGATACATTAAATTATCTAATAAGTGATATAAAAATTATACAATAGAAATTCTCCTAAAATAGCTAATATTAAGTACATAATAGCTTCATTTTTAGGGAGGTTAATAGTTTTTCTATTTGTATCATCATCAGCTTCAACAGCAATTTCATCTTGAAGAATCTGTTCATATCGATGTGCAAAGATAGTCTTTTTACTTATATAATTAAATAAATTATCTATACATATCCATATGAAGTATCCCAAAATAGCACCTAGAGTATTCATCATCAAATCATCAATATCTGTGGTTCTATGATTAAATAATTGACAAATCTCAATTGCCAATGAAAAGCTTAGTCCAGTACATAATATGCTAATAAAATTTCTAAATCTTTTCCAAATCAAAGGAAGTAAAAATCCTAAAGGCATAAACATGATGATATTTAGAATGTAGGTTAAAGCACCACTTGAACTAAATGGAATTAAATTTATTTCATCTAGTCTAATAATTTCACCATATCTACCTATATCCCATATACTTCCAATACCTGCTTTGCTAAGTGCTAAGTAAATATAAAACAAAAAAACATAGACCCATATTAGATGTGTTACTAAATTCCTTTTTTCTTTTAAATTTACTCTTCTTATAACAATTATTTGGTATATTAAACAAGGTAATATTGCACAAAATAACGGATAAAGTGTACACATAATTTTAATTTATCTCCCTCCAAAATTTATATTTTTGACCTTATAAATACTATCTTTATTGTAATCTTTAAAAATAAACTTTTCTTTAATAAAACCTTAAAAATTTATTAACTTATAAAAATAAACTATGTATCCTTATAAGACTTAGAAAATTGAATCTTCTACACTTAATATGTAAGTATTTAAAAATTTTATCATATGTATAAATATTATAAATATATGGAAATAATAATAGTATATATTGGTAAAATAGGAGGAATTGTATGAAATGGATTAAATGGTATAGTATTACATGTATATGTATTTTTGCTCTTATAACTTTTTTTATGTTAATGTTTCCTAATAAAGTAAAAATACTTGATGCTTCATCTGCATATAGTTTTATTGAAAAAAAAGTGCCAAATAATGCTACCTATCAAGGATACAAGAGGAATCAAATTGATGGTACTACTACAATTTATTATAATTATAATAATTCAACTCATGTAGTAAAATTATCACACCCTGAATATAATTCGAGAGCGATTAACTGGGATAAAGTTTCAAATATTATATTTGATTAACTTAAAATTAGTACTTATATACAAGTATATTAAGTTATAATTTGTTTTATATTTGTAAATGTAGATATTAGTATCTAAATATAAACGATTTTTGTCTATCTTGAAGATAAGACAACTATTGTGTGTTAGACTGGAGAAATAGATTATGAAAAATGTCGAAGAACTACTTCCAAAAGATAAGTTTGATAACTGTAATATTGAAAAATTAAAATTATTATCTGATGAAGAGATAAAACCTATTTGCCTTAAGCTTTTAGAATGGATACAAGATTACAATTGGCCTGTTGCAAAAGATATATTGCCTGTATTGGTATTACATCAAGAAATTATTACTCCACTGATAATAAATATTCTTACCCCAGAGGAATAAGATGATGATTGGAAATATTGGATAATCGTATGTCTATTACCAATGTTCACAGATAAAAAACTTGAACCAATTATACTTTTTATAAAGAGAATTGCAGAAAAGCCAACAAAATGGGAAAATATTTCAGAAGTAGATGAGGTTGCGAGAAAATTATTACAATTAAGGTTATGAGTATTTTTGGAGTGTGCTTTATTAGATAAGATATGTATAATAGTTCAACTTTACAAAACTATGCTATTATGTGATATGCAGTTAAAAATATGGGATTTTAGAAAATAATTATTTTATGAAGGTTTATGGATTTATATATGAATATATGAAGATATTTTAGACTTATATTCTTCAAAAAATATTGTTGATAGAATACAAATAGCAGTGTATTTCTAATATACTTATATACCTAAAAACATTCTCTTAATGGGAATGTTTTTTATTTATTAAAAAATCAATATTTATTAATGCATGAAATAATAAAGCTCATATTTTCTATAAATAATACTATCTTACATCTTATTAAAAAAATTTTCTAAGGAATACAATAAAAAATAATTATTTAGTTTAATTGTGTAATTTATTGATATTTTTTAGATTTTTTGTAATTAGTTAATATAAAAATGTATTATAATGATATTATTGAAACTTGAAAATCTGATAAAGAGATAATATCATAAGAAGTGATTACTATTAACTTTCATCTAATAAGTCTAAATCATATAGAATCTGAATTAATTAATATTAAAAATCTTATTTTAATTTTTGATGTAGGATTATTAACTTTGATGAAATTTTAAAAAGTCATGAAGAAGTTATTTAGATGGAATATAAATAAAGGGTTATTTATTGAAACTTAAAAAAGAAGATAAATAATAGAGATATACAATAAATACACATAGAAAGGATGATATTTATTATAAAAAGGAATTTGAAAGGAATTGTTACAGCACTTATCATTGTTATTTTTATACTCATTTATTATGCATTTTTTAGGGGTATTACAGCAGAGCAAATACGTCAATATGTGCAATCATATGGAAACTATGCACCCTTTGTATATATATTGATTTTCTCAATTTTGCCAATTACTTTTTTTCCAGTTCCAGTATTAGCATTGGCTGGAGGATTAGCATTTGGATTGTGGAAAGGGACACTTTATACGATAATAGGTGCAGGTGTTAATAGTGCAATTATGTTTATGATGGCAAAGGTATTAGCTAAGGATGCCATAACTAAGTTTTTAAAAAATAAATTATCACCATCTTTATGGAAACTTTTTATGGAGGCAGATGAGAAGAGAGGATTTTTTATTATATTTGTATTAAGATTGATACCAATTACTCCATATAATCTGATAAACTATGGAGCAGGGCTTACTAATATAAGATTTAGTAGCTATATGTTTGCAACACTTATTGGTATTTTACCAGGAACATTAGTGTTCTTAAATATAGGAGATAAAGCTATTGATATCACTAATCCTTCTTTTATAATTTCTATAGTGTTGTTGTTTTTATTAATAATAACATCTTTAATATTGGCAAAAAAGATTTCTCCAACTAGCATATCTAAGAGAGAATAACTATTTAATTTATTTGTGTAAGATATTAATATAAAATAGTAATATTTTTATATTAATATCTTTTAATATTTTTTGGGTTTTTTGTAATTAATTGATATAAAAATATATTATAATAATATTATGAAAATTTTTAAAATATAAGAAAGAGGTAATAACATGAGAAGTGATATAAAAAAAGGAATAGAGGGAGCTCCAAAGAGAGCATTAATGTATGGAATGGGTCTTACTAGAGAAGAAATTGAAAGACCATTAATAGGTATAGTAAATGCACAAAATGAAGTGATTCCTGGTCATCTTCATCTTGATGAAATAGCAGAAGCAGCAAAAAATGGAGTGAGAATGAGTGGTGGATTACCATTAGAATTTCCAGCTATAGGAGTTTGTGATGGTATAGCTATGGGGCATGTTGGAATGAATTATTCACTTGCTTCAAGAGAATTAATAGCCGATTCTATAGAGGCAATGGCAATGGCACATGGTTTTGATGCTTTAGTACTTATACCTAATTGTGATAAAATAGTCCCAGGAATGTTAATGGCGGCTGCAAGACTTAATATACCAAGTGTTGTTGTAAGTGGAGGTCCTATGCTTCCAGGAAAAGCAAATGGAAAAGTATATGACTTTAACTCTGCAATGGAAGGTGTTGGAGCTTGTAAGGATGGGACAATGAGTGAAGAAGAACTAGAAGTGTTGGCAGTGAATTCTTGTCCTGGTTGTGGTTCATGTTCTGGGCTTTTTACAGCTAATAGTATGAATTGTTTAACAGAGGCACTAGGTATGGGTATTCCATATAATGGTACTGCTGCTTCACATTCAGGAGAAAGAAAAAGAATAGCAAAATATGCAGGTATGTATGTTATGGAACTTCTTAAGAATAATATAAAGCCTAGAGATATTTTGACAATAGACGCTTTTAAAAATGCAATAACTGTAGATATGGCAATGGCTGGTTCTACAAATACAGTGCTTCATTTACCTGCAATAGCCTATGAAGTAGGAATAGAACTTAATTTAGATTTATTTGATGAAATAAGTGAAAAAACTCCTTGTTTAACAAAATTAAGTCCAAGTGGTAAGCATCATATCGAAGATTTACATATGGCAGGAGGAATACCAGCTATAATGAATGAACTTTCAAAGATAAAAGGAATAAATTTAGATTGTAAAACAGTAACAGGCGAGTCTATAGGAGAAAACATAAAAAATTGTGAGATAAAGAATGAAGAAGTAATACATACATTAGAAAATACATATAGCAGTCAAGGTGGCCTATCAATTTTAAGAGGTAATCTTGCTGTAAATGGAGCAGTTGTAAAAAAATCAGCAGTAGCAGAGGAAATGTTGATTCATGAAGGTCCAGCAAGAGTTTTTAATTCAGAAGAAGAAGCTGTTAGTGCTATATTTGACAAAAAAATAAACAAAGGTGATGTTATAGTTATAAGATATGAAGGTCCAAAAGGAGGGCCAGGAATGAAAGAAATGTTATCTCCCACATCAGCAGTTGCGGGAATGGGGCTTGATAAGCATGTAGCACTTCTTACTGATGGGCGTTTTTCAGGAGCTACCAGAGGGGCATCTATAGGGCATATTTCTCCAGAAGCTATGGAAGGTGGTTTAATAGGAATAGTTGAAGAAGGAGATATAATTTCTATAAATATACCAGATAAAAAATTAGAACTAAAAGTAAGTGAAGTAGAAATAGAAAATAGAAAATCAAAATTTAAGCCTTTAGAACCAAAAATAAAGCATGGATATTTAAGTAGATATGCTAAGCTGGTTACATCAGCAAATACAGGGGCAGTTTTGAAATAGTAAATATATTAAAAAAGTAGAGAATATTAAATACTAACAGGATATCTTAAAAAGTTTTTACCATAAATAAGATATCCTATTTTATTGTTTTAAATGTATAAAATATTTTATATCCTACAAAAAAGTAGATTATCTACAAAAGTAAATCTGTATATGTAAGCAAATCTTTAGTTTGATATAACATATAAATTTTATTTTGTAGACAATAAAATATGACTCCTAAAAATAAAAAACATATCATAAATATAAATAGATGAGTATAAGCATGTAACTATAAATTAAATTATTAATTTATAGTTTATCACTTTAACTTGTTTATAATTTTTTATATGCAATAAAATTTTTAGGGGGATACATTATGAATAAAAAAATGAAGTTAATTCCATATGAGATAAATGAAAATCTAAGAGGAACAAAGAATAAATTTCCATATGGTATAAAACAAATGAATGCTAAAGGAATGTGGGAAGAGGGTTACACTGGTAAAAATGTTGTAGTTGGTATAATAGATACAGGTTGTGATACATCTCACCCTCTATTAAAAGGAAAAATCATTGGAGGTGCAAATTTCAGTGATGATAGTAATGGAAATAAAAATATATATGAGGATTTTAATGGACATGGAACACATGTAGCAGGCATTATAGCAGCATCTAATTATAATAATGAAGTTATGGGAGTAGCACCAGATTGTAAATTATTAATAGCAAAAGCATTAAATAAAGATGGTATTGGGACATATCAGAGTATAATTAATGCTATCAACTTTGCTGTAAGTAGCAAGGTAGATATTATATCTATGTCTCTAGGAGGGAATAAAGATGATAAAAATCTAAAAAATGCTGTTTTACAAGCAGTAAAAAATAATATTCCTGTAGTGTGTGCAGCTGGTAATAATGGAGATGGGGATTCTAGTACAAGTGAATATAGTTATCCAGCAAGTTATCCTGAAGTAATAGAAGTAGGTGCAATAAATGAAAATTATTTAGTTGAGAAATTTAGCAATTCAAATAGTACAATAGATTTAGTTGCACCAGGAAGAAATATTTTATCCACTTATATGGATAATAAACTTGCTATTATGAGTGGTACTAGTATGAGTGCACCCTATGTAACAGGTTCAATGGCATTGATTAAAGAGTGGGCAAGAGAAGAGTTTGAACGAAATTTTGATGAAGCTGAGTTGTATGCACAGTTGATAAAGTGTACAAGAGCACTTGGTTTGCCTAGAACAGAACAAGGAAATGGTTACTTATATTTAAATCTTTATAAATACAAGGGAAATACTAAAAGATAATCTTTGTTTGCTAATGAAAGATAAGGACTATATATTTACGAAATAAATGATAAAAATTATTTAATGAGAAATATTATCAATAAGTATTGATTTTTAAAACTGTGCATGATATTATATATTTAGAAAAAATAAAGAGATTTCAAATAAAGAAATCTTTTATTTTTTAAATTCTAGTTAGCTATAGCTAACTAAAAGAATGATTAAAAATATCGTAGGAGGTAAAAATGAATAAAATATATATTGTTTATTGGAGTGGAACAGGAAATACTGAAAAAATGGCAAATTTTGTAGCTGAAGGTGTAAAGTCAAAAGGTAAAATAGCAGAGGTTTTAGATGTAAATTTATTGAAACCAAGCGATTTAAAAGGAGAAAATAAATTTGCACTAGGTTGCCCATCTATGGGAGCAGAACAATTGGAAGAAGGTTATATGGAACCATTTGTATCAGAATTAGAAGCAATGGTATCAGGTAAACAGATTGGATTATTTGGTTCATATGGTTGGGGAAATTGTGAATGGATGAGAGATTGGGAAGAACGTATGCAAAATGCTGGTGCTACAATTATAGGTGGTGAAGGAATCACAGCAATGGAAGATCCAGATGGAGAGGCAGAGGCTAATTGTATTGAATTAGGTAAAATGTTGGCTGAATAAATTTGTATGCTATAAAAAGCTAATTTTTAAAAACTAATGATAATATTAGTATACATAACACTAAAAAATATTAATAGCATGATATATGTAATGAATATTTTATAAAAGATAAAATATTTAATATTTTGACTTCAATATATATTCAGTACTGCCAGATAACGATTTTTTATTTGTTATCTGGCAGTATGTTTATTAAGTATAAACTGAATAATCTGAGCTATTTAATCTTATGAAAGTTTTAATAAGTGTTGTAGAAAAATGTAAGGAAAAGGAGTAATAATGTGCTCCATTTATTGTAAAAGAAATATAACCATCAACCTGTACTATATTTTCAAGATTGTCATAGCCTGCTTTTTGTTCAATTAACATCATTTTCAATGTTTCTTTATCTGCATTTTTAATATAGTCTAAATAATTCATATGCCCATAATACGAAGCACGTTGAGGGTTGCATCCTCTTATGCCTTTTGGTGGATAGGTAACTGATACTGCTTTTTGTGCGTCTTGTACTGTATTAATAAATGGAAAGCCTATAATATCTGTTCCCATATCCATTATAGCTCTAACAAGAGTAGGGTCACTATTTCCCAATCTAACCAAAGAAGCAGCACCACCAGCATGTGCTGCTATCATATGTTGCTGAATGTCTTTATGGTCTAAAGCTCCATGTTCTCCCTCAATCCATACAAAATCGTATCCAGATAATCCTACTAATTCACTTACAGCTGAATCAGACAGTGAAACTGCAATCCCACAAAGTACTTTTCCTGCATTTAAATTTTCTTTAATCATAGTTGCATATTTTTCCATTTATATAATCCTTTCTTTTACAAATTGATTTTTACACTTCAAACTATACAACTTCAACCTAACTTGAAGTCAATACTTTTTATTGAATACTGATTGACTATTATGAAAGGAATTTTTATAATGTTATTATTCATTTAAAAGTTTAGGGAGGTAAAGAACATGCAATATTCCATGACTGAGGTATCAAAAATAACTGAAATTTCTCCATCAGCAATCCGTTTTTATGAAGAAAAAGGTTTACTACTTCCTATCAATAGAAAACCAAGCGGTGTTCGTTACTTTTCAGAAAAGGATGTAGAACACTTGATATTTATTACAGAACTTAAAATGGCAGGTTTATCTATAAAGAATATATATGAATGTTTTCATTTCTGTGATATGGGAGATGACACAATAGATAAAAGAATTTGCCTATTTGAGCAATATAAACAGAATATTCAAAATAAAATACATGTGTTGGAACATTGTATGGAGCAAATAGATGAAAAAGTAGCTTATCTAAATGAAAAAAAGGCAGTTAAGAAATAATTTTTTGTGCTCTTTTTATAACTATTTCTATTGAGGATAAGTAAATATAGAAAAAGGATACTAGTTTTTGATATTAACTTCTTAGAATTAATGGGTTGATAATAATTAAAATAGTGTGTAGAAAATGAATTAGTATTCCTGTCATTTATACCTGATTTTATGAAGGTTTTTCAACTATGTTGTCTATTTATTTATTTATTTATGTAAAGTCTCGTTTTTAATGATTTTTACACTATATATCAAAATCTAAAATGGGTTTTATTTTATATGATATTTCTCTATGTAATAAAAAAGAAAATTATGATAAGATATATTAATGTAAGTGATAAAAATACTTATGAGTATAAAAGTGAGTATTTTTTTATTATATATGAACAATCTAGATTATGATGTTAAAACATACAGTTATACTTTTTTAATTAGTATGATAAAAATATTAGAATTGAATTGTTATTGCTTGGGGGAAGTAGAAATGTATGAATCAAGAGAAAATTATTTAGAGACAATATTGATTTTGGAGAAGAAAAATGGAGTTGTAAAGTCTATTGATATAGCAAAAGAATTAAATTATAGTAAAGCAAGTGTAAGTAGAGCTGTAGGGATTTTAAAAGAAAGTAGTCTTATTATAATGATGCTTGATGGTGAAATTATTTTAACTGAGAATGGTAGAAAAAAAGCAGAAGAAATTTATGAAAAACATATTTTAATTACTAGATTTCTAATAAATACATTGGGAGTTTCATTCAATATAGCTGAAAAGGATGCATGTAGAATAGAGCATGTGATAAGTAATGAGACATTTGAAAGAATAAAAAAATATTTAGACAAAAACTAAGAGGTGAGCTTATGGAGTATTTTAGTGAGTCGAGTAAATATGAAGTGCAAAAATTTAATTGGGGAGAAGTTACATGGATACATGAGCCATCAAAAACACAATCTAATAGACTTAGTGCTGGAGTTGTAAAATTTTTTCCAGGAAATTGTCAAGAAAAACATTTTCATTTAAGTGAAGAACAACTTTTATACGTGATTCAAGGAGAAGGAATACAAATAATTGATGGTAGAAAGATTAATATAAAGAAATCATCAATAATCTATTGCCCACCATATTCAGAACATGAAATTATAAATACTGGTAAAAATGATTTGATAATATTAATCGCCTATGTTCCCTATAAATTTTCGAGTTTAAAACAATTACCAATCATGTTTTCTGAGAATAATATACAAGAATTAGTTAATATAAATATAATTGAAAATATTGCAAATCAAATATCTAATATACTGAAGCTTAAAATATCTATTTATGATTCAAAACACGAAAAAATATTTGAAACTAATGGAGAAGTTAAATTTTGCGTTACTTGCAAAAATATAAGAACCTGTAATAGAAAACTTAATAAAAATATAAATAACGACAATTTTACTAAAATATATAATTGTGATTATGATGTTTCTAGTCTAGAGATACCGATAGCATTAGAAGAAAATATAATTGGGTATATAGAATGTGGAAATTTTATAATATATAAATCTATTGATATAGATAAAAAGTTGTCTATATTGTCAAATAACTCAAATATAGATACAAAATATATAAATAAAATTTACAGTGAAATTCCATTAAATCCTAAAAGTAGATTATATGTATTAAAAGAAAATTTACTAATGGTAACTGATTTTATTCAGGAAATAGCGAAAAGAAAATTCTTTGAAAACCAACTTAGCATAAAGGATGAGGAAATATTAAAAAATAGAAAAGACAATATAAGGCTTGAAGATGCACTTAAAAAGGCTAATACTAGGCTGTTAGAAGAAAAATGTATTATAAGCCCTATAGAAATTAGTATACTTAATACTGCTGGTGGAGAGTATCCTTATGAATTAGAATTTTCTCTTGAGAAAGAAATTAAAAATATGAATTTAGAAGGTATTTGTAAATTAATAGAGGTAAATAAGAAAATACATAATAATATTAAGAGTATTGTTCAAGAGATGACGCTCATATTATCTAGAACAGTACTTAGAGATTTAGAAGATTTAAATCTTATTTATTATGTAAAAAATAAATATACTAAAAAAATATCACTTGTAAGTAGTGATGAAGACTTATGGAATATATTACTTGAATTTTCTAAAGAATGTATTGATATTAATAGAGACTTTTGGAGAAAAGATAAAGTAAATTTAATTGAAAAGATAAACGAATATATACAAAAACATTATAAAGAAAATATAAATTTAAATAGCATATCTGATGTATTTTTTATAAGTCCAAATTATTTAAGTTCTATTTTTAATGAAAAGAATAAAATTTCAATAACTGAGTATATAAATATTCTTAGAATAGAAGAATCTAAAAAATATTTAAAAAATGGAAATATGAGTATAGCAGATATTTGTAAGAAAGTAGGATTTAATAATAGCAGTTATTTTTCACAAATATTTAAAAAATTTAATAATAGTACTCCAAATGAATATAGAAAAAATATATTGGACAATAAAAATTAAAAAGAAATTGTATAGAGTATATATTATAAAGGAGATTGAAATAGAATGTATGGAGGAATTTTATGTTTGTAATTACTTTTTTATGTATAGGGGGTTTTATAGCTGCTTTTGTAGATTCTATAGCAGGTGGAGGTGGGCTTATCAGTATGCCTGTTCTTATGGCTATTGGAGTACCAATACATCTTGCTATTGGTACAAATAAATTTGCAGCATCAGCAGGTTGTATAAGTAGTGCTTATAGATATGCAAAATCTGGCAAAACTAATAATGAACTTTTAAAAAAGTTAGTTCCTTTTACTATTATAGGTAGTATTTTAGGAGTAAAATGTGTATTATCAATAAATGAAAATATACTAAATGTTTTAGTTGTATTAATGATTTTAATAGTGGCAATTTATACTTTTGTTTCTAAAAATTTAGGTCAAGAAGATAGATTTGAAGGTATTAATAAGAAAAATTTGAGATTAGGAATGCTTATGGCATTTATAATGGGATTTTATGATGGTTTTTTTGGACCTGGAACAGGAACATTTCTAACTTTCGGATTTATAAAAATATATGGATATGATTTCTTGCATGCTTCAGCAAATACAAAAATATTAAACTTGACAAGCAATGTAACTTCGTTATTATTATTTATGATAAATGGTCAAGTATATTATAAAATTGCTGTATTGTTTGCATTAGTGATGATAATAGGGGCCTATGTGGGTGCTAAAGTTGCAATAAAAAATGGTTCAAAAATGATAAAACCAATATTTTTAGTAATGGCATTGTTTATGGTCACAAAGCTAATGTACCAGACATTGTTTTAATTAGATAGTTTTAATTCCTATAATTATTTATATATTATATAAAAATCTACAACCATTGTAGTTATATTAGTTATGGCTTTTTTATAGGATACTGATAATTAAAAACTTCAAGTGTTTTGTAGTTTCTAAATGCTCATTATAGTATATATGAGAACATATATTTCATGTTATTTTAAGATTTTCATGAGGTTAATGTTGTATAAATATGAATATATACAAATTTTACAAAAATTCTAATTATCTTCTAATACAGTTCATATATAATACATATGGAAATTGTAATATTATAATAGAAAAGTTATATAGTATAAAAATATAACTTTAATCTATGTATATGAAATATATAATAATTTGTAGGAGGAATATATATGAACATATCAAGAAGAGCTATGAAAATAATTGAACTGGCACAGAGAATTGCTAATAAAAGAGGTGTAACAGTACAAGAAGCTTGGAATGATGCCATAAGAGAATACAGAGAAAAGTATGAATATGTTGCATAAATAGTGCGCATTATATTTTAAATATAAGAAAGTTTATAAAATAAAAGGACTTAGAGTTTTATTTCTAAGTCCTTTATTTTTTTGAAAGTAAAGTATTTAAATAAAACAGTCTATGATTGAGATTGTTTTATTTAAAGCTAGTTTTAGAAATTTATATAATTATTCATTTCAATAACTATTTAGAAAAAAATCTAAATAGTTATTGAAATGAATAATTAATTATGCTATATTGTATTTAGATGAAATTCTAAATAGAGAGGTGATATTGTTGGGTTTTCCAGAAACGTTTAAAGCTCTTTCTGACCCTGTAAGAAGAGAAATCTTACTTATGCTAAAGAATAACAAGATGTCAGCAGGAGAAATTAGTGAAAAATTTAATATGACAAATGCCACAATCTCTTATCATCTATCTCAATTAAAAAAGGCAGGGCTCATATTTGAAACCAAGTATAAAAACTTCATTTTCTATGAAATAAATACTTCAGTTTTTGAGGAAGTTATGCTTTGGTTTTCACAATTTATGGAGAAGGGAGAAAAAGATAATGAAAAAAATGATAAATAAACAATTTGTTTTATCAACTTTAGTATGTTTTATACCATTTATTGTATCAGTTTATTTTTATAATAGATTGCCAGATCAGGTTGCAATTCATTTTGACAATTATGGAAATCCAGATAATTATGCTCCAAAAGTTATAGCGGCTTTTGGTGTACCATTATTAATGCTATGTATTCATTTATATACATGGTTTAGAATTGAAAATGAACCAAAGAAAATAGGATTTTCAAAAATACTTCAAGGTTTTTCAAAATGGGGAGTTGCTATACTTTCAGTTATTTTGCAAGTAATGATGACTGTGTATTCAATAGGAATTACTTTAGAGACAAATTTTTATATAGGATTATTTTCAGGAATATTGATTTTCTTTATTGGAAACTATATTCCTAAATGTAAACAAAACTATACATTAGGAATAAAATTACCATGGACTCTTAATGATGAAGAAAATTGGAATAAAACACATCATTTAGCTGGATGGATTTGGATTATTGGTGGAATATTGTTAATTATTAATGCATTTATTAATATTCCTTTTTATAATACTTTTGTAATAATTATGATTGTAGTGATACCATTTATTTATTCTTATTTTATATATAAAAGTTCAGCTAAAAATAACTAGGATAGTTATATATTTTTATAAAGCTTAGCTAAATCTTATATATTTCAGAGCTAAAACAGACAATTAAAAACTTATTAAGATATTTATCTTAGCTCTGAAATTAATTAACATTAAAAGTAAGAAGTCATCAGTAACTATATATTCTAAGGTTATTTACCAATCAGGATATGCATTATAAATTGAAAATTCATATTTAATATTGAAAATATAAGTATGATGTTATATCATACTCTATAAAAATTATTTATGAACACAGGAGGTAGACATGAATCTTGAAGAAATGAAAGAATATAGAAAATTATATAATAATAAACTAAGTGAAACAGATGAATTTTTTAGAGCCTTTGGAAGTCTTGATGATAAGACTTATTCTGAGGGAGCTATAAGTAAAAAAAATAAAGAGTTGATGGGATTAGCAATTTCTATTTTAAGTCGTTGTGATGAATGCATTTGCTATCATATAGAGGGGTGTGTAAACTCTGAAGCAAGTAAGGCTGAAATTATAGAAGCAATAAAAATAGGTGTAATTGGTGGTGGCTCTATTACATATCCAAATGCAAGATTTGCAATAAAAATCTTAGAAGAACTTAATATATAATTATAGATTTGTTTTTGTAATTAATATTTAATATCTAAGATATATTCTAAGACAGTTTTTTTAATACTGATATAATAAAACCTATTAGAAAATCAAGTATATCAGAGGATGTATGAGATAAGATTGACGATTAAAAAAAGGAAGTGGTTCTTGGTACTTCATTTATCTTTTTCAACTTTAAGACTTTAGATAAATTTTATTAGATTTAAATATATTGATTGCTTAAAGTTATAATAAAAAATAGATAAACTATATAGTTTATCTATTTTTTATTATAATTTTGTTTAATTGTCAATAGTTAGAATGTTAAATAGAAAGATATATTTCTTCTTTTCAAAAATAATCTTCCTCTATCATAATTGCTATCTCACAGTCATATAATCTTTTTGACAAACTAGTATTATTATGCTGATATTTTTTCTTATTTTTCCTTAATAGGTATTAGTAAATCAAGTTGTATATCTTTTACCTCAAGGTCTGTCTTTTCTATATGGCTAAAATAGTTTAAATGTTCTTCTAAAAGACCACACATATGTTCTTGGTCTTGTAAATCACCTGCAAATTCATATTTCTCACTGTTATTCACCCATTCAAGAAGTGCATCCCATTCAGCAAAATTGCCAAAAGCAATCATATGTACACCATATAACCCTCCTGCAAATTGCTTTCTTTTAAGTGGTGCCGAAATCTCCATATTATCTGGAATTGTCACCCATGCCTCATAACCATGATAGCCTGTTTCATCTATTGGATTAGGATGATTGAAACCATAACGTCTTAAATCTGGTTTAATTTTATTCAAATTGTTTTTACGCACGAATTCATCAAGCATTGTATTTGCATGAAGTTCTGGGTCATCACCAATATAATGAGCGGAAGCAATAGTAGTTGGTGGTAGGTATACTATACGTATATCATTGATTTTTGATAGTCTTTCATCTGCTTTATTTAACTTATTCATACCTTGCTCCTCCTTAAAACTAATACTAACAATATTGAGTGATTCAATAGCTGATAACAATGTGTCATTTTCAGAAATAATATTTTTGAATGGTAGTTCTGTAACTTTAATTAATTCTTTGATAAAACAAAAGAGAATATCCTTGATTGTTGAAAGAGCAGTAATTTCCTTGTCCAATTCATTTATATTTTGACGAAAGATGTTAATAGTAGTAACTGCATTTTTATTTTCTAGAATTGTTTGAATTTGACGTAAAGGAATTCGCAATTTACGCAAAAGCATAATCTGCTCAATTCTAGAAATTGCTTCATCATCATAAACTCTGTAAGCATAACCTTCACGACGAAAACTTTTAATTAATCCAATTTGTTCATAATAGCGTAGCATTCTAGTGGATATCCCCATATTTTTAGATACTTGGCTTATAGTGATTGTCTTCATTATACTTCCTCCTTACAGTTTCAGTATAAACTACGACACGGTGTCAAAGTCAATAATTAGGCATTATAATTATTTATAACCTTAATTTAATCAGTTTAAATATCTCCTATTACACTTAGTTCTTTGTGAAATTAAATAAGTCTATATAGTAACATAAAAGTTTTTGAGATATTATATATCAAAGGCATACAGGCTATTTATTTCGAGCTGTGTAATCATCTGCCATTATACTAGATACTGTATTTTACAGGAAAATCAAATATTTGATATGTTTTTTTAGAAAAATTCTACTAATAGCATATAAGTTTGAAACTTTTCTGTTATTAAATATTTTACCTTTTATTTACTTTTAGAAATAAAATAGTTAAGGAATCTTACTTATATATTAAATCTGCTACACAATAAATGATTTTTGTTATTTTTACTGTAAAACTTTTGGAAAGAGAAGTACTGATTTTATTACAGAGTTTTTTACAAATTAAATTGCATATTTTTATTTATAGGGTAGAATAAACTAGTTTTGTTAAGTATTTTGAAGGTAAAATAAAGTCAAAAAAATAAAGGAACTAATTTGTCTAACGTTTATTGGTGAAAAATAAACATATAGAAGTTATAATAAATATATAAAAATGTATGAGAGGTGTTGTATGTTTGGCAAACAAAAGGAAAGTGTTAGATTTCTAGAGTTTAATGATGTAGCAGAGAAGTTTGGAGAGAAAAAAGCTGTTGCAATTTTTGATGCAATAGCTGGAAAAAAATCTAAAGAACATATTATCAAAGACATAGAGAAATTAGTCAAAAACGAAGTGTAGATATTTATAAGGTATATTGAGCTTGAGGGTAGCTCTTTATACCTTCTTTTTTATTGTATAAAAATAATTAAATATTCTAGTATTCATTTAATTATGATTGCATTACTTTTATGTTGACAAGAAAGCGCTTTAAATATATGGTGTATATATTAAAATAAATTTAAATGTAATTATGAAATACAGCTATTGATTCATTTGTTTAGGTTAGGGATTTGTATAATCACTTTCCTAATGAATTTATTGTTCTAAATAAACAAAATAGTCAAATTAGTAATGTGAGGTGAAACTTTATGCCAATTAATTCTTTTGAAAATTATCCTATGAATTGGAAACCAAAACGGCCATTAAGAGGACAAATATTATATAAAGCTATTGCAGAACAATTAGAACAAGATATTGATAATGGAACTTTGTTGCCTGGTACCAAATTGCCACCACAACGTGAATTGGCAGACTTCCTAGATGTAAATGTAAGTACTATTTCTAGAGACTTTAAAATTTGTGAAAAGAAAGGATTAATAAGTGGGGTGACAGGAAGTGGAACTTTTGTAGCTTATGATATACGGTCAAATTTATTTTTGATGTCAAGTAATAAAATTACATTCATTGAAATGGGTACAATGAATCCTGATTTTGCATTATAAGAAATGAGTACTTTATTTAAACAAATAACTAAAGAATTGGATTTTAAAACTATATTTCAATATGGACAGAGAGATGGCGCTGATTGGCAAAAAGAAGCTATAGCTAAATTGATTTCCCAAACTGGATTTAAAACCTCAGCTGATAGCTTACTTCCTGCAAGTGGAGGACAAAATGCAATTGTAGCCATTTTGGCAGGGCTATTTCAACATGGAGATAGAATAGGTGTAGACCCATTAACTTACCCTGGAATAAAGACAGCAGCCAAAATGCTTGGAATACAATTAATTCCAATTAAACAAGAAAATGGGGAGATTAGTGAAGAAGGTTTATTATATGCATGCAAGAATGAAAATATCAAGGGAATATATATAATACCAGATTATCAAAATCCCACTACACATATAATGTCAGAGGATGGACGAAAAATGATTGCACATATTGCATCCAAATATAACCTAATTGTTATTGAGGATGCTATTCATGGTTTACTTAATGAAATACATTTGAATCCAGTTGCTAATTATATACCTAATCAGACAATTTATATTACAAGTTTATCAAAAATTCTTGCACCTAGCTTACGTCTTGCATACATTGCTACACCTAAAAAGTATAGAGAAGCCTTATCAAGTGCTTTGTATAATATTAATCTCTCTCAATCATATTTTTTAACAGAAATAGCTTATCGTATGATTGCATCAGGAGAAGCAGATAAATTAATTGAGGCACGCCGTAAGTCTGCTAGAAAGAGAAATGAGATTGTCAATCAATATTTATCTGAGTATAATATTTTAGGAAATAATGAATGTATATTTAGATGGTTAATACTACCTGATGATATAATGGCTGAAAAACTTGAGTTACAAGCACTCAAAGAAGGTGTACAGGTTTATGCATCTGAGCGCTTTGCAGTTGGAAAAGAAAACCTATTTCTGCAATAAGAATAGCTGTATGTGCTACAGAAAATATAGAAGAACTTAAATCTGGTTTAAGTGTATTAAAACGATTACTAAAAGAAAAAAGATAATTGTATTGCACACAATATTTTAATTGTGTGTAATTTTTTTTGCTGTTACAATGAAAATATGATAGATAATTGATTTATAAGAATTGACATATATTATTGCCTCACAACAAAAAGTAATTATAAATTAATAGTATTTCAAAATTAATTTATTTTTATTTATATAGTAAAGCTTATATAGTTAATTCAAATCTATGTTTAAGTATAATTGCAATTATATGATTAATCTATTTTATATTTTAATAATACTCAGTGTATTAAAGGTTAAAAGGAGTGATTTATCATGGAAAGAACTCAGCAACTAAGAGAAAGTTTTATTGCTTCTATACCCATATTTTGGGCTATATACCAATAGGAATAGTAGGAGGAATACTATTGCAGAAATCTGGTCTTTCACCTTTCCAAATAGCATTAATGGTAACTTTGGTATTTGGAGGAAGTTCTCAATTTATTGCAGCTTCAATGATTTCAGCTGGTGCAAGTGTAACGTCTATTGTATTAACCACATTTATTGTTAATTTGAGACATTTTTTAATGAGTTCCAATTTAAATATGTATATAAAAAATAAAAGTCCAAAGTTTATATTGCCATTTTGCCATACCATAACTGATGAAACTTTTGCAGTTAATTATGAAAAATTTACTACTGGAAATTGGACTGATAAAAATGCAATCTATCTCAATTTTTTTTGCCTAGTTTCATCAGTCTTAGCTAACTTTATTGGGGCATTTTTAGGAGAAACAATATCTATAGATAGTTCTATTTCTGGATTTATACTGACCTCTATGTTTATAGCATTAATAGTTTCTCAAATAAAAAACAAGATTTATGTTTTAGTATTTATATCGTCAATTATTATTTCAATTATTTTATATGTATTGTTTAAGAGTAATTTAGTAATTATAGTTGCATCAATTTTAGCCTCTTTAATTGGGTTCTTTGCAGAAAAGGTACATTCGAAAAAGGAGGAATCTTATGAATAATAGTAATTATATATTTTTTATTATAATAGGAATGTACATTGTTACATACCTTCCAAGAGTTCTTCCAATGTTAATTTTTTCGAAAAAGGATATGCCTGAGTCTTTGAAAAAAATAATGAAATTTATACCTGTAGCAATCCTTACTTCTTTAACAGCGAAAGATGTATTTTTTAATGGAGATAATTTATATTTGTCTGTAGTAAATCCTAAAATTATATCTTTTCTAATTGTGCTTCTTGTTGCATATAAATTTAAATCTATTGGAATTTCTATTGTTACAGGTGTTATATCTATATATTTATTTGGATTTATTATGTAATATTTAACTACTGTCATATACAAATTTAAAAATTATAAATATTTATAAATACATATTGCTTTAGATTTTATTATCTAACATAATTATATATTTTTAGTATTATCTTGTTATGTATTTTAAATTTAATTGATTAATGTTTTACGTACAAATATAAAGAACTTATTGTTTATATATTAACTTTCATATAGTAATAAGTTCTTTTTTATAATTTAAGTTTGTAATTGACTTATAAATATTTTGATTCAATAGGGAATATTATTAAATACATAATAAATAAAAATGAATTTATTTTGTATAAATTAAATAGTTACTCTAAATCATTTTTTATTGTATCTAAGTTATATTTTGCATCAGCATTATTTTGATTAATATCTAATGACTTATTTAAAAATTTTTTTGCCTCATCATATTTTTTATTACACATTAATATAACTCCCTTTAAATTGTATGCATCACTTGCTTTCTTTTTGTAGTCAGAACTTTTTTTATCTAAATATTTTAAGCAGTTATTAATTGGGAGTAGAGCATTATCATAGTCATCTAAATACATATAGTTAGATGCCTCTATATAGTAAAGATCTGAATTGCTAGAATCAGCATCAGTTGCTTTTTTTAGCAATATAGCAATTTCCTTAAAAGATTTTTCTGAAAAATTTTCTAGTTTTAGATATACAAAATCAAGGTATCTAGAACTAAGGTTACTTTTAAAATTTTCATGCCATAATAACTTATATCGATTGTTTTCAACTACAAAATATCTATCAACTTTTAAAGCTTTCTTTTTTCTAGAAAACATATCTTTTATATCATAAGTTTCTTCTAGTTTAATAAGATTCTTATATTCTTTTCTATCATATTTCTTCTTTTCTATATTTTCTTCTTTTCCTAATTTATAGCCGATTACTTTTTTAGTTTCTATTAATACATCCTGATACTCTTTAAACCTTTCAAGGCTAACTTTTTTCTTGGTGTCTTTGCTTAGTAAATCATATGCTGTTTCATAATCTCCAGAATTTACTCTATCAGTGTACTTTTTTGCTACTTCACTAGCACTTTCTCTTGGAGAACATCCTGTTAGTAATATTGCAATTAATACTATTAATATTAAGGGTACTCTTTTAATAATGTTCATAATATAATCCTCTATAATTAAATATTTATTAATTTTATTTTATCATCAAATATTAGATAAGTCATCAGCTTTAATATATATGTGAAGTAGATAGTTTAATAAAATGTTGCATATCTTAATTTAGATATATGAAAAATTTCTTATAAACAATTATTGCTTTAAGAAGTTGTACTTATATTACTTTATAGATTTCCTAATAATAGATTTACTTATTTCTTTACTTATAACTATTTTGATTTTATAATACTAGTAATATCTGTTTTATTTATGCTAATATTTCTAAAAACCTAATTCTAATAACCAGTTTGTAAGTTTATTTTCTCTTTCCTTTAAATTGTTATTATATTCATTAAACTTTCCTAATATAATTTCTCCAATGATTACACCATCAGACATAAATACTACTCGTTCTGTTTTTGCTGCAACTTTGGCATCATGAGTTACAAGCATAATGGTTGTACCAGAGTTGTTGATATCTAAAAGAATGTCCATCACTTCATTTGTTACTTTAGAATTAAGTGCACCTGTTGGTTCATCTCCAAATAAGATTTCTGGAGTATTAATTAATGCACGACATATAGCTGCTCTTTGAAGTTGACCACCAGAAACCTGAGTAATATCTTTATCTTTGATTTCTGAAATATTTGTTTTCTCCATAAGTGTTTTTGCTCGTTCATTAATTATTTGGCGGCTTTCTTCCTTTCTCAAATAGGCGGAAAGGACTATATTGTCAAAAATATTTAAATTTTTTAGTAAATTGCTTTGTTGAAAGATAAATCCCATTTTTTCTAATCGTATCTTCGATAATTCTTCCTCAGACATACTAGAAATCATTTCTCCGCAGAATGTAATATTTCCAGATGTGAGTTTATCCATACCACTTAAGTTATAAAGTAGAGTTGTTTTTCCTGAGCCAGAAGCTCCCATAACAGATACAAACTCTCCATGTTGAATGGTTAAATCAATTCCTTTTAAAACTTGATGTATATTCTCTTTGCTGATGACATATTCTTTACTAATTTTTCGAGCTTCTATAATATTATTCATAATATACCTCTTATTCTATGATAGACATAATTTTTATTTTTTTGATTGTCATACTAATTGCTGTAATAGTAACAGATACAGTTATAATTAAAGTTATTGGACAAACTATATATACAATTAGTGGATTTGTTATAAATTGTAAATTGGATATACCAGAAAGAAGTAGCCCTGCTATTTTCTGACCAATTGTATTTGATGCAATAATTCCTAAAATAATTCCAATTGTAAGCACTAATAATGCTCTTACAATATATTGAGTTCGTATATTTTTAGTAGAAAATCCTAAATTAAGCATAATTGCAATTTGTGATGTATCTTTAGCAATCAGCATTTTGAAAAACATTGCTGTAATAAATCCAGAAATCGAAACAGATAGAATAATAGCTAACTTTATAACAAGTCTTAGTTGGCTAATAACAGAGCCTAATGTCTGACTTACATAATCATCCATATTTGTAACTTTTGCAGGATAACAATCCATTCTATACTGATCTAATTTATCTGTTAAATTAACTCCAGGTTTCATATTTAAATTTATGATATACCATAAAATTGTATCTTTTTTGTAAGGTAGCATCGCTTTTGCAGTCTTACCACCATATGTAACATCTTGATAAATGCCACTAACAGTGAGAATTAGTTCATTATCTTCTTCTGAAAAAATGGATAAATTATCTCCAACACTTTTCCCTAGTTCATCAGCATTTATAACAGATAGAGCAATCTCATTTTCATTTGTTGGTGCAGAACCATTTACATATTCAAGTGGAAAAGTTGAAAAATCTCCATTTTCTATTTTCATGTTTTCTATCGCTCCATCCTGGTTCACTACCTTATAAGAACTCGTTATAAAGGAAGCATATTTTTCAACATCATCATCACTTTCAATCACCTTCAATATAGAATTAAGATGGTTTTGAGTTTCATTTGTCTGTTGCAAATCAATGCGAATATCGCTTTGACCAGCTCCCATATAAGTAATAAATTCTGGAGACTGAATAGTATTTAGAAAATTAAGTGGTATAATCATGAGGAAGGTGCAGACAGCATAAACAAAGCAGAGTAAGCTATAAATGGTAAATCTTCCAGTTACTTCATTTAATCCTAAAAAGAGATTAACATTTGTTATTTTGCTTTTGTACAGTTTTATATTATATCTGTTTTGTTTAGTGGTCATTGAAGTACCTGTTTTTAATGCTTCTACTGCTGATATTTTATTAAATCTTTTGAGTATTAGATTACAAAAGAATATAACTGCTATAAATACAATAACTGCACCAATTAATGGGATAAAGACACTAAAAGTATTTTTTTCTACTGTACCCATATAAAGATTGATATTCTCTGTAAAAAAAGTTCCAATAAATAATGAGGTTATATAACCAAAAAAACTTGCTAAAGATGCAATCAATAGATATTTTGCAAGATACAACTTTCGGATATTAACACTTTGGATACCAATTGCTTTCATAACACCAATTTCACGATAATCTTCTTCAATAGTTGTAATTAGTGTAAATCGTAAGCATAAAGTAGAAATTATAATAAGTAGAATACTAATTAATATAATAATTGCAACTAAAATTCCATCAGATAATGCATTTAGTACTTGATAAAGAGAATAAGTTATTGATGTTCCTGTTTGTGGAAGATTAGTTGATTGATATAACGTTTCAAATTCACTAATTTTATTTATATCATTTAATAGAAATTCAATAAGGTACTCACTTTCACCTAAGTTAGCATGTAAAGTATTCCAATCATCATTACTGATTAAGAAACGCTTTGAAGTAACAAGGGAAGGGTTCATTTGTACATCACGCACAAAGTCTTTTATTGTAAATTCCATGAAGAAATCACCATTGGCTATTTGTATCTTATCTCCAATATTTAAATTATTTTGTTTCATGTAATAGACAGGAACCCCTATTTCTCCATTTTCTACTTTTAATATAGCATTATTCATGTCTAACAAAAAATCGAACTTACTATTTTGCCTCACAAAACTATTTTCTAAAACACTGTCAGATTGGCTTTTTTTCTCATTTCCTAGAAAAATATTTCTTCCATTGATATTTAGAAGTTCAACCGTTTGTTGTTCTTTTACAGACGGAGTTGAAGATGTAAATTCATTGATTAATTTTTGGTTTAATTCTCCAGAATACATTTGAACATAGTGAGGTGCATGAGATTGTCTAAACAAGGAAGACATAGAACTAGTAAGTTCTATAATGATATTTGTAGCACTAGATACCAACATAGCTGTCAGGAAAATAAATATGAATAATGTGGCTGTTACTACTTTATTTCTTGCTAAATCTTTTTGTAATATTCTTTTTAACATATTTCATCCTCGTTTCTTAAAAATTTTAAAAAATTAAAAATAGCATAAGTATAGCAATGTAAATAACTAAAGTAAGTGAACTGAGTTGAATATAAAAAAACTCAAGAAAGTGTATCATAAGTGATTTTTTTATTAATGTTATATATTGATAAGAGATAACAATAGTTACCACTATTTTCATTAAAATTTTTATTAGTTAGTATTTATGTACTTTCATAATCATACAAATATATGTAGATTTTATACTTATATCTATTCTGTAGACTGACCGTCGGTTTATATTAATAAAACAGTGATATACCTTTTTTGTCAAGTAAGCTTTAAAAAATTATGATACCTAAATAGTGTTCAATAATCAAAAAAGAGATATAAGGTATAAGAACCTGTATGAATACACACAAACTTTTTTGTTAATATATATTTATAAAAGTTCCTGTATTAAAGATATAAGAAATTATGAATTTGTCTTTATATCTTCATATTCTTAATATAGAAAAAAGTTTGTTATAAAAAATTATATGTTAGGTAAATTACTATTTTATAGATGATTCATAGAGAATAATACTTTATTTAGTAATATAAAGATATTTTTTATTTATTATTAATTAAAAATTGAATTTATATTTAATTAATATAAAATTTGAGGGAATATTATTTTGTAAATATTTAATTTGTGTTATTATTCAGATATAGGCAATATTAGATAAATCTAATGACGCAAAGCTATAGGGACTAAAATCTTTATATAATAAAGGTCATGTCAGCCAGTTGCCAAAAAGATAATAATTCTTTTTGTTAAATTTAATTTTTAAGAGTTAGGTATTTTTAATAACTTAAAATTTGGCAAGAGGAGGATTTTAAATGATATCTGAATTAATGTTAAAAAACTTTGATGAATCTAACATCAATTTTAAGACTAAGATTAAATTGAATTTAAGAGAGAAACCAGATATAAACAGTATGAAATTAAAAAGCATACCAGAAGGAAAAATGGTTAAGTTAAATTGTGTAGATGGAAAATGGGCAGAAGTTGAAAGTAATTATGACAAAGGTTGGTTACTATATAAATATTTAGAGAAATTGAGCAATGCTAAAAGTAATAATATTCTAGAAAACAGAAAAAGAAATTACATAGGAAATATAAAAACTAATGGTTTAAATCTAGAATTAAGAAATGACAGAACAACAGATTCAAAAATAATAACTACAATTCCTGATGGTTTTAAAGTTGAAGTCTGTTATAGTGTTGGAAAATGGACAAGAATCAATATTCACAAAAATGGGAAAAGATATTCTGGATATGTATATAGTCAGTATGTAGAAGAATATTCGACTTTGACATAATCATATATAATAAACTTTATAAAAAAGAATCCTAATAAATGCAAGATGTCATTCATAAGGGTATATGAAAATATATTGAGAAAAAAGTTTTATACAATAGTTAAAGGTAATAACTAAAAATGAATATAATATAGATAGGCACTTCATATGAGGTGCCCTTTCTATATCTATGAAAGAAGAGTAAATAAAATAAATACAAAACAGTAAACTATGAATTATATGTGGAAAGCCATTATCTACAGTTTTTGCTTAACCCTTACAAACAGTTAATAATTTTTTTGTTCCAGAAATTTCTGCTAATACTATATCTATCATACGTTTTACATTAGCAACATGAAATTCACTAACTTCTTTTTCCCAATCATCATCTTTTTGATTAATCCCTGTTAGATATTGATTTAAAACTTCTAATCGTTTTTCTAAAAGCTTCTTTCTTTCTTCTTTTCCTAGGCATTCAATAAAGAATGCTGTAATAGAAAAAATATTAGTGTCATAATCGAATTTTAAAATAGAACTTCTCAAAGTATCGTGAAATTCTATACTTCCTTTTTCTGTGATTGTGTAAACCGTTTTGTCTGGCATATTACCATCCTTTTTAACAGTACCTAAAATCAATCCTCTTTTTTCTAAAGTCTTAATTGTAGTATATACGGTTGAGTCTGCGATATTAAACCAGTACTTTACATTCATGTATTCTAGCACTTTTATAATTTCATAGGCATTAAGAGGCTTTTCATTTATTAGACCTAAAAGCATTGTTGCTGGTTTTGATAACATTATAATTCACTCTCCTTTGTAATATTTATTATTACATAATTATATATATATTAGTTTTATATTAAACTACTACTATTATCTAGCAGTATTATTGTATCATGGAATTTTAATGAAAGAAAGTATGAATATAGATTATGTTACAAATTAATAAATGTATAAAGTTTAAATTAATTATTTCAAAAATTTAAGTAATAAAAACTGATTTATAAGTTTAATTTTCTACTTAATCCATTTAGGAAGGAATATAAGAGACCTAAAGATAACAAAGCAATTGTATATGGTATGAATAATATGATAGATGTTAAAGTATGATTTTTATATGTTGATGTGATAAAATATGACTAACAAATAAATTGAACTTTGAAAGGAAAAATGAATGAAAAATATTTATATTATTGGTGGGACAATGGGAGTAGGCAAAACAACAGTATGCCAATCTCTAAAATTAATCTTGAAAAATAGTGTTTTTCTTGATGGTGATTGGTGTTGGGATATGCATCCATTTCAAATTACTGTTGAAACGAAAAAAATGGTTCTTTCAAATATTTGTTCATTGTTGAATAACTTTATAAAGTGTAGTACTTTTGAAAATATTATTTTTTGTTGGGTAATGCATGAACAAAGTATTATTGATACTATTATATCTTGCCTAGATATATCTGATTGTAGAGTAATAAATATTTCCTTAATTTGTGATGAAACTGTATTGAGAAAAAGGTTGAAGACCGATGTAGAGGAAGGTTTGCGTTTTACTGATGTAATAGAAAGAAGTGTTAACTATTTACCCATGTATGAAATATTAGCAACAACGAAAATTAATGTTTCTAATAAATCTGTCAAAGAGATTGTTGAAGAGATATCTAAATTGTAAAATTTTAGTTTTTAATTTAAAGTTAATGACATTATAGTATTGTTGAACATTCCACTGTTGATTGATAAATATAAAAAAGGAATGCATTGCTTAATTCTATTTGTGTAATTCCTATTGTTCCAGTTAGATTAAGAATAAGGACGAAAAAATATAGTCAAATTTTAATATTCTTCTGATATTATAAAAAATATCTAATATAAAAAAATTAGAAATTTGAAAAAATTTGTAGTTTTTGAGTGAGTATATATTATAATAAAATAGATATAAATTTTTTATGAGGGGAAAGTAAATGAAAAAAAAGAAAAAATTGATTAGGATAATTATATGTTTTTTGCTAGTAATCAGTATTGTAAATCCGCTACAAGTAGAAGCTGAAATTATTAACGATTTTAGTACATCTGTTTACTCAACACAAACGAACTATACATCTACTAATGCTAAGTTTAAGACTATTAAATCTAGAAAAAGACATAGAGGTAGTAGGTCAAATAAAAGTAAAATAAAACTAAAAAAACGAAGTACAAGTAATAAAAGGTATAGAAATGGAATTATAAATAGACATAGTAACAGAAGTATAAAAAAACACAGTATAATATCAAAGTTGATATTGTTAGTAATAGTGATATTTATCATTATAGCTATAGTAATAGTAATATTAATTAAAAGAAATAAGAAAAGATTTTATTAGAATATAAAAATAGAATTATTAAAGCCTTATTAAGACTAATTCAAAAATTACATAAAATAGCTAGATAAATAATAAGAAAATAAATTAAATTATTGAAAATAAAATTTAAAAAGTTTGAATTAGGTATAAAATTTTAAGAAAGAAATTAGTATTGATTTTTATTAGTATTATTTTAAAAAAATAGTTTTAAAAGAAGTATATTTAAAAAGCTATAAAAATATATTGACATTTTTTAGAAAAAGTAATATGATTATTTCAATGGCAAAACAATATATAATAAATTAAATCCTATGACAAGGAAGAGTAGTTAAATTTAGGTTCAATATAGAGAGCCAAGGATGGTGGAATCTTGGTAAGAAAAAATTTGATGAATGGGCCTTAGAGGAGTAAATTGAAATCATATTTTTGAGAGTAGACTTTATCGTTAGTCGTACGTTATAGCGAATAGGGTATGTAAGTACCTGATAATGAGATATATAAAAATTGAGTTTTATATTAAGTTTTTATATAATTTAGGTGGCAACGCGGATAATCTCCGTCCTATTAATTTAGGACGGAGTTTTTTATTTTACGAAAAATTCGATATGTAGAAGGTGGTGAAATAGATGTTATGAATTTCTAAAGCTAAAGATGATGATTTAGAAAACTGGCAAAAAAATAAATTGAAAATTAAAAAAATTAGGAGGAAATACAAAAATGAAAACAAATACAAAAAAACTAACTTTAAATGCAATACTTTTAGCAATGGGATTATTAATACATCAAATTACACCTGCTATAGGATTACCAATGAAACCAGATGTACCACTAGCAATGCTGTTTGTGATATTAGTTTTAAATAGAGATGACTATAAAACTTGCTTAATAGCAGGAATAGTGACAGGTATATTTACAGCACTTACATCAAGCTTCCCAGGAGGTCAAGTTCCTAATATAATAGATAAAACTCTTACAGCAAATATAGTATTTTTATTAATATATGTTAGCTATAAAATGCCTTTTATAAAAAACTTATCTAAAAAAACACAGGATACTATAGTAGTTGCAATTATAATGCCAATAGGAACACTTGTAAGTGGAACAATATTTTTGTTAGCTGCTCAAGCTATAGTTGGTCTTCCAGGAGCTTCTTTTACAGCGTTATTCTTAACAGTAGTATTACCAGCTGTTTTAATAAATTTAGTTGCAGGAATATTTTTATTCAAGATTGTTAATTTATCAATAAGAAGGGTTAGTTACCAAAGTTAAAATTTGATTAGATATATGGCTTATAATATTTAATTTGAGATATACTTGATATAATAAAAAGTTTATTTTATAAAGATATTATGATTATTTTATTTTCTTAAATAAGATTAATTTAATGTACTTGTATAGTATAAACTTAGTAAATTATTAGATATCAATAGAAATATATTTTGTAGAATTGTAAATGGATTGATTTAAAATCTATTTTTATATAAAAGTAAAGTATAATATAATAAAGGACAGCGACTTGGCTGTCTTTTATTATAGTTAAAACTTTAATAATACCTTTAAAAGATTTTTCTTATTTGATATAATTAAGGTTATGTGTAATAAAAGAAATTAACTAGGAGGAATAGAAGTGAGCAAAAGAAAACAAGTAACAATACCAATAGAGAAAATACAAGAACAAGATAAATATATAGAACAAATACACAGACAAAATGAAGAATACTTCAACAGAACAGGAAAGAGAAAACTCGTGTTTACTCAAACCTTTGGGTGCCAGATGAATGAACATGATTCAGAAAAACTTTGTTCAATGTTAGAAGAAATGGGATACCAAATGTCAATGATAGTTGAAGAAAGTGACCTAATAATATATAATACATGTGCAGTAAGAGAAAATGCAGAACTAAAGGTGTATGGAAATTTAGGTCAGTTAAAGCATCTAAAAGGAAAAAATCCAAACATGAAAATAGCTGTGTGTGGATGTATGATGCAACAACCACATGTTGTAGAAGAACTAAGAAAAAAATACAAACATGTAGACCTTGTATTTGGAACACATAATCTATATAAATTTCCACAATTACTTACAGAATCAATAAATTCTGACAAAATGTTAGTAGATGTATGGGATGTAGATGGAGAAGTAATAGAAGGCCTTAGAAGTAATAGAAAATTTGAATTAAAAGCATTTGTAAATATAATGTATGGATGCAATAATTTCTGTACATATTGTATAGTTCCATATACAAGAGGAAGAGAAAGAAGTAGAACACCTGAAGATATAATTAATGAGATAAAAGAGCTTGTTTCAAATGGAACAAAAGAAATAACTTTGCTTGGACAAAATGTAGATTCGTATGGCAAAACACTTGAAAATCCAGTTGCATTCTCAGAACTTTTAAGAAAAGTTAATGATATAGAAGGAATTGAAAGAGTTAGATTTATGACATCTCATCCTAAAGACATATCTGATGAGGTGGTATATGCAATTAGAGATTGTGATAAGGTGTGTGAATTTTTACATTTACCAATACAATGTGGAAGTAGTAGTCTTCTGAAAAAAATGAATAGACATTATACAAAGGAATATTATCTAGACATAATAGAGAAAGCTAAAAAAGAAGTGCCAGATATTGCTTTTTCAACGGACTTAATGATAGGTTTTCCAGGAGAAACAGAAGAAGATTTAGAAGATACTCTAGATGTGGTTGAAAAAGTTAGATATGATTCAGCATTTACATTTATTTATTCTAAAAGACAGGGAACTCCTGCTGCTAAAATGGAAAATCAAATACCAGAAGAAATAAAACATGAAAGATTTAATAGAGTATTAGAAGCAGTAAATAGAATCTCAGCAGAGATAAATAATGAATATAAAAATAGAGTAGTTGAAGTTTTGGTCGAAGGAAGAAGCAAAAATAATGAAAATAAATTTGCTGGTAGAACTAGACAAAATAAACTTGTAAATTTTGAAGGTGGAAGTGATGATTTAATTGGAAAATTAGTTATGGTTAAAATTACTGAACCTAGAACATTTTCATTGAATGGTGTACTAGTAAATGATTAGAACTGTATAAAATAATAAAATTATGTAAACTGATTGGAATAGATGTACTATAAAACAAAATATATTAAATTTTTTAATTTTAAGAACATATCATATATATTATGATAATTTCAGTTTCTATTATAAATAAAAATAAATTTGATATAGGATGTAAATTAATTGTACATCTATTTTTTATTCTATTTTATCAAAGCTTACTTAACTATATTTAGTGTTTATTATATACTAAAATATCTAATAGACAAAAAAAGCAGTCAATCTTTCACAATTAACTGCTTAACTTACCAATTTTTATTTTTTACATTTCTTATTAGAGTAATAGATATTGAAAAACACGCTAGCAAGTATAACTATTATAAATATTACAGCAAACGGAAGCATTTTTTTTTCATCCATTTGTCCACTCTCTATTCTATATCCCAAAAATGACATGATAAATAACATTATAGATACGATAAAAGTAACAATGCTAGAACTTCTACATAGTTTTTTTACATCATATCGAGCTTTTTCTTTATCACTCATAGTATTATAACCTGCTAATAGCATACTTGCTTTTCCATTAAATAACAATATACTTAAAATGAAAGAGGCAATTGCAATTATAACTGTGAATCCTACTGCAAACATTATAAGCACCTCCAGATACTCTGATTTATCAGTTTACTTAATTATTAATATTTTACCATAAACATACATTAAAATCATTTATTTCATATATTAATCTTATTAGATATATTATCATATTATAATTTATTTATAATGTGATGTTAATACATAGTGCTTAGCTTGAAATTGTATTAAAAATTGTGTAACAATAATTGAACAATAATCAAGCATAAAAAATATTATAAAACATAATTTACTATCTTTTTTAGAATTATAGCATTTTAAAGTTAGAAAATTTTAAAAACTTCTTATATAAAAATTTGAATATTTGATTACAAGTATTATTCTGATAAGAAGTTTAAAAAATTTTCTAATATTTTTGCTGTTATTCCCCAAATTACATAATCTTTATATTTATAAAATAGAACAGGGTAACTTCCACTTTCAAATTTATAATCTTTTTGATTTGGAATTGAACCATATGGAAGATTTTCATCAGGAAAAACTTTGACTGTATTATTATAGGTATTTGGAGGATTTTCTAAAAGATATTTTATAGGTACCAAAAAAGTATGGTCAACTTCATCTTTATTTATATTTAAATTATTAATGTTTTTTATATATCCTAAGTAGGGATGTATTATAAATTTTACAGGAGTTATAAGTAAGTCAAGACTTGCTATAACTTCTATATTGTCATTAAAAGTTCCAAGTTCCTCACATGTTTCTCTAATAACGGCTTCATAAGGAGTTTCGTTAGACTCTATTTTTCCACCTGGAAAAGAAATTTCATTGGGTTGATGCTTTAAATTTTTTGAGCGAACTTCAAATAATATATGATGTATGTTATTTATTTCTACTATTGGAATTAATACAGATGCTCTTTTCATATTTTCATAACCGTTTATATATGGTTTGTAATCTTTAAATTTATTTTTAATATTGTTTATCATTTTTTCCTCCTAAAATAATATTATTAAAAAAATGTAGAATTAAATTTTGACAATAACAATATATACGTAATTATATTTATCTAATTCAAGATATAGTAATATCTATATTATTATATAATAAATCAATAAATATATATTAACAAGTATTAACAAATACTAAAGTATTTAAGTTTAGTAATATTTAAACTAAAGTATTATAAAATAATTTTGTGACCTTTAATTGAAAAATATATTTCTATTTTAACTGACATTCATTTTTTTATTTTTACAATCTCATTAAGGTGAATTTTATTTTAGAATCATCATCAAAAATAAAAAAGTGAGTATTTATAAAAAAGTAAAGTGGTAAGATAATCTTACTGCTTTACTTTTTTATGAATAATTTATCTAAAATATTTATAAATTAAAAATAGAGTAAATTCTATTTTTCTAACTCTAAATATTTCTTAATAACTGACTCTGCTAAACATTTTGACGAATCAATAATGTTAATTGATGGTTGTATCTTTTCCAAGACAACATTTAAATCAGTGCAAGCAATCACTATATTTTCAATAGATTCAAATTTTATACTTTCTAGAAGTTCATTCCAAATATTGATATTTTGTGGATTATTCTTATCTGTTTTTATGTTTTGTATAAGAGCATTTATCTTTTTTTGCCATTCTTCTTTAAATATAAATTCATGACCAGCTTTTGTTATACCTTTTTGATAAATTGTAGATTCAAATGTTGAACTTGTTGAAAGTAGAGTTACTTTTTGTGGCATAGCAGGTAAATATTTAATAGTTTCTTCTACAATATTTAATAATGGAATACCTATTGATTCTTTCAATTCTTCAAAATATATATGAGCTGAATTGCACGGCATCGCAATAAAGTTTGTTCCAATTGATTCAAGTTTTTTTAGACCCTTAATGATAGTTTTTTTCATAAGTTCATGATTTATTGCGCGGTCAATATAAAATGGAGTAGGTAAGGAATATATCATAATTTCAGGAAACTCTTCATCGTATCTCGCTCCATACTGAGACTGACATTTATCAATAATTAAATCAACAAATGGCGCTGTTGACCTTGGGCCCATCCCAGCCAAAATTCCAATTAATTTTTTATTCATTTAAATAATCTCCTTAGATTCTGTATAGTTTATTTTGTATAGGTTTTATCCGCCAAAAATGAAGAAATCATATGTTTCTTTAATTCTAATATTTGGGTGTCTTTCTGTCAAATGTAGAATAAATCTTTGTAACAATCCTTATAGTCTTTTATACTATTTTTGTATCATTTAACAATTGTAGCGTAATTATGAAAAATATTTGAGTATTCTTTATTTATATAATAGCTCTTGTGGTATTATGTCATGCTCTATGTTACAATCAAAATTATATAAAAGAAGTATTTAAATTTTTATAAAAAAAGATTCGGATGGAATAAAATTAAAACCAACTATGCTTATTGATAATAGAGGATGACTCGATTATGTCTTAAAAGAGATAAAAGAAAAGCTATACCTAAAAGTCATTATCCTATTTAATTAAATTTAAGTATGTCAACTGTCAAAAGATATTGGAATTTTTAACTGGTGTCATGAAGGAATTCTTTGTATTAAGAAAGACATAGTCCTGTTGCTATTTTTATATTGGTGCTTGTTTTTTAAATATTCCACAATTCACTCTAGAATAAGGGGGTGAAAATTTATGATTTCAATTTTAAACGATTTTTTTAGAACCGTTTTAGTAAGTAGTTTATTTATAGTTCTCTTATTAGTTTTTAGAATGACTATTTTTAAAACTTTCAGTAGAAAATTTAACTATTATATATGGTTTATTGTCATTATAAAACTATTATTACCATTTACATATTATACTTTTGCATTTAATGAATTGAAATATCAACACAATATTAATAAGGTAAATTTAGAAGGTTTTAACAATATTTCTACTTTGTGTACTATTATTTTAGTGTCTATTTGGATTACTGTTACGATATTTTATTTGATTTCTACTTTATGGAAATATATTAAGCTTAAAAATCTGATAGAGGATTTGTCCTATGATGTTGATGATGAAGACATAAACAATCTTTATGATAGTTTATTAAAAGAGCTTAATATAAATAAAAATGTAAAGATTAAATATTCTCATGAAGTTGAAACTCCGTCATTTTTTAATTCCTGTGTTCTTTTACCACCATATGATTATAAATTAAAAGAACTTGAATGGATATTTAGACATGAACTTATGCATTTTAAGAGTAAAGACATTTATATTAAATATTTAGTATTATTCTTAAAAATAGTATATTGGTTTAATCCTTTTATGTACATTATGGATAAAGTTATAGATTTAGATTGTGAACTTTATTGTGATGAAAGAGTTTTAAAAAATCGTAGTATAGAAGATAAAAAAGAGTATGCTTTGACTATTATAGGTGCAATGAAAAAAGATTTAAATTCTTCAAATAAATTTGTAGCTGGACTGCATAAGAAATCAGATATAAAAAAAAGAGTATCTAATATGTTTAATGAAAAAAATAGAACAGGAAATTTAATGGCATTAATTTTATGTTTATTATCATTGATTACATATTTTAAAATAGATGTAATTGATTCTAAATCATTAATTTATTCATTACCAAAACAATTAACTATTGAAAATAAGAATTCTAATTTTAAATACTTAGGACAGGTTAATACAGATGAGTAATGTAAATTTTAAATAATACATTTAGAGATTTATTGTGAATAAATTAGCTTATTAATTACGCTAATATATATTTTGGTGTAAATTAGTTTGTTAGTTCAACTGTTATACTTTATGTATATTAAGTTTTATAGGGGGATAAAATGAATTTTAAAAGTAAAGCCAAAGTATTAAGTTTATGTTTAATATCAATTCCAATGATATTGACAGGTTGCACTAATTCTAAAAATGATAAAATCACTGAAATCAATATATTAGCAACTACAGACTTACATGGAGAAGTTACCTATAATGTAGCTGAAAAAATAAACGAAGAAAGAAAAAAAGACTCTAATATAACATTAGTAGATGCAGGAGATTTTTATGATTCGGATGGTTTAGGAGCAATGGAGCAATATCTTAGTGAGGCTCGAGATGCTTACGAAAAAGATGAAGTAATTAAAAAAGAAGTACCTATAGTTAGACAAATGAGTGAAGTTAAATATGATGCAGTAGTGCTTGGTAATCATGAGTTTGTTTCTAGCTCTAAAAAAAATTTAGATAAAATGATAAATGAATTTAATAGTGAAAATATAGAAGTTTTATCTGCGAATACATATAATAGTAACAGTTCAAGTTATGTTAAACCTTACACAATAAATACAATTGAAACAAAATATGGTGAAGTTAAGCTTGGTATACTTGGTCTTACAATCAAAGAAGTCGGAGAAGGATGGGATTTTGATGAAAACGAAAATAAAATTAAGGCTAAGTCCAGAGATTTAAAAGATATGGCTACATACCAGGATTTATATATGAATGATATGATAGATGATGCTAAAAAATGGGTGAAGGAAATAAAAGAAAAAGAAAATCCAGATATACTATTAGCCGTAGTACATAGTGGAGAAAAACCTAAAAAGCCTAAAAATCCAGGTAATAGAATACAAGAACTAGCTAAAGAAGTTGATGGAATTGATGCGATAGTAGCAGGGCATACTCATAAGGAAATTGAACAACATGATTATACAAATAATAAAGGTGAAAATGTGATAGTTACACAACCAGGCAGTCATAACTCTTGTATATCAAAAATAACATTTGAATTAGAAAAAGGTAATAATACTTGGAAAGTACAAGATAAATATTCAAAGTTAACTAAGATAGAAGAAGATAAAAGCTTAGAAAATTTTGGTGATTTGATAACAAATTTATCTGAGCTAAATGATAAAAAGAGCGAAGTGAATTTGTCGTCATTAAGTAAATTCAAATGGGACAGAGCTTATTTATTTAGCAATGATATTAGTGTTGAAAAGATGTACAATATAGTTGGTTATAAATGGAAAAATCTTGCAGATATAGAAAATGATAATAGAATTAAGATGGTATTTATGAATGGTAAAAAGGTTTCCTCATATGCTTGTTTTAAGGGAAAAGACTTTGGGATAGGTTTAAAAGTAGATAAATCTAAATATCAAGATGGTGTACTAGAGATACTACCTAAAAAGAATGACAAATTTGAAGTAAAGAAAAATAGTGAAGGATATGACATTCAATTAGTATATAAATAACAATCAGTAGTTAAATTTAGTTTTATGGACTGTTGTTACATATTTAGAACAAAAGAAAAGCCCTTAGAATCCAAATAAATACGTTCTAAGGGCTTTTTACTAGATATTTTTAAATAAGTTAAATAAATTTTTAGAAACTAGTTCAAGTTTCTCTTTTAAAAACGGCTAAACCTTCAATCAAATGTATATGAACTAATTACCAATCTTTTCTACCTAATGAATTGAAAAGTTTTTCTAGTGGTTCTACTTTATTTTTATTTGCTGATTTTTTATCAATGTCATTTTGAACATATAACTGTATAAAGTTATATTAGAATTTTTTCATTTGCTATCTTTTTTTATCAATTTTATATCAATAATACATTTAAAATGTAGATAAAACTAAAAAGGGTTTTCTAGAAAATAAAATCCATTTAATTATACTTACTTACCAATACCATCACTTGATGTAAACAAGATTCCACAACATTTTCACCATACTCTAGTATAAAATCGTTTAACTGCGTATCTATAAAATTACAGTAGTCATATGAACTACATATATAGGCAGTTAGTATATGTGTACATCTATCTATTTTATTCATAAACATATATTATTTATCCCCCTAAAAAACTTTCATAAAAAACAAAAAGAAAATATCTTTTTGGCAACTGGCTGACATAACTTATTTTATAAGTGTTAGTCCCTATAGCTTTGCGTCACTAAATTTCTCTAGTTTTGCCTATTTAGTTTTATTCTACGATTATAATATTACAGGAAAACGTTTTGTTTTTCAATATATAAACTAAAAAAATTAAATATAAAAGTTATTTTGTCCTTTAAAAATAAAACATACAAGTAAATTATGCAATAAAGCTTGTTGTGTAAAAGGAACTGTAAAGTTATATTATTAATTTATTTGAATTATATTGATGAAGTAGCACAAAATTAATCAACAATAAGTGGCCAATATATTAAAAAGAGTAGAGATAATAAATATATGTGTATAAAAATCTATTATATCAAAAATAATAGCATCAACAGAATAAAGCTATAGTAAATAAAAGATGGTTATTGAAATTTTTAAAAATTAGTGGGAATAAAGACAATAAATCATAAACTACTATAATAGTTTTGTAAATTTTAATACAAATAAAATATATGATATAAATAAAAAATTTGTTAAAATATGATAAGTGTAGTATAATCAAGTAGAAAAGATATAATATATTTCGGGGAGCTAATATGCTGAGAGGAGATTTTATCTCGACCCTTTGAACCTGTTTGGATAATGCCAGTGTAGGGAGACCAGTAAAGATAAAAATAAGTCTTATCCTATTTTGGATAAGACTTTTATTTTATTTAAATATACTATGTTTTTATCTATAAAATATTTTAATAAAAAACAAAATATACCTAGTAGGTATTAATTATTTTAAAAGGAGTGATTTAAATGGTAATTGCAGACATAGCAGTAATGCCACTAAGACCTTACAAAGGTGAAGAAGAAATGTATAAAGTAGTAGATGCTTGTATAGCAGAAATTGAAAACAGTGGTCTTAAATGTGAAATAGGAGCAATGAGTACTACTGTTGAAGGTGATTTTGATGAAGTTTTTGAACTGCTAAAAAAAGTACATAAAATCCCTTTTAATCTTGGATGTGAAAGAGTTATAACAGTAGCTAGAGTAGATGAAAAAGCTGGGGGTTTAACTATAGATGATAAACTTAGAAATCATAGATAAAGTCAAAAATAGTATATATCCAATAGCAACATTTTTGTTTATACTTATTTTTTGGCAATCTGTGGTAGAAGTTTTAAGAGTTCCTCAATATATACTGCCTACACCAATAGATATAATTAATGTATTTTTTAAAGATTATCAAAATTTATCCATGCATGCCATGGTTACTATAGGAGAAGCAATATTTGGCTTTATAGTTGCAATAATAATATCTTTAATAATTGGAATATTAATGGATTTTGTATTGATAATAAAAAAATGTCTTTATCCTATTATGTTAGTGACTCAAATGATACCTACAATAATAATAGCTCCACTTTTTATGATTTGGTTTGGCTTTGGAACAATGCCAAAAATATTGATGGTAACACTTACGTGTTTTTTCCCTATATTAATAAGTTTTGTAGATGGTATTGAGAATATTGATAAAGATTATTTAAATTTGTTTAAGACTATGAATTCAAATAAGATTAATACTTTTATTCATCTCAAATTTCCTATGTCAATGGATAAATTTTTTTCTGGACTTAAAATATCTTCTACTTATGCTGTAATGGCAGCAACTGTTGCAGAGTGGTTAGGTGGAACTAAAGGTCTTGGTGTTTATATGCTAAGGTCAAAAAGTGCATATGCACTTGATAAAGTATTTGCATCTACTATATTAGTAGTTATATTTAGCTTAATATTTGTAGGAATTGTACAAGCTATAAAAAAAGTTGTTATAAAACATAGATTAGAAGATTAAATGTACTTGAGGGAGGATATTATGAATTTCAAAAAATTAGGAATATTAGGTTTAGTAAGTGCTCTTACATTAGCAACAATAACTGGATGTTCTTCTGGAAATAATAGTGATAAAGACAAAAAAAATAGTAAAGATACTTCTTCTAAAAAAGTGACTGTTGTACTTGATTGGACACCAAATACTAATCATACTGGATTATTTGTGGCGCTTGATAAAGGTTATTATAAAGAAGAAGGCTTGGATGTTGAAATAGTACAACCACCTGAAAGTGGAGCTGAGACTTTAGTAGCAACAGGAAAGGCTGACTTTGGTATAAGTTATCAAGAACAAGTTACTTACGCAAAAACTAGTGAAGACCCACTTCCAATAAAAGCTGTAGCTACTGTTATACAACACAATACTTCTGGATTTGCATCTCCAAAAGAAAAAAACATAACTACAGCAAAAGATTTTGAAGGAAAAACTTATGGAGGTTGGGGTTCTCCATCAGAAGAAGCTGTTTTTAAAGCAGTTATGAATAAAAATGGAGCTGACTTTAATAAATTAAAGATAGTTAATACTGGTCAAGATGATTTCTTTGCAGCTATGAAAACTGTAGATTTTGCATGGATATTTGAAGGTTGGGATGTAGTTAAAGCTAATTTAATTGATTATGATTTAAACTTTATACCAGTAAAAGACCTAGATGAAAGATTAGATTATTATACACCACTTATAATTTCTAATGAGACTGTACTTAAAGACAACCCAGAACTTGCTAAGAAATTCTTAAAAGCTACAACAAAAGGTTATGAGTATGCAATAAAAAATCCCGAAGATGCTGCAAAAATTTTAGTAAAGCATGCTCCTGAGGTAGATGAAAAACTAGCAATAAAGAGTCAAGAATATTTAGCAAGTAAATATAAAGATGATGCACCAAGATGGGGAGAAATGAAAGATAGTGTATGGAATAACTATACATCATTCTTAAAAGAATATAAATTAATAGATAAGGATATGAAGGCAAGTGATGCTTACACAAATGAATTCTTACCACAATAAAAAGGCAAAAATATCTATAGAAAATGTATCAAAGACATATAAAGATGTAGATGTTTTAAAAGATATAAGTATTGATGTTTATGAAGGCGAATTTGTTTCTATATTGGGACCAAGCGGATGTGGAAAAAGTACTATCTTTAATATTATAACTCAATTGACAGACTATAATAGTGGTATGGTAAACATAAACGGTAATTATAGCTACATGTATCAAAAAGATTTACTTTTACCATATAAAACTATAATAGATAATGTGTCTCTTCCATTGGTACTAAAAAAAGAAAAAAAGAGCAAAGCTAGGTCTATGGTAAAACACTACTTTGAGGTTTTTGGTTTGGAAGGGTATGAGTATAAATATCCATCAGAGCTTTCTGGAGGTATGAGACAAAGAGCTAATTTTTTGAGAACTTTTATAAATTCTAATGACATAATGCTTTTAGATGAACCTTTTGGTGCACTCGATTCATTAACTAAAACATCTATGCAAAAATGGCTTTTAGAAGTTAAGAAAAAAGTAAATTCAACGATACTTCTTATAACTCATGATATTGATGAAGCTATAATGCTATCAAATAGAATTTATGTTATTTCAAAAAAACCATCAATAGTAAAAAAAGAATTTATCATAGATAATAGAAATATAAATGAAGATAATCTTGAGAATGTTATTAAACTGAAAAAAGAGATAATATCTTTATTATAAAATTCTATACGTTTTTACCTAGTGATTATTAAACTTAACAATTCAAAGTGCAATCAGCATTTTGGATTGTTTTTTAGTTATACGTCAAAATTTTATATATTATGTTAATAATAATCAAGTACTATGATATAATATTTAATTAGAAAAGAAGGAGGTTTAATAATGCAAATAGATATGAATAAATTAACTCCTATGATGAAACAGTATCTTGAAGTAAAAAATAGATATAAAGATTGTATACTGTTTTTTAGATTGGGAGATTTTTATGAAATGTTTTTTGAAGATGCATTAGTAGCTTCAAAAGCTCTTGAAATAGCATTAACAGGGAAAGCCTGTGGTTTAGAAGAACGTGCTCCTATGTGTGGAGTACCATTTCACTCAGCCAATTCATATATATCAAAGTTAGTAGAAAATGG
Organism: Clostridioides sp. ES-S-0048-02; assembly: GCF_020658495.1. Lineage (NCBI taxonomy): Bacteria > Bacillati > Bacillota > Clostridia > Peptostreptococcales > Peptostreptococcaceae > Clostridioides > Clostridioides sp. ES-S-0048-02. Next base: position 319,460 of record NZ_JACVWH010000003.1, read on the forward strand.
ATATAAAGTAGCAATAGGTGAGCAAATGGAAGACCCATCTACTGCAAAAGGAATTGTTAGGAGAGAGGTAATAAGAGTTATTACTCCTGGAACAGTTCTAGATGGAAATTTACTTGAAAATAAAAAGAATAATTATTTATTATCTTTATATAAAGATGACGCCAATATAGGTTTAACTTATGTAGATATAAGTACAGGAGAAGCTAATGCAACTTGTCTGAATGAAGATAAAGTAATAGAAGAAATTGCAAAAATTCATCCTACAGAAATAATTATAAATGATTTGAATTTTATAGAAAAACTTAGAGATATAGCTACTGTAAGCAACATATACATAAATGAAAGTTTTAGCGACAACTATTTAGATATAAATATATTAAAAGAGTATTTTCCAGAGGTTTATCTACAAAAATTAAAGTTTGATGATAAGGGTCTTATAAAATCTAGTTTATCAATTCTTCTAAACTATATATATAACACTCAAAAGCAGATAACATCCAATATTAATAATATAAATATATACAATTCATCAGAGTATATGGTCTTAGATATGTTTACTAGAACTAATTTAGAACTTACTCAGACTATAAGAGGAAATAAAAAGAAAGGTTCACTATTACATGTTTTAGACAAAACATCTACTGCAATGGGAGGAAGACTTCTAAGAAAATATGTAGAAGAGCCTCTGATAAATAAACCTAAAATTGAAAATAGATTAAATGTAATAGAAGAAATAAAAGATGATTTTATACTAAGAGAAGATTTAAATGATATACTTAAAAATATATATGATATAGAAAGAATATGTGGGAAAATAGCATTTGAAAGAGTAACACCAAAAGAATTAGTTCACTTAAAAAATTCAGTAGAAAAATTACCAAATCTAAAAGACACAATAGACTTATCAAATGCAAATAGATTAAAAGAGTATGTATCAGAAATGGACAAGTTGGACGATATATACAGTTTAATAGATGAAGCCATTTTGGAAGACCCTACAATAACTATAAAAGATGGGAATATAATTAAATCTGATTTTAGTGATGAACTTAAAGAATTGAGGGATATTTCTAAAAATGGTGCTTTTCTTATAAAAGAAATAGAAAATAGAGAAAGAGAAAAGACAGGAGTTAAATCATTAAAAATAGGATTTAATAAAGTATTTGGATATTATATAGAAATAACAAAGGCTAACTTTAAACAAGCAAAACTAGATGAGACATATATAAGAAAGCAGACACTTAGTAATGCAGAAAGATATATAACTCCAGAGTTAAAAGAAATAGAAGAAAAGATACTACATGCTGAAGAGAAAATTAAATCTCTAGAATATGAGATATTTGTAAGTATAAGAGATACTATATATAAAAATATAGACAGAATACAAAAAGTAGCTAAGATTATAGCTAATATAGACGTTTTTGTATCTTTGGCAACAGTTGCTCACATAAACAACTATATAAAACCACAGATAAACGAAAATAATAAACTCGATATAAGAAATGGTAGACATCCAGTTGTTGAAAATATAGTAGGTGAAGAAAATTTTGTTCCAAATGATACATATTTAAATCGTGGAGAAAACATCATTAACATAATAACTGGACCTAATATGTCTGGTAAGTCAACATATATGAGACAAACTGCTATAATAGCACTTATGGCACATATAGGTTCTTTTGTTCCAGCAGAATATGCTAATGTACCGATATTAGATAGAATATTTACAAGAGTAGGGGCTAGTGATGATTTATCTCAAGGACAATCTACTTTTATGGTAGAGATGAATGAGGTATCTCTTATATTAAAAAATGCTACTGAAAGAAGCTTAGTTATTTTAGATGAAATAGGACGTGGAACTAGTACTTATGATGGTATAAGTTTAGCATGGTCAATAGTAGAATATATTCAAAAGAATATTAGATGTAAGACACTATTTGCAACACATTATCATGAACTTACTGATTTAGAAGAAGAATTTAAAGAGGTTAAAAATTATTCAATAGCAGTTAAAGAAGATGGAGAGGGAATAATATTTTTAAGAAAAATAATTCCTCAAGGTGCAGATAAGAGTTATGGAATCTATGTTGCTAAATTAGCTAAATTGCCAGATGAAGTCATAGATAGAGCAAAATATATACTTAAGGATTTAGAAAAAAATCATGTTTATAACAGTGTAGCAATAAATGGAGATAAAGAAAAAACTATTGTGATTAATAATGATTTAGATGAAGAACTACTTAAGGTAAATCAGAGCAATTTTAAAAATAAATACGAATCTCTAAAAATAGAGCATGAGCTTATAGTAAAAGATTATAAACACATGAAAAAGGATTATGATAAACTAAATTCTAAGTTTAAAACGTTAAACGATGAAGTTATTTCAATGAAGAAAAAGGATAGTAAAGAAGAAATTGATAAAGAAGATTTTGTAAAGGAATTAGCACTAACTCAAATATCTTTTGATAGTGTAAAGAGAGATATATTGTCAGAAGAAATTTTAAACTTAGATATTTTAAATATGACTCCATTAGATGCTATAAATTCTCTTTACAGTCTTCAAAAAAAAGCAAAAGAAATAAAATCTTAGAGGTGTAAAAATGAAAAATATAATTAACATCCTAGATGATTTGACTATAAATAAAATAGCAGCAGGAGAAGTAGTAGAAAGACCGTCTTCTGCATTAAAAGAATTAATTGAGAATTCTATTGATGCAGGTGCAAATAAGATTTCTATAGATATCATTGATGGAGGAAAAACCTTAATTAAAATCACAGATAATGGAATAGGAATACCTTCAAGCGAAGTTGAGAAATCATTTTTAAGACATGCTACTAGTAAAATTAAAAAAATTGATGATTTATATGATTTGTACTCTCTTGGATTTAGAGGAGAAGCATTAGCATCTATTTCAGCTATATCAAAATTAGAAATGATTACTAAAACCAAAGATGAAATGGTTGGAACTAAAATATTTGTAGAAGGTGGAAAAATAGTTTCAAAGGAGCCAATTGGTTCCACTAATGGTACAACAATCATTATAAAAGAGATTTTCTTTAATACACCAGCAAGACAGAAATTTTTGAAATCTACCCATGCTGAAACCATAAACATAAGTGATTTGATAAATAAGCTTGCAATAGGCAATCCTAATATCCAATTTAAATATACAAATAATAATAAACAAATGTTAAATACACCAGGTGATGGAAAGCTCATAAATACTATTAGGAGTATATATGGAAAAGAAATAACGGAAAACCTAATAAATATAGAATTTAAATGCAATCACTTTAAAATTGATGGATATATAGGAAATAATAACATCTATCGTTCCAATAAAAACTTGCAACATATCTATATAAATAAAAGATTTGTAAAAAGTAAAATAATTATAGATGCAATAACTGAAAGTTATAAGTCTATAATTCCAATAGGTAAGCATGCTGTTTGTTTTTTAAATATAGAAGTAGACCCAGCAGGTATTGATGTAAATATACATCCTAATAAGCTTGAAGTTAAATTTGAAAAAGAACAAGAAGTGTATATAGAGCTAAGAGATTTTTTAAAAGTTAAATTAATACATTCTAATCTTATTGGAAAGTATGCTACATATAATGATAAAAAAACGCAGCCTCGAATTGCTATCAATAGTAGAGAAAAAAGTACAGATTATGAATTTAAAAATAAGAACTTCATTGAAGCTAATTCAAAAAATAATAATACAACTAAAGAGAAAGATGAATTCATTGAAGTTGTAAGTTTATCAAGTGAAAAACCAATAGACGAATTTCTTTCTGTAAGCGAAGTTTTAAATGCAAATATAGAAAATGAATTAAAAAATACTGGCTCTTTAGAAGAAGAGGTTGTAAATGACAATATACAAGAAGAATTTCAAGTTGATAGGCCTAAACAAATTGATAGTTCTAAAAATGAAGATAGTAATTATTTAGAAAAAAGTATTAAAGACAGCCAAGAGGAATATTTAACTAATTCAAAACAAAGATTTTCTTTATATGGATATTCTGTAATTGGAGTCGTATTTAATACTTATATAATTCTAAGTAAAGATGATTCTATGTATTTGTTAGACCAACATGCTGCACATGAAAGAGTTTTGTATGAGAGATATATGGATAAGTTCTATAGACAAGATATCAATATGCAAATACTTTTAGACCCAGTAATTCTTGAAGTATCAAATGTAGATATGCTTCAAATTGAAAATAATTTAGAATTATTTATGAAATTTGGTTTCGAATTAGAAGTTTTTGGCAACAATCATGTAATGATAAGATGTGTTCCAACTATATTTGGAATTCCAGAAACTGAAAAGTTTATACTTCAAATAATTGATAATATAGATGAGATTACAAGTAATTATGATTTAAAAGGTGAGAGATTTGCATCTATGGCATGTAGGTCTGCTATAAAAGCAAATGATAAAATATATGATATTGAGATAAAAAGCTTATTGGAACAATTAGAAAATTGTGAGAATCCATTTACTTGTCCTCATGGCAGACCTATAATGGTTGAAATTTCTAAGACCGAAATAGAAAAAATGTTTAAAAGAATTATGTAAAATATTTTGGATATTTAAAATATATGGAAAGGAATGTTATGAAAAAAATACCACTTATAATACTTACAGGTCCAACTGCTGTTGGAAAGACTGATTTGTCAATAAAGTTAGCAAAAGATATGGATGCAGAGATAATTTCAGCAGATTCTATGCAAATATATAAATATATGGATATTGGAAGTGCAAAAGTTACATCTGAGGAAATGCAAGGAGTAAAGCATTATCTTATAGATGAGGTTAAACCTGACTATCCATTTTCAGTTTCAGAATTTCAACAAAGGGCAAAAAAATATATATCTGAAATAAATCAAAAGGGAAAGTGTGTTTTAGTGACTGGAGGAACAGGTCTTTATCTCAATTCTTTAATATACAATATGGATTTTGCAAAATCTGATGCTAATAATGAATTAAGAAAAGAACTTCAAAAACAACTTCTTGAGAATGGAATAGATTACATGCATGATAGATTAAAATTACTTGATGAAGAAGCTGCTGATAGAATTCATAAAAACAATACAAAGAGAGTTATAAGAGCACTTGAAGTTTGTTTAAGTGGTAATAAAATGAATGATTTTTCAAGTGACTTAAAATTTAATGACGATTATCAACCTATAATAATAGTTTTGAATAGAGATAGAGAGCATTTGTATGAAAGAATAAATATGAGAGTCGATATCATGATAGAGAGTGGTTTGGTTGAAGAAGTTAAAAAACTCCTAAATATGGGATTTAAAAAAGATATGATATCAATGCAAGGTATAGGATACAAAGAGATGTTGAAGTATCTAGATGGAGAATATACATATGAAGAGGCCATTGAAATAATAAAAAGGGATTCTAGAAGGTATGCAAAACGTCAGATAACTTGGTTTAAAAGATATGAAACAGCAAAATGGTTTGATTTGGATAAATATGAAGATATAGATTTATTAAAAAATGAAATAATTATATATATTAAAAATTCTATAAAATAATATATATAAATTTTTAAGTATACAACTTCATATTGAAAATTTATCATAACTTATATAGAATATAAGATAGGAATATTTTAGATGTTCAATTTAATCTTGGGAGGGTACAAATCTAATGAAAAATACAGTTTTAAATTTACAAGATTTGTTTTTAAATAATGCTAGGAAAGAAAGGATACCTGTTACTATATATTTAGTCAATGGAGTTCAAGTCAAAGGGCTTGTAAAAGGATTTGACAGTTATATAATATTGATAGAAGGGGACAATAGACAACAAAACATGATTTATAAACATGCTGTTTCGACTATACAACCTGGTAAATATATTAATTTAACTAATCAAAATCAAAATAATAACAACAATAACAATAGATAACTAATTTAATTTAAGATAATTAAAAGGAGACTTATGCTAACTTATAAACTACAATTTATTTGTTTTAGTAAAATAGTCTCCTTTGATATGTTTAAATAAAATAACAAAGAGACAGGTGATAAAATGCTTAATGAGACAAAAGAATTATTGAAAGGTTACTATGGGATAGATGATGATACTTTTAAATTATCACAAGAAATAATGGAAGATATAAAATATAAGTTTGAGGAAATAAAAGAAATAAGAGAATACAATCAATATAAAGTTTTAAAAGCTATGCAAGAATCTAAATTAAGTGACATGCATTTTAATTGGACTACAGGATATGGATATAATGATATTGGACGTGAAAAAATAGAGGAAATTTATTCAAAAGTTTTTAATACAGAAGATGCTCTTGTAAGACCAATAATTGTAAATGGAACACACGCACTCACTTTATGTATACAAGGAATAGTCAGACCAGGAGATGAAATTCTATCTGTTACTGGAAGACCATACGATACTTTAGAGGGTGTTATAGGTATAAGAGAAGAAAAAGGCTCTTTAAAAGAATATGGTGTTACATATGATGATGTAGATTTTTTAGAAGATGGAAATTTAGATTTAGAAGGAATTAAAAGAAAAATAAATGATAAAACTAAACTTGTTATGATACAAAGGTCAAAAGGGTATTCTTGGAGAAAATCACTTTCAATTAGTGATATAAAAGAAGCCATTGATGTAATAAAATCTGTTAAACCAGAAGTTATAGTAATGGTTGATAACTGTTATGGTGAGTTTCTAGATACTAAAGAGCCAACTGATGTTGGAGCAGATGTTATGGCTGGTTCTCTAATAAAAAATCCTGGAGGTGGACTTGCATTAACAGGTGGGTATATAGCTGGTAGAAAAGATTTAATTGAGCTTATATCATATAGAATGACTTCTCCTGGAATAGGTAAAGAATGTGGTCTTACTTTTGGAACTACTAGAAATGTTCTTCAAGGATTTTTCCTAGCACCATATGTAGTATCTCAAGCTGTAATGGGAGCTATATTTTGTTCAAGAGCTTTTGAAAAATTAGGATATGATGTATTGCCAAAACATGATGATTTAAGAAGTGATATTATTCAGTGTATTAGACTTAATAATGCTGATGAAGTCATAAGTTTTTGCCAAGGAATACAAGAAGCTGCTCCAGTTGATTCTTATGTTAAACCTGTACCTTGGGATATGCCTGGATATGAAAGTGAAGTTATAATGGCAGCAGGAGCATTTATACAAGGTTCTTCTATAGAACTAAGTGCAGATGCTCCAATAAGACCTCCTTATAATGTTTACTTCCAAGGAGGGCTTACATTTGACCACTCTAAAATGGGTACTTTAAAAGCAATTGAATTTATAAAAAAACTAAAAAAGTAAGCATATTTTTCTTTTAAAAGGTCAAAATATTTACTAGTATATTATGATGAGAATTGAAGGGTGATAATTATGAAAGAACAAATTAAAGAAAAGGTAAGTTCTCTACAAGATGAAATGATTTCTTCAATACAAGAAAGTGTAAAAATACCTAGTGTTATATCTGAGCCAACTAAAAATTTCCCATTTGGAGAAAATATAGATAAGGCTTTAAGAGGTATTTTAGACTTATGTAAATCTTTAGGGTTTAAAACAGTATATAAAGATGGATATTATGGCTATGCAGAAATAGGACAAGGTGAAAAAATGATAGGTATACTTGGTCATGTTGATGTAGTTCCAGAAGGTGACTTAGAAAGCTGGAATTATCCTCCATTTGAAGGTGTTTTAGAAGATGGTAAGTTATATGGAAGAGGAACACAAGATGATAAAGGACCTACAATATCAGCAATTTATGCAGTAAAAGCTCTTATGGATTTAAATATAGATTTAAATAAGAGAATAAGATTCATTTTTGGAGCTGATGAAGAAAATCTTTGGAGATGTATAAATAAATACAAAGAAAATAATGAAGAAGTACCAGACTATGGATTTACTCCTGATTCTAGATTTCCAATAACAAATGCAGAAAAAGGTCTTTTACAAGTTCATTTAACATGTGAGAGTAAAAGTGATATAGAATTATCAGTTGGGAAGGCTTTAAATGCAGTTCCAGGAAAAGCAGTTTATATTGGAAAATATTCTGATAAGTTAAAAAAAGAATTAGATAAATTAGGTTTTGAATACACTGTTGAAGGCAATAAAATATGTATAATAGGAAAAAGTGTTCATTCAGCAGCTAGTGATACTGGTATAAATGCAGTAGCTAGACTTTGTATAGCTCTTAATAATATAGGAATAGATTCTAATATAATTAAGTTTTTAGCAGAAGTTATTGGTGAAGATGCTAATGGAAACAATATAGTTCCTAATTGCAAGGATGATGTATCAGGAAAATTAACAGTAAATATAGGTAAAGTAACTATTGATAGTAAAAAAGAATTTGCTGGAATTGATGTAAGAATTCCTGTAACATATAAAAAAGATGATTTTGTAAAAGAACTAAAGAAAATAACAGATAAATATAATTTAGATTATAAAGAATATGATTTCTTAGATTCAATTTATGTTCCAGAAGATACACTTCTTGTTAAAACATTGAGAAAAGTATATGAAGAGGAAACTGGTCTTGATGGAACACCTCTTTCATCTGGAGGAGCAACTTATGCAAGAGCTTTAGACAATTGTGTTGCCTTTGGAGCTATTTTCCCAGGGAAACCAGAAACTGAGCATCAAGCTAATGAACATTTGATAGTAGAGGATATTGTAAAAGCTGCTCAAATATATGCTCTTTCTATTTATGAATTATTAAAGATTTAAATATAAATATAAAGCTGTCTTGTAATAGGATTTTTTCTAGTAAAAGACAGCTTTATTGTTGTATTATTAAATAAGTTAATAAGATAAATATTTAATAGATATAAAAAATAATAGTAATGTTTATATAGGAGGAATTATATGAAAATAGCTATATTTTTGGGAGCAGGAGCTTCAGCTGCAGAAAATTTACCCATTCAAAATGAATTATTTAGTGAATACTTTAAGAAATTAAAACCTAAAAATTATGATACTGATATGAATAGAGAATTGTATGCCTTTTTTAAACAAATGTTTAATATTGACATAAGAAAAGATAATCTAGATAATGCAAATTTTCCAACATTTGAAGAAGTTTTAGGGCTTTTAGATTTAGCAGAACAAAGAAGAGAAGCCTTTAGAAATTTTGGACTTGAAAATTTAAATAATAGAAGTGATAGTATACGTTTTTTAAGACAGTATTTAATACTATTGATGGCTGAAGCAATTCATAATACACCTAGAACAGATAATAAATATCACAAACTTTTAGTTGAAAATCTTTTACAAAATGATTTACTCCTTGATACAACTTTTATTAGTGCAAATTATGATATACATATAGACAATACAGTTACTGGCTTAAGAGATAAAAATGATTTGCCTATTATGCTTGATTATGGTGTAGAATTTACTAATTTTAAGGAAGAATTAAACTGGAGAAAACCAAAAGAACCATTAATTAAACTCTATAAGATACATGGTTCATTGAACTGGCTTTACTGTCCTATTTGCAACAGTTTAACTCTTACACCACATGAAGGTGGTGTTATGAAACTAATTGAAAATAGTTCAGAAACAAAATGTTTGGAGTGTGGAGAACTGACAGAACCAATCATAGTTCCACCAACATATTTTAAGAATATGTCAAATATATTTTTAAGTAATGTTTGGAATGAGACAGAAAAAACTTTGAGAGAGGCTGACCTTCTGGTATTTTGTGGGTATTCATTTCCAGAGGCTGATATGCATATAAAATATATGTTAAAAAGAGTACAAACAAATGGTGGAAAAACACCTCTTAAAATAATGGTGTTTAATAATCATTCACAAAAACAAAGGATTACTTTAAAAAAAGAAGAAAGAAGATATAAGCGTTTTTTAGGAGAAGATGTTATATTTACTGATAATTCTTTTCAAGATTTTTCTATGAATCCATTAAATTTTATAAAAAGTATATACTAATTTGGCAATAATAGGATAAAATCCAATAGAAATAAAGTGAATTTAGGTATATAATAGAAAATAAAACATAGGGGGTATAAAAAATGAAGGTTTTTGATTTAACTCATGTGACACATAATGATATGCCTGTATATGCAGAGACTAATAGACCAGATATAAAAAAAGTAGCTATTATTGAAGAAAATGGATATCAAGAAACATTAATCAGTGTATTTTCTCACAATGGAACTCATATGGATTCACCAAAACATATGTATACTAAAGGTGAATCCTTAGATACATTGGATATAGAAAATTTTGTCGGTAAGGCTTATGTATTAGAACTTGAGCAAGGAAGCAAAAACATAGAATTAGAATATCTAAAAAAATATGAAGATGAAATAAAAAGTAGTGAGTTTATAATATTTAAATCAGGTTGGTCAAAGTTTTGGGATAAAAAGCAATATTATGTAGGTTATCCTACATTAACAGAAGAGGCTGCAAACTATATAGCTGATAGTAATCTAAAGGGAATAGGAATTGATATGTTATCTGTAGATAGATACGACACATCAGCTTTTAAGGTACATCACATTTTGTTTGAAAAAGGTAAAATAATAATAGAGAATCTTACAAATTTAGAAGCTGTGCCAGAAAGATTTCTATTTATAGCAGCTCCATTTAAGTATAATGACGCTGATGGTGCTCCAGTAAGAGTAATAGCCATAGTAGAATAATATTTACTATAAAACAGGAGAAGTGTAATATACAAAGTATTAAAGGAGAATATAGCATGATGAGTGATGTAAAAGATAAAATAACAGAATTATCAGATGCAACTGAAGTAAATTTAAATGAAACTAAAATATACAATATTTTAGATAAGTTAAATATTAAATATGAGGTAGTAGAACATGAAGCTGTATATACAGCAGAGCAGTTAGTAATTTTAAATGATATAACAAAAGGATGTCAGTGTAAAAATTTATTTTTAAGAAATGCTAAAGGAAACAAATACTATCTAATTGTAGTTAGAGGGGATAAACATGTTGATTTAAATTCAGTTAAAGAAAAAATAGGAAGTTCTAGGTTATCATTTGCTTCGCCTGAAAGATTATACAATGTACTTAAACTTCTTCCTGGAAGTGTAAATCCTTTTTCATTGGTGAATGATACAGAAAGAAAAGTAGAGCTTTACATAGATGAGGATGTAATTAAAGAAGAGTATTTAAATTTTCATCCAAATATAAATACTAAAACTGTAAATATATCAAAAAAAGGATTTGAAAAATTTTTGGAATATTTGGAATATCCACTACAAATCATTGACATTTAAGTTTTTAATGAACTTAAGCAAAATTTAATTAACTAATCGAGGGGAGAAAAAATGTTTGGAGTAATAGCAAATAGTCTAGCAATCGCAGGTGGGTGTATAGTAGGTCTTATAATCAAAGGTGGCTTACCTCAAAGAGTAAGTGATACTATAATGAACGGAATTGCCCTATGTGTATTATATATAGGGATATCAGGAGCACTAGAAGGAAAGAATACACTAGTGACAATAATATCTATAGCTTTAGGAGCTTTAATAGGAGAGTTAATAGATATTGATAAATGGGTAAATAAATTAGGGGCATTTTTGCAGAGTAGGTTTTCTAAAGGCAATAAAAAGGATTCTATTGCTGAAGGTTTTATATCATCTAGTTTGTTATTTTGTATAGGGGCTATGGCAGTAGTTGGTTCGTTAGAAAGTGGACTTACAGGAAGCCATGATACTTTATTTGTAAAATCAGTAATAGATGGGATAGCTTCTGTTATATTTACAGCTTCTTTAGGTATAGGTGTAATGTTTTCTGCTGTATCTGTATTTTTATATGAAGGTATTATATGTTTAGGGGCATCATTTTTAAATGGATTTTTAAGTGACCCTGTAGTTACAGAAATGACAGCTGCAGGAAGTTTATTAATTATAGGACTTGGTTTAAATGTACTTAAGCTAACAAATATAAAAGTAGCAAATCTATTACCAGCCATATTTATACCAATATTATTTGGTGTATTTGGAGTAATTTAGAGATTAAAAACTTAAAGTTTGTCTAATTTTTTTAAAAACTTTAGACAAATTTTTTATTTAGAAGGAAAATGGCTTTCATCATCAAATTAATAATTATAGTAGAAATAAGTTTAATATTATGATTATAAAGTTTATATTAAATTTATTTTATTGATGAAACTAATGGGGGAGGTTAAAACTCAATGATTACATTTGATGTAAATGGAGCTATTATCAGGTTTGATGATACAAAAAATAATTATAATAAGATAAGAAAAATTTTTAAATTGTATGCTTTAGAAATTTCTAAAAACTTTGAGAGAGATTGTTTAAATAATTTTCAAAATCTAAAACAAATATCAGATAGAGGTCTAAATCTAGGAGAAAAATATATAGAGGAATCTTTTAAGAAAGGAATCGAGACTATAGTGAGTTTTGGAATTATAACTATAGATATTGATACCTTTAAAAGTGTTTATTGTGAAAAATATTTAGATTTTAAAAGGCTTTTTAATAACTTAAATAAAACTTTTATCATACCAAATAAGAATAAAAAAAATAATCATGCAAATTTTTTAGAAATAGAATCTACAGTAAAAAAAATGAGCAATTATTTGTATAATGATTGTTTCAAAATTCATTATGCTGTAATAGATGCGCTTATAGAAAATAGAGTCAGTGAAGTCCATTCTTATATTGATGAAGAATCTATAAAAAAATCTAATGCCTTGTTTAATAATTACAAAGATGGTTTTATTGGAAAAGCAGATGAGTGTAAGGTTGTAAAACAAATAATAACATTAAATCCATATAGAGAAGATGTATACGAGTTTTTGGTAAAGGAAGATGGAGATTTTAGTAAGGAGATTGAAAGATTAACTGAATTTTTAGGATATAATATAAAAGAATATAAGGCTTCTTTAATGGACCTTTATATAAATGAACTAGTAGAGAGCGATGAAAGTGATGCTGAAAATGCAAGAGAGAAGATTGAAAAGTATGCTAAATATATTGGTTGTAGTGATGAAAATCTATATATAGCAAGGGTTAATGCCATATACACTTTTGCCAATGCATAAATTTTGTAAAATTTATAAATAAAGAAATACATGTTTGTACTAAAATTTTAAATAAAAAATACTTATTAAGCTTACTAAAAAATAATTTATATTTTCTAGATAAAACCATTTCTTTAAAGGAGTGGTTTTATTTTTTCTATCACTCAATATAAGCAAAATTTTAAATTACGAATAGCTCATATTATTAAAATAATTTTAAGTAAATAGAAAAGACAATATATTGACTAAATTGATTCGAGTTGATATAATGAAATAGTCAACATGATGTCTTATATTTGGATTATTCATAGCTTGCTGAAGAAAGCTATTTCAAATATATAAATCATGAGCAATAATTATTACATGGAGGAATCAATTATGAAAGTAAATATATACAATGCAGAATCACTTGTAGATGATAAAATTAAAGTTATAGTTTCAGGCTTAATTCCAAATAGTAAATTAAGAGTATCTATGAAAATGGAATTTCCATGGTGTAAAGGAGAGGAATTCTCATCTTATGGGGTATTTTATTCAAATGAAAAAGGAGAAGTGGATTTAGATTCAATTGAACCTGTAGAAGGGACTTATAAAACTACTGACTGCATGGGGTTAATTTATTCTCTGAAAAAGTCAAAAACTGAAGGTGAAAATTTTGCAGAAAATATATCTATTGATAAACCAATAATCATGAATATGATATTTGAATCTGATATTGAAAGAAAAGAAGTTAAGTTGAAGAGATTGTTCAAAACAGAAGATATTATCACAAAAGATATATCTGATGAATTTATAGGAAAATTATTTTATAAACAAAACTCTAGTAATAAAACAATTTTAGTTTTAGGGGGTTCTGATGGAAATTTAGATGCTTTAGAACTCCTGGCAGCTCCACTTGCATCTAGAGGGTTCAATGTACTAGCAGTTGCTTATTTTGCTCTAGAAGGATTGCCAAGTAAGTTAGAAGAAGTACCATTAGAATACTTTGAAAAAATATTTAAATGGATTAGTGAAGATGAAATCACTAATACTAAAGAAATATTTGTACATGGGACATCAAAAGGTGGTGAGTTAGCACTTTTACTTGCTTCAAGATATAAACAAATTAAAAAAGTAGTAGTATCACAGCCTCATGCGTATTGTTTTCAAGCACTTGATGGACAAATGAATGGAAAAGATACTTCATCATGGTCATATAAAGGTAAGCCACTTCCATATATCAAGGTAGACAATAATATATTCTTTGAAGACCAGAAAAAAGATATAGAAAAAGGAATTCCATTTGGATTTGCCAGTACTTATAAGAAAAGTATTGAAAGGGCAGACAATAAAGAAGAGGCTAGGATAAAAGTAGAAAATTCTGAAGCTGACATTCTTATGATTGCTGGAAAAGAAGATAATATTTGGAATAGTTATGATGGTTGTGTAGAAATCATAGAAAAACTTAAAAGAAATAACTACCAATATAATGTGGAACTATTAACATATGATAAGATGGGACATCCTTTACCAATTCCATATATTGTACCTCTAAGTGAAACTTTATCTATGAATATGGCTGGAGGAATATTTTCTTCAGGAGGAACTGTAAAAGGTAATGCAAAAGGACAGTTTGAATCATGGAAAAGAACTATTGAATTTTATAAAGAACCTTTATCAATCGATATAAAAAAATAAAAATGGATATATCTTTCTATATATGCACAAAATCTATCAATTTTACAATTTTAATTTATTGTTTATGTAATTTATATGTTATATACTAGTTTTAACAAGATTGATAATTTATAAACAATTAATAAGAGTTATTGAAAGGTGGAGTGAAATTATGGAAAGACTCACTAGAAGTGAACAGCCTCACATAAAATTTGGAATGTTTAAGATACGAATTCCATTTATACATTACAGATTTGAGAAACCGGAAGCTATTCAAGGCATAATATCAAGTATGACAAGCTTAGGAACTATTGGACTTAGCACGCAAATATTAGGATTACCCTATGAAGTAGCATGGAGTATGGCTATCATTAACTCAATATTGTATTGCCTGCATGTTTTTATGGGAGACCCAGTAGTTCCTGGCTGGATTACAGCTTCTATAACTCTTACAACTGCATATTTGTTAAAGTTCAATATTGGTATTGAAAGAATACAAGCATTAACAGCTTTACAAATAGATTTAGGAATTATATTTATTTTAATGGGTATAACAGGTATAGCTGGAAAACTAGTAAATAGAATCCCAAATTCCATCAAAGGTGGAATACTTATGGGAGTTGGTATATCAACTGTAATAGCAGAATTTAGTCCTAAAGGCAGATTTGAATCTTATCCAATATCTATAACAGTTGGGATTTTAGTTGCTTGCTTTGTAATGTTTTCTGAAAAATTCGATGCTCTAAAAGTAAAGAATAAGTTTTTATTTCGATTAGGTCAATATGGAGTAGTTCCAGCTATTTTAGTGAGTTTAATTATAGGAATATTTAGTAAAGAAATAGGAATTCCTAGCTTTAATTTTGAAAATATTATTTATATAATGGATTTTCAAAAATTAATAGATACAGTATCTCCTTTTGGAATAGGTTTTCCAAGTCTAATATTATTTATACAAGGATTGCCAATGGCTTTCATGATATACATAATTGCATTTGGTGATTTTATAACAGGTGAAAATTTAGTTCTTTCTGAAAGTAAAAACAGAACAGATGAGTATATTGATTTTAATTCTAATAGGTCTAATATTATAAGTGGGATAAGAAATATTGTTATGGCAGTTATTTCTCCATATATAGCTATGTGTGGTCCATTAGCTGCAACTCTTACTGGAAGTGTTGCTCAAAGATATAAGGTTGGAAAGGAAGCAATGCAGTCTATTTTTAGTGGTATGGGTACGTTAGTATGGGTTTCAGCTATTTTTATCTGCTTTTATCCAATTGCCCAAATAGCTACGCCTCTTATACCATTAGCATTATCAGTGACACTTTTAGTTCAAGGTTACTTATGTACTAAACTATCAATGGAACTATGTGATACTGGCGTAGAGAGAGGATTAATTGGGCTGATGGGTGGCGTGATTGCTGCTAAAGGTGGAACCTGGGGACTTGTTGTAGGTTTTATACTATATTTTGTCTTAATTGATTCTAAAAAAAGAAAAGAAAGTAATATTAATTCAAAAGAAAGTGATATTAATTCATCAGAAGATTATGTATATGAAATATCATGTAAAAAGAAAAGTATTTAAAGTAAAATATGAGTTGCAATCGTCTATTAATAGATTAATTGCAACTCATATTTTATTTGTCAGCTTCAGGAATGATAAAAAATGCAAAACTATTTCTTGACATAATTTTTTTAATGTGCAACAATTGTTATATAACGTATGTATTTTATAAAAATTTAATGGAGAAGTGAATTTATATGCCACCTAAAGCAAAAATAACGAAAGAAATGATTTTGAATATTGTCTTGGATATTACAAGAGAAACAGGATTTGAAACTGTAAATGCAAGGAGTATCGCAAGTAAATTACAATGTTCCACTCGACCAATTTTTACTTGCTATGAAAATATGGATGAATTAAAAGGTGAATTTCTTGCTTTTGCATATGAATACTATAATCAGTATGTTATTAATTATCATAATTCTGAAAATGTCAGTCAATATTTATTACTTCCACTTTCATACATTGAATTTGCTCAAGAAGAAACACATTTATTTAAGTTGTTGTTTATAAACGATTTAGATTTGATGATGGAAGAGCCAAATGATTTCTACAAAGAAATTGATAATGAAAAAAAGGCAAGGCTTTTTTCTGAAAGTATTGGAATAGAGTTAGAATGTGCAAAAGTCATATTTTTAGATTTATTTCTTTATACTCATGGCATAGCTGTCTTAACAGCAACGAAAAAATTGACATTAGATAGAAATAGTGCCGAAAAAATGTTGAAAAATATATTATCAGCTTTTATAAAACAAGAAAAAAAGGATTGGAATTTATCTATTTGATGTTTACTAACTAATACAGAAGGGGGTGCAATATGAAAACAAACCAATACTTAATTGATTTTTACAATAATTACGACGAAGATAGTCGGTTGGCATTAAAGCATGGAACAGTTGAATTCCTAACCACTATGCATTACATTGAAAAGTACATAAAACCTAGCGACCGTGTGCTTGAAATTGGTGCTGCAACTGGTCGATATTCTCACACGCTGGCACGTCAGGGATATGACGTCGATGCAGTCGAATTGGTCGAACATAACATAGAAATTTTCCGTAAAAATATTCAATCAAATGAAAATATAACTATTACTCAAGGTAATGCTATGGATTTGTCTGCTTTCTCAGATAATGAATATGACATTACATTGTTATTAGGTCCGTTGTATCATCTTTATAGCAAAGAGGATAAACAACAAGCTCTACATGAGGCTATTCGTGTAACAAAACATGGTGGTGTGATTTTTGCTGCATATGTTATATCTGATGGCTGCCTTATTGATGAAGGGTTCAACCGAGGAAATATCAATGTAGCTGAATATATTGAAAAGGGCTTGATTGACCCACAAACATTTGCTACCAAGTCAGGTCCTAAGGATTTGTTTGAACTTGTCCGTAAAGAAAACATTGACGATTTGATGTCTGTTTTTCCTGTAACAAGACTGCATTACGTCGCATCGGATGGTTTAGCCCTATGTATGCGTGAAGCAGTCGATGCTATGGATGATGAAGAATTTGAGTTATATTTGAAATATCACTTTGCTACTTGTGAACGCGAAGATTTAATAGGTGTTACGAGTCATGCGATTGATATATTTAGAAAATAAATAATAGAAGTTAAAAAACAAACAGAGGGTCGTAAAATCAAAGTTTTCAGACCCTCTAAATCTTGAAAATCTATGTTGAGTGTAGTATAAAAGTAGCTATTTTTATATATATTTTTATTGAGAGCGTAAACGTTTTGTAATTGATTGTTTTTCTAGATTTCTTATAAGGAATTCAATTATTAATATTTGCATGCCTATTAATATAAATGAAAAAATTAAAATAGAAAGTATAGAGAAATTGAAATTAATGAAGTCTAATCTAACAACATCTTTTATAAAAAAGCAGAGTAATTTTGAACCACAATAACCCAATGTAATTGATACAAATACAGCTTTAATACTCAAATTTAAACCTTCTCGATAGAGCATTTTGCGCAACTGTTTTTTTGTCATTCCAACCGCCTGAAGTAAGGCAAACTCTTTTTTTCTAGTTAATACACTATTTACAAGGATATTTGTCATATTAAGGATACCAAAACAGGAAATTAAACCAACAAATACATATGCAGCTATAATCATATACTTAAAAGCTCTAGTTAGCATTTTATAATCGCTATCATATGAATAAAGGATTAAATTTGAATTATTTTGAATAATATTTAATAGTTTTTCTTCAACTTCTTTTGAATACTTTTTATCGGATAAAATTGAAAAATGTAAATTTGTATTATATGGTGTTATTTTATCTAAAGCCTTGTCTGAAGTAAAGAACATGCATCCTGTATTTGAATTATCAATTATTCCAACTATTTTCATTTGTTTTTTGATGATGTCATTTCCACTAAATATATTAAATGTAATTGTATTTCCAATTTTCAAATCAACTCCATAAGATTTTGTCCTATATTTATTTACAATCAAGCTGTTTGAATCCAATTGCTTATAGTCAACTTTACCATTTACAATATACTTTTGGAATGATTTTGCAAGCTCTGGTGTGACACTTTCAATCAAAGTTGTTACGTTACTTCCATCTTTATCCTTAATAGAAGGGTATATAACTTCACATTTTATTCCTTTAGATTCAATTACTTTTTGTACTCCATAAATTGATTTGATTTCATTTCTAAGAGTGTTTGTAAATGGATTATTTTGCTGAATTTGTGTAATTCGTTCATACAAATTGTCAATTTTATTTCCAATAATATAATTTTCATTATAAACGAATGTCTGAGACATCTGTTTATTAAAATCTATAGAATTAGAAAGACTAGCAATTGAAATAAATAATATTCCACTAATACTCAATGAAATCAATGCTATTAAATTTTTCTTTCTATTTACCTCAATATTTTTTAGTGCTAAATTTTTAATATTTATATAATTAAGTGTTTTAATTTTATTTCTAAATTTAATTTCTGTGTATTGCATAGCTTCAATAGCGGAAGTTTTTGAAATAATTCTAGCTGGCTTATTTAAAGAAATTCTTACAGTCAAAAATATTACTATTGATAATACTAGAATAATAAATAAGTCAGTAGTCATTTGCCATGCTAAAGGCTGAATTATATATGTAATTATGCAGGAAGATATAATGCCTATTGGAATAAAAATAATAGATAAAATATTTCCTTGTAGGTAAATAAACTTCTTCAACTGAAAAGAAGTCATACCAAGTACTTTCAACTTTGCATACATTTGAACTGAATTAACAACTGAAATATAAAAAATACTATAAATAACAAACAAACTAGAAAAAAGAATAATCACTCCTACTATTAAAACTGTAATAACTTGTTCACCATCAATTAAATTTGATTCAATATAATTATCATTTAAATATATATTATGTTTTTTAATATTTAAAGAGGAACCAATTTCACTTAATTGAGTCTTAATTAAAGTAGGGGATTTTTCTGTATTTTCTTTTGATAATCTAACTAATACATCTACAGTGTTTGGAGTTGCTTCATTAAAATTGTTACTTTTGATTTGTAAAGGTGTAGAAGCCATATCCTTGAGATAATCATTGGAAACAACTGTATAGTATTGCTTAGCATTATCTTGATAGTAATTTTCTACAAATCCAACAATAATAAAATCGCTTTGTATTTCTTTATTAGTAATATTGTCGCGATATTTTAATGTAATGCTATCTCCAAGGTCTTTATTCAAGCCAAGTTCAGATAGATATTTTTCTGAAATAGCAATTTCATATTTATTTGTTGGCATACCGCCCTTTAATAGTTGAAAATTCAGAAGCTCAATTGCAGTGTTATCTACATATATCATTGACATTTTATAATCTGATTTTATCTCACTACCAAGTGACTTATAAACTCCTACACTACTAAAGTTTTTATTTTGCTGTAATAATGTTTTTGATTTTTCATTTACAAATTGATATCTCGCATGATAGGGAGATGAATTAACCAAATCTATAGAGCCATTATATGAAACTAAAGCAGTTGTTAATAATAAACATGTGGAAATCATTATAATAATACCTGAAAGAAAAAATTTAAGTTTATTAATTTTTAAATTATTCAATGCTATTTTTCTAATGAAAGCACCATTATTATTTTTAAACATATATTTCACCTCCTAGTTATAAATTTTTCCATCTTCAATACGAACGATTCTATCTGCTAATTGTGCAATTTCATTATTATGGGTAATCATTACAATTGTTTGGTTAAATTTCTCACTTGTCATCTTAAGTAAGCCTAATACATCTGCACTAGTTTTGCTGTCAAGATTACCTGTTGGTTCATCAGCAAGTACAATAGCAGGCTTCGTCACAAGTGCTCTTGCAATAGCAACACGTTGCTGTTGTCCTCCAGAAAGATTACCTGGTACATCATATAATTTTTCATCTAGTGCAAGTAAACTTATAATTTCATTTATAAAGTCTTTATCTAGTGTTTCACCATCCAATCCAATTGGTAAAATGATATTTTCATATACATTAAGTAAAGGAACAAGATTATAATTTTGAAATATAAAACCTATATTTCTACGTCGAAAAATTGTAAGTTGTTCATCATTCATAGTTGATAAATCCTTTCCTCTTATAATGACATTTCCGGATGTAGGATTATCTAAACCTCCCATAATATTTAATAATGTAGATTTACCACTACCAGATGTACCTACAATAGAAATAAATTCACCTTTTTCAACAGATATGCTCACACCATCAAGAGCTTTTGTAATGTTTGAATTTCTCCCATAATATTTTTTTAAGTCTGTTACTTGTAAAATACTCACTATAAAGACCTCCTTTATATATTGTAAATACAGTATATAATCAAAATGTTGCAGAATTATCACAAATAAAATATTTAAAAATTTATTTATTAGGTAAAAATATAGAAAAAGTAGAGCCTTCTCCAATTTTTGATGTAACTTTGATATATCCACCTTGAAGAGATACAATTTTTCTTGAAAGATATAGACCAATTCCAATACCATCTATATCATGTACATCTTCCTCACGATAGAATCTCTTAAAAATTTCTGCTTGGTGACTTTCTGATATGCCTTTTCCAGTATCAGTAATATCTATTTTAGCATACATAACCCAGCATTCTGTAGATATATGTATCTTACCTTTAGGACTTGTGTACTTCACTGCATTGTCTAATATATTGAAAATAGCTTCAGAAGTCCATTTTTTGTCATGACATATATATAAGTTTGAATCACAATCAACTGTAACTTGAATGTCCTTTTTTTCAGCATCAAATAAAATTCCACTAAGTGAAGTAGCAATTGTTTCATAAATCGAATTCTTCTTTTTAGATAGTGAAATTATACCTGTTTCTAGTCTTGAAGTTTTTATCATAGACTGCATTAAAAATTCTAATTTATCTAATTGACCTTGCATATCCATCAAAAACTCATTTTGAATTTCAGTTTTAAGATTCTGATTCAGTAGAGTATTATTAATTATCTTTAAATTTGCAATAGGAGTTTTGATTTGATGAGAGATATCAGAAACTAATTCTTGTAAATCAGCTTTTTCCATAGCAATATTGTGGCGATTTTCTTGAATGACTTCATACATTCTAATCAGTCTATGATTAATACGTGACAGAAGTGTTTCTTCCTCCAAAGTAATTTCCAGATTATCTTTACTATTCATCATCTTATCTAAGGTTAAACATATCTCAGAGCAAAATAGAGTTATTTTTTTATGAAGTAAGAGCATGATTAATAATATAAAACCAGAGAATATTATTGTGTATATCAATAATAGAACAACTATTTTAAAATCATTAGTTATTATATAAATTGCTATATTGAATAGAATAGCTGTAAGAGCCATACTAACAGCAACTATTAAATAAATAGTATTAAAAGAAAAATTTTTAAAATTCATTTTTTTCACCTATCCACATGTATCCCATACCATATACTGTTTTAATGTATTGAGAGCCATCTTTTTCAATTTTACTTCTAATTCTACTTATAACAGATGTCAAAGTATGTTCATCTACAAAATTAGCATCTATATCCCAAAGTTTTTCTAAAAGTATTTTTCTTGTTAGAATGTTTTTGGGATTCTCAATAAATAGTTTTAAAGTACGATATTCTAATGGTGTAAATACAATTTGATTGTCATTTATATATGCACAGAACTCAGAAAAGTTAATCTTGAGATATCCATCATCATAGCAATCTTGTTTTGTTTTTGTTGTAATATGATTTAAAAGTGCTCTTACTTTTTGTTTAAACACATTGATATTAAATGGTTTTGTTATATAATCCAAAGCTCCAAGTTCATAACCTTTAATCATATCATATTCCATATCATTGGCAGTTAAAAAAATTATAGGGATATCATAATTTTCTTTAATTTTCTTGCACAAATCAAATCCACTTCTATCTGGTAGATTAACATCTAAAATAATTAAATCAAATTTGTGCTTAACAATAGATTCTAAAGCAGATATAGCTGTAAATTTTGAAATAACCATATATCCCTCTTCATTTAAGTTGTACGATAGTGTTTTATTTAATATAGTATCATCTTCAACTACTAATATTTTTTTCATATATTCACTCCTTTTATGTTTAATATTCTATATAAAGTTAATTATATAATCAAAATGTTGCTAAATTATCATATTATATTCATATAAATAAAATACTTAATAAATAATCTGTCCTAGAATTTATCATGGGACAGACTATTTATTAAATATATAAAATTATTTTAACCAAGATGGATTTCCAGGTACAAATATTCTTTTACCAAATTTTGAAGTATATTCATCCAAAGCTTTCTCAATAAGCTCATTATTGCCTTTAAAAGAAGTAGTGTTTTTTATAGTTTCAAGGTTTTGGCTAAATGGGCAAGCAGATATACACATACCACAGTCTGTGCCTAAATATCTCCATTTAATGTAACATGTTTCATGTTCAATCACCCAATTATATTTTCCATCATCACCAATTTTAATATCATTAGAAAGTGAGTGAGAAGGGCAATTAAAAGAACATTTTTTACATACTTTGCAAAAATCTTCAAGTCCAAAATCAACATATTCATCTTCTATAAGTGGAATATCTGTAGTAACAACCCCTAGTCTAAGTCTAGAACCATAATCTTTATTTGTAAGTATTGCGTTTCTTCCTATATCACCCAATCCAGCATCACGAGCTATAAAAACAGGCATTACTAGATAATTAGCATCCATATGATTTCTAGCATCATATCCTAGGTTTCTTATGTAATAACTTAAAATCATACCAACAATAGATACATCTACATAACATTTTGAAGTTTCTATAACTTCACATATCATCGGGGCTCTGTTTATCATTTCTTTATCCATTTCACATCCAAATACAATTGCATATTTGTGAGATAGATTAACTTCCTCACCATAGTTTTCTTCATGTCTACCTCTATTTGTATAAATATGATAATCTTTTAATCTAGTTATACCAACCACAGAAGCTCCATATTGCTTTGCAAACCCTTTTATTTTTTTAGTCATAGACTTTGCATCTACATCCACTTTATTGTCACAAACTTTTCCTTCACATAGTGATTTTATATCAGATAAAAAGTCAAATGCACTACTTGCCATTGGAGAATTTATCTCATTATAAGTCATAGTTCCTTCACTACATAAATTTGGTCTACTTCTTATACTATCATCAACTTCTTTTTTTTCAGGATTTTTCTCATAATAGTCATTATAAGCAAAACCATTTTTTTTATAATTTGCTCTTGCAAACATAGTATTTCTTTCATCAACCCTTTTCAATTCTATTCCCCCTAGTAAAAGTATAATTAAATCATATAACCTTATCCTTACATAATTTAATTATATAAGAATAAGGTTATATTTTCAATTTAAGCGTCATTAAATTAAATAATATGTATTTATATATGTTTTATAATATTTTTACATATAAATTATATTAATGATAAATAATAAGAAATTTAAGAATAAATACGATTTGTTGTCTTTAAATGGTGTGTATTGACATACTGTAAAAAATCTTATTATAATAAATGTATGAACAATTAATATAAATTGATAAAGAAAGAAGTGAATTTATATGTCAAGAAATAAACATTCTGACAAGATGAGAAGTCAGATATTAGACGTTGCGTGGAAAATATTCGAAGAAAATGACTATGATGATGTAACTATGCAACAAATTGTGGATACTCTTGATATATCTAAAGAATCTGTATACTACCATTTTAAAGATAAAGAACTCCTGTTCGAAGAGATTATATCAAGTAATTTAAAAGTAGAGATGGAAAATTTAAAGTTAATATTAAATAATCCTAACTTTACGATTAGAGAAAAAGTGTCTGAATTTATCTTACACATATCTAGTTCAGAAATAAGGAAAAAATTGATTGATTATATGTGCCTCCAAAAAAAACCTATCTTATTTATGAAGAGTATAAGAGCATCTACGCTTGAAATGACCCCTTTACTATCTTGCTTAATAAAACAAGGTGTTGAAGAAGGCATTTTTAAAACTGATTATCCAAACGAAATGTCTGAAGTATTTATAATATTAATAAATATTTGGTTAGACCCAGTATTGTTTAATGAGAGTACAGAAAAACATTTCAAACGTATTGAGTGTCTTGCTAATTTATTAAGTGCAAGTGGTGTACATATTATAACTGATAATGATTTAAAATCAATTAAAGCCTTTTATAGAGAATGTTCTAAAGGTGAATAGTCTATAAATAAAAAACTGTAACTAGATTTGAGAAAAAACAAATTTAATTACAGTTTTTTTAGTAAAATAGGTGTATCAATATATTTTTAACAAAAGATAAGAAGAAATACTATTTTAAAAGTTTAAAAATAAAAGGAGTAGAAAATTGAATTTATTAATTATTGAAGATGATACAAACTTAAATGAAGGTCTTTTTTATGCTTTTGAAAGTGAAGGATTTAATGTTTTAAAAGCTTATACAAAACAAGAGGGCTTACATATATTTAATAATAAAAATATAGATTTTATAATTTTAGATTGTAACCTTCCAGACGGAAATGGATTTGATATATGTAAGCAAATACGAGAAATGTCAGATATTCCAATTATAATGCTTACTGCAAGAGATTCAGAGATTGATGAGGTAACAGGATTAGAAATAGGTTTAGATGATTATATCACAAAGCCGTTTTCTTTGTCTGTATTAAAAGCGAGGGTTAAAGTAGCAATAAGAAAAAAATCAAATAATAAAGTGCTGTATTCTAATGGTATAAGATTAGACCAAAAGTTATTAAAGGTGTATAAAAATGAAGTAGATTTGGAACTTAGTGCTGTAGAATATAAGCTTATTAATTATTTAATTGAGAATAAAGGACAAATATTATTGAAGGAACAAATTTTACATCATATATGGGATAGTGAAGAAAATTATGTTGATGAGAATATTATATCTGTAAATATAAGAAGACTTAGAATGAAGGTAGAGGATAATCCATCTAATCCAAAGTATATAAAAACAGCTTATGGAATGGGCTATCTATGGAATGGGGTGGAATAAATATGTTACTATTATTTGTTGCAATATGTATGATAATTATAGCTATAATAACTATTAAAAAAAGTCAAAATACATGTGACGAATTAAGTCTAATGCTAAATCAATTATTGGAAGGTAAAGAAATTTCTTATCCAGATACAAAAGATACAAGAATATCAAAAATTTCTTACCAAGTAAAAAAAGTTAAAGATATGATAGAGATAGAAGTAGAGCAGTCAAAATCAGAAAAGGAAGCAATTAAAAGTTTAATTTCAAATATGTCACATCAATTAAAAACACCACTTTCAAATATTACCATTTACTGTGAACTTTTAGAAAATAGTAATCTTCCTACATCAAAAAAAGTAGAATTTTTACAAAAAATGAAAAATCAAACTTTTAAAATTGACTGGTTATTAGAGTCTCTATTTAAGATGACTAAATTAGAAGATGGGGTTATCAAATTTGAAGCAGAAGAACTACTAATTAAAGACACTATTGTTCAAAGTATTAGTACTGTTTTTAATAAAGCAGAATCTAAAAACATAAAAATAAATTTAGAAATATTTTCAGATATAAAGTTATTTCATAATAAAAAATGGACTATAGAGGCAATTGTAAATGTCTTAGAAAATGCAATAAAATATTCACCATCAAATAGTATGATTACTATTTCTGTAGAAAAAATGGAACTATACACTAAAATTATAATCAAAGATGAAGGAATAGGCATTGATGGTAAAGAGTTGAACAATATTTTTAAACGATTTTATAGAGGTAAAAATGTTGAAAATCAAAATGGTACAGGAATTGGTCTCTATCTTACAAGATTAATTTTAGAAAAAGAAAAAGGGAATATTATAGTAGAATCCAAATTAGGAAGCGGAAGTTGTTTTAGTATCTTCTTACAAAATTGTAAGAGTTTAAATTAACTTTGTAGGATGGGTGTAATTATCGTCACTTACAATATCTTATAAGAACTTATATTTTAAGTTATGTTGAAAGGAGAAATAAAATGAGTATATTAGTGACGAATCATTTAGTAAAACATTATGGAGAATATGAAAACAAGGTCAATGCACTAAATGGGGTAAGCATAGAAATTGAAAAGGCTACATTTACTGCTATAGTTGGAACTTCTGGGTCTGGTAAAAGTACATTATTAAACATTATAGGTGGGTTGGATAGCCCATCATCAGGAGATGTAATAATTAAGGGTAAAAACATATCTAAATTAAGAAAAAAGGATTTGACTGTATTTAGAAGAAGGAATATAGGTTTTATATTTCAAAATTACAGTTTAATACCAGTATTAAATGTCTATGATAATATTGCTCTTCCTGTTACATTGGATAAAGGAAATTATGTAGATCATAGCTATATTGAAATGTTAATGAATACATTAGGTATTTGGGACAAACGTCTAAAATTTCCAAGTGAACTTTCTGGTGGACAACAACAGAGAGTAGCAATTGCTAGAGCCTTAGCAAATAAACCTGCACTTATACTAGCTGATGAACCAACAGGAAATCTCGATAGTAAGACTACAATGGAAGTAGTATGTTTACTAAAAGAAAGTAGTGCAAAATTTCACCAAACAATACTTATGGTAACACATAATGAAAATATAGCACAAATATGCGATTCTATTATACATATTGAAGATGGAATTGTAGTAAATAATGGTGGTGAAATACTATGATATCTTTAATGAAGTTTGCAATTCAATATATTAAACATTATAAAAAACAATCTATATCTATAATCTTAAGCATCGTACTATCAGTAGCCTTATTGACAGGAATTGGTTCTTTAGTAAATAGTGCAAATAAAAGTAAAATTGAGAAAATAAGAGCGGATAATGGAGATTATCATTTTTATTTTAAGGTAGATAATAAACAACTACAAAAAATTAAGAAAGACAAAAAATCAAATGAATACACTGTAAATAGACTTGGTATCACAAATACTAAAGGTTCTATAGATGAACCTTTCATTATGAATTTTTTAAATGTGGATTCATCTTATTTAGATATGACAGGTAGAAAATTATTGAAGGGAAAGCTTCCTAGCAAAGAAGGAGAAATAGCACTTGATACCTATTCATTAAATAATTTAAATATAAAAGAAAAAATTGGAACAGAGATAAAATTAGACGGAAAAACTTATAAGTTATGTGGGATTTTATCTGATATTTTAAATCCAGAAACTGCTTTAGAGGGCTTTGTAGATAGTTCTACATTTTCTGAAGAAAATGGTAATTATATGGTTTATGTAAAATTTGATGAAAATAAAAATATAAAAAAACAGAGTGCTAGATTTATGAGAGAATTTAGTATATCGAAAAAAAGTTCCTATGTAAACTGGAATTTATCAAGTGAATTTGGTGTAAAACCTCCAATAACTTTTGAAAGATATAGTGTATTTCAATTTTTAAATTCTTTAAAATTAAATACAAATGCAATTGTTTTGATTATTGGAATATTTAGTGCAGCAGCAATATATAGTATTTTCCATGTTTCGATACTTCAAAGAATATCACAATATGGCGTTTTAGAAGTGTTAGGTGCTAATAATAAGCAACTTTTACTACTCTTGTTTTTAGAATTATTTTTACTTTTTATCATAGGTTTTCCTATAGGATGTATTTTAGGCATAGGAGTAGCTTCAACAATACATCAACAATTTCCTCATATATTCTTAGGTAGTGATATTATTCCAGGGTCATTTTTTATAAGTGAAAAATCTATTTACTTAGGATTTTTGTTTTTAGCATTATTGTTAATTTTAATCACTGTACGAGTTGTATATAAGCTAAGCAAATATTCTAGTATTGAGTCAATGAAAAATTTTGAAGTTATTAGTAAACAGAATAGAGAGATAAAAAGTATAAAGTTTTCTAACATGACAGCAGTATTATCTCATAAATATATGACTCAAAAAAAAGGAATGTTTATAGGGATTTTGTGTTCATTAGCACTTGGGGGAATTATTTTTCTATGTTCTAGCTATTCTATACAACTTACTAGAAATAATAACGAGCTTACAATGAAGGCTGATGATGGTTTAAATTCTGATTATCAAATAGCTATGCAAACAACTGATTTTGATATAGGAATACCAAAAGATAAAATTTCAAGACTAAACGAAGTAGAAGGTGTATCAAGTATTCACCCAGTAAGGTATTTTTTTGGCGGTATACACATTAGAGATGAACAATTACTTTGGAAAAATTTCTTTAAACCTCTTGAAAAAGATTACAGAATAAAGAATTTTTTCAATGGAATTTGCACTAAACAAAGTGATGGGGGACACCTTTTAAAGACAAATATCTATGGATATAATGCTAACATGTTAAAAGGATTAAATCCTTATATTATTGATGGAAAAATTGATAATTCTGACATGGTTAAAAATAATAAAGTGATTGTTAGACTTCCTATGGATGGTACTGGTATATATGGTGCAGTTGACATAAAGCCAGGAGATACTATCAAAGTTAAAGTGCCAAAAACAATGAAACCTACTGATGAGACTATTAAGTTTAAAGAAGAAGATAAAAATGATTATACAGTAAAAGAATTTGTAGTTGCTGCTACTGTAAAACGTGTAATGGCAAATAATATATACTTTATTGGCGATTATGGCATGGATATAGTTATGACAAATGAACAAATGGAAAGTAATTTTAATATCATAAATTACAATATGGCCAGTATAAAAAAGACGAAAGAAAGCAATAGCATGGAAGTAGCTAAAGAAATAAAAAATGTTATACATAATATAAAACGATGTATTGTGACAGATTATACTATTGCTATTGAAAAAAATAATATTTATTTAAACCAGAAATTATTGTTTATATATGGTATCGTATTTGTACTTCTAAGCATAAGTTTGTTTCATATTATCAATACAGTGAGTTATTTAGTTTTTTCAAGAAGACATGAATTTGGAATTTTAAGAGCTATGGGAATCACAGATAATAAGTTTTTGATTATGATGATGAGGGAAGGTTTTTTATATGGACTATATGCAAGTATTATAATGGTAATTGGAAGTATTATTGGGCAATCTATGATTTATTTTATAGTAAAACGCGTATATTTATATATAAATCCAGTTTTCAATATAAATATGTCTCTATATGTGGGTATGATTATTTTAAATATTACTATTAGTATTATTGCAGTTATCATTCCAGTAAAACAAATATTAAAGAGTGATATTATTTCAGAAATAAATAGAGATTAAAATTCTTAATAAAGATTAATAAATTAAACTATGTAAATATTAAATAACCTCTTAATTGATATACAGTAAAGTTATATCAATTAAGAGGTCTATATTAGTTTTTAATCTAAATAAATTACATAAAATGCTTTAATATATATTATTTTGTATAGTTATCAAAATAACCTTGTATGTAAATAATAGGAGTACCTTTATCTCCACTTCCAGAAGTTAAATCTGCTAAAGAACCTATAAGGTCTGTAAGTCTTCTTGGAGTAGTACCTTGAGAAACCATATTTCCTGTTAAATCATCAGATTTATTATCTTTTTCAACTATGTATTTTGAAATTGCTTCTTTTAACTCATCTCCAGATAAGTCAGCAAAATCATTATCAGCTAAATATTTTAATTTCACCTCATTTGGAGTACCTTCTAAGCCTTTTGTATAAGCAGGAGAAACTACTGGGTCAGCTAGCTCCCATATTTTCCCTACAGGGTCTTTGAACGCTCCATCTCCATAAACCATTACCTCTACATTTTTACCTGTAATTTCTTTTATATTGCTTTGAATTTTATTTACAACTTCATCACAATTTATAGGGAATAATTTTACAGTTTCTTCTGTAGCTTTGTTTGAACCTAAAAGTCCATATTGGTCATTATACCCACTACCATCTACACTTGATGTCATTATATCATCAAGAGAATATACCTTTTTAGCACCATTTTGATTTAAAATTCTCTTTGTTCTTTGTCTTGTATGTATATCACAAGTTAAAACACTTGTTGTGTAATTAAGTATAGTTTTTGGGTTGTTAGCAAAAACTATTTCTACTTCTGCACCACACTCTTTAATTAAATTTTTATAATAATCAACATAATCAACACCAGTAAATGTATGTTTATTATATCCAAATAGTTCTCTATATTTTTCTTCTGTTAACACATCTGACCAAGGGTTTATTTCTTTGTCATCAAGTTCATCAATACTTATCAAGTGATTTCCAACCTCATCAGAAGGGTAGCTTAACATTAATACAACTTTTCTACATCCTTTTGCAATACCCTTTAGACATATTGCAAAACGATTTCTACTTAAAATTGGAAATATAACACCAACAGTATCATCTCCAAATTTATCTTTTACATCTTTCGCTATATTGTCAACATGAGCATAGTTTCCTTGTGCTCTAGCAACAACAGCTTCTGTAACAGCAATTACATCTTTGTCTCTAACTTCAAAGTTTTCACTCTTTGATGCATTTAAGACAGAATCAACAACTATTTTAACTAAGTCATCTCCTTGTCTTATAATAGGTGCTCTAACACCTCTTGAAACAGTTCCAACTAATCTATCCATTATTTAAAATCCTCCTAAAGAATTAATATTGTCATATTAGTACCATGTATATTATAATTCAAATATAATCATAAGTAAAATAAATAATACTAATATTTGATATAAGGAGTAGTTATGTATGAACGTAAAACTTGAATTATATAAAGTTTTCAATGCAGTTGTAAGTCATAAGAGCTTTTCTGTTGCTGCCAAAGAATTATTTATGTCACAGCCAGCTGTAAGCCAATCAATTAAACAATTAGAAGAACAATTAGATACTATATTATTTTATAGAAATAATAAAGGTGTAAAGTTAACTCCAGAAGGGAAAATTTTAAGTGAACATGTTGCTACTGCATTAAACTTAATCGCATCAGGTGAAGATAGAATAAATAAATTTAAAAAATTGGAATATGGTTCATTAAAAATTGGAGTAGGAGATACAGCAGCACGTTTTTTTCTATTAAAGTATTTGGAAATTTTTCATAAGAAATACCCACATATACATGTATCTACAATAAATAGAACTAGTAGAGAACTTATATCCTTACTTAAAGATGGTAATATTGATATAGCAATCATAAATATGCCAATAGAAGATGAAACATTAAATATCGTTGAATGTATTGAGATACATGACATATTTGTATGTGCAAATGATTACATAGAATACAAAGGAAAGCAAATATCTTTAGAAGAATTAAATTTGTTACCTTTGATAATGTTAGAAAATAAAGCAAATTCAAGGCTTTATGTAAATGAATATTTTTTATCAAAAGGTATAAAACTAAACCCAGATATAGAATTAGGCTCTCATGAATTACTTTTAGAATTTGCATATATAAATCTTGGAGTATCTTGTGTTATAGAAGAATTTAGCATAGATTACTTAAATAGTGGAAAATTATTCAAATTAGACATAAAAGAGCCAATACCTAAGAGAAGTATAGGTTATTGCCATTTGAAAAATATCTCTTTATCACTAGCAACAAAAGAGTTTTTAAGTATGATATCTAATAATATGTAAGTTTATATTTGGCATTTCTAAAATAAGTTTAATAAAAATAAATTAAAAAGTACCTACATATACATGTATCTTACAATAAATAGAACTAGTAGAGAACTTATATTATTACTAATAATGTTGTAGATTTGAGAGATTTATAATAAGCTAATTTTTATTAAATTAGAAATAAGGTTAATTTGAGCACATTTATATAATTAATATCGTATTTTAAATATGAACAGTATATTAGATTAATGTATAAAGGGGGATTAGAAATGTCTGATTCTGAATATCCTCAAATGAAAACCTTAGAAACTAGAAACTGCATACTAAGACCTGCATCATTAAATGATACTGAGGATTTTTTTGATTGTTATAAAAATAAAGTAGTAGTAAAACATTTACCATTTAATGAGCATAAGTCTTTAGAAGACACAAGAAAATTTATAAAATCATTTTTTTTAAATCCATATAAAAAAGGAAAAATAGGTCACTTTGCAATAGTGTACAAAAGAGATAATAAAGTTATTGGGAATATGGGGTTTAATAATATAAATCCAAAGGCATTGGAAGCTGAAATTGGCGTATGTATTAATCCCAATTACTGGGGTCATGACTTTGCTACTGAGATAACTAAAAGAGTAATACAATATGGATTTAGAGAACTAAATCTAAATAAAATCATTGCGATAACCTATGAAGAAAATGCGAATTCTACAAAATCATTAGATTTATTGGGTTTTAAATGTGTAGGAAAATATATCAAAAAAATTCATACTGGAAGCACAATAAAAAATGTTCCATGTTATCAGTATGAATTGAAAAAATAATGAGTATTTAGTGTTCTAATAAATGTTAGATAAAAACAATGCCAAAATCATATTATATCTACTAAAAAGGTTTAGTATATTAATTAATATACTCACACTTTAATATGATATGATTTTGGCATCTATAAGTTATTAAAAACTATATAAACAAAGTTATAAAACAACTTATTAATTTTCTAAGTTTTTAAATCCTTCTCCAAGAACCTCATGTACATCTGTAACAATAACAAATGCAGTAGGGTCAGTCTTTTTAACTAATCTCTTAAGATAAAGTTCTTGCTTTTTAGAAACTACAACAAGTAGTACTTCCTTGTTTTCTCTAGTGTAACCACCTTTACCATCAAGAATAGTAAGACCTCTATCAAGTTCTTTTGTTATGGCTTGTCTTAAACTTTCAGGTTCTTCAGAAATAATAAAAAATGCTTTTGAATGATCAAATCCTTCCATTATCATATCTGCTATTTTTATTAAGACACAAAGTGCTATCCCAGAGTAAAGGCCTGTTTCTATACTACGATTTACTATACCAGAAGATATAACGACCATTCCATCTAAACAAGACATAAATTTTGTAGCTTTTATCCCTGGAAACTTTTTACTAAGTATAAGTGCAATTAAATCTGTTCCTCCAGTAGAAGCATCTGATTTAAACATTATTCCTAAACCTATCCCAACTAAAATTCCTCCTGCAATAGCTGATAGTAGTAAGTCATCAGTTAATCTCAATTTTGATAGTGGGTCTGTCAATTGGACTATAGCAGAGAATACTATTGTCCCAAATAACGTTTTTAATGAATTTTTTGTACCCATAATTCTGAAAGCAAGTATTACTAATGGAACACCTATGATTAACATGATAGCTGATACTGGAAGCCCTGTAACTTTATTTAACACTAAAGATAGACCACTAAGCCCTCCAGGAGCAATTGTATGTGGTTTTAAAAACATATTTATACCAATACTCATTGATATACAACCAAAAAATAACCCAAGCATTTCAAGTAAAATTGGCGACTTTTGTTTTTTCATATAAACACCTCCATGAACTTGTCACAATTTAATATTATAACATATTTGACCAGTTTATATTATATAAAATTTCTTGACATAAGCAATTTCAAGTGTTTTATTATTCTTAATATTTGTGAAATATTTCCAAAATACATGATTTTCTGTCATTCTTCTAACACGATTATTTTTTAGTGGAAATTTTTTATATGTTATAATTTTTAATTCTTTTATTAAAGTATCCCCTATAAAAGTGGTTCTATGATATGCTTTTCTATTTTCATTAATATACACATGTTATTTTGTATTCAGATTTAGATGGTTTAATATTTAATAAGTAATTTTAAACTGTTTTATATATCATCACTGTTTTATATATTGTCATAGTGCTTTATTAAATAACAGATAACTTGATAATATAAAACTATACACATATAATTTAAGATAGTATCATATTTAATAAGATTTACCTTAAAAATAGTTAAAAAACACAAATATATAAGTTTTGGAAAAGAGTTGATTAAATGCGTAAGTCTGGATACAGGACAATACTTTACTCGTACATTATTTTTTTCTTAGTGCTTTTCTGCCTGGCTTTAACTGCAATAGGAATTTTCTTATCACTTATTAATGTCCAGCATCCAAATGGAAAAAGCATACGTAGTAACTGGCCTCAAAATTTTATGGAAAGTTTTACTGAGCAAATTATATTTATAGATAATAAACCACAAATAAAACAATCTGGTTTGGAAAAGCTTCGGGAAAATCAATTATGGATACAAATCTTAGATAGTTATGGAAATAGAGTTTATGGATTTTCAGAACCAAAAAATCATAAAAATCATTATTCTAATTCTGAGTTATTGGAATTAGCCAAGAAAGATACTTCAAATGCTGATACTGTATACTTGAGTACTATTAAAAATAATGAGGATGAATTTATTTATATTATACACTTTCCACTTAATATTTCTAAAGTAACAATGTTTTTTGATGGGACTAAATTTATAGGTGGAAAACCTATTGTGCTTTCAATAATAGGTATTATATTTTTAATAGTTTTAATTTCTGGAATTGCCTATGGATATTGGATAACAAAATTTATTTCACGAATCACGTCTTCTGTTAGTGATATTGCAAAGAGAACATATCTTCCAACCAAAGCGAAAGGAGCTTTTGCTGATGTCTATGATAGTTTGAATACTCTTAATGAAGAAATTCATATCAGTGATGAAATGAAAAAGAAAACAGATATTATACGAGAAGAATGGATTTCAAATATAACTCACGATTTAAAAACTCCCCTTTCGCCAATAAAAGGATATGCAGAGATACTTGTAGACACTGATAATATTCTTTCATATGAACAAGTACATAAATACGCTTCTATCATGCTTAAGAATATAGAATATACAAATACACTTATTAGCGATTTAAAGTTAACATATCAATTAGAAAATGGTATCATTCCGTTGAATAAGCAAAATAGCAACTTGATAAGGTTTTTGAAAGAGTTAGCTATTGATATTTTGAACTATCCAGAATATGGAACTAATACAATTGAATTTGACAGTAACATTGACAATATTAAATTTACTTTTGATTCTACACTTCTAAAGCGTGCATTTAGTAATCTGATTATTAATGCTTTTATGCATGGAAATCAAGATACCAAAGTTTCTTTGAATGTAATGATATATGATAAAATTAATATAACTGTTTTAGATAATGGGAGAGGAATGACAGAGGAGGAAGTATCAAATTTATTTAATCGTTATTATCGTGGCACTAATACAGAACAAAAAACAGAAGGAACTGGTTTGGGATTGGCAATAACAAAGCAAATTATTGAGCTTCATAGAGGAACTATATCGGTCGAGAGTATTTTATCTTTAGGAACTACATTTCATATTTCCTTTCCTATCAATTAAGGTTAAATAAGGTTAAATAAAAGATATATTAAGGTTGATAAATTATCATATTTATATGGTAGTTATCAACCTTTTATTATTTAGGAGGAGACTTAATTTTAGGAGGAAATTTAATGAAAATAAAAAATTCTATGATTATCATTACATAAGTAAAAGCTTTTTTATCTGATTTTGTTTATGGAATATTAATTAGCATTAAGAAACTTTAGAGTTACATTAAATCAAGAAAGTAGGTGTAAATTTGAAAATTATATTAAAATATATCCTAACAAATATTAAAGAACGAAAAATAAGAACAGCAGTTATGTTGCTATCCGTAATTTTATCAACAGTTTTACTTTTCGTTTCCTTTTCAATTGGATTGTCTTATGAAAGTGCACAGAGAAAAATGGCAAGAGGTATGGCTGGGACTGCAACAATAGCTGTTCAAGGTACAGGTTCAAATAAATTAATTAGTTTAGAAGATATACCAGATTTACATTCCATAAAATCAAAAGTCGGAATATTAGAAAGCTCTGCTGTTTATCATGAAGATGGATATTATGAATCATTCGATATTATAGCAGCAGATTTACCACAACTAAACAAAATTAATAAACCACGATTGGTAAATGGAAATAATATCACTGATTTTTCTGGTGATAAAATTATTCTTCCAGACCGTTTCACATCAAAATATAAAATTAAAAAAGGTGATTTAATCACTTTACAAATTTATAGTAAGCCTTACACTTTTGAAGTGGCTAATATTGCTGTATATGACACAGTCTTTTTGAGACATACAAGAGGGGTAAATGCATTAATACCTAAAGACACACTATCCAAAATTTTAAATAAAGAAAGTGGATATACAAAAATTTTGATAGAGCCGAAAAACGACATAACAACAGAAAATTTGATAAATGAATTATCAGAAAAAATTTCAACTAAAGAATATAAAGTATCAAATACTATAAATGAAACTCAGATAATTGCAGATGCTAGACAGAAAACAATGCCATTTTTCCTAATAAGTTTTTTTGCATTAACTATGAGTATTTTTATTATATATAGTAGTTACAAGGTAATTACATTAGAGCGTCTTCCAATCATTGGAACATTTCGAAGTATTGGTGCTAATAAAAAAACAGTAACTAATATTTTACTATTTGAAAGTATATTATATGGAAGTGTTGGAGGGTTACTTGAAATTCCGATTGGTATAGTTGTTTTAAATTTCATGCTTCATGGTCTTGGTAATTCTCTTGAACAAGGTATATCAATTCCAACAGTAATATCTCCAATAGTAATTATTTCTTCTTTTGTAGTAGCGATAATTGTTTCTCTACTTAGTTCATATATACCTATAAAAAAGACTAGTAAGTTATCAATAAAAGATGTTGTTTTGGGAACGGTGGAAGAAAAGAATATTTCAAATCGTACTATATTTTGTATAGGTTTTATAGTACTTTTTTTATCTATTCTACTTCCAAGGATAACAACTGAAAATACTTTGTATTTAGCTGGAGGATTTTCGTTATTAGGACTAATTGTATCTACCATTATTCTAATTCCTATTTTTACTGATACTATGTCTACAGTATTTGAATTTATTTATGAAAAGATTCTGGGAAATGAAGGTAAATTAGCTGCCAGAAATATGAAGAATAATAAAAATATCACACAAAACATTACATTACTATTTATAAGTATTTCTGCTGTAATTGCAATAAGTGTTGTAGGAAGTTTTGTCAAGACATATATAGGCGATGTATTTCGTGATGCCAAGTTACAGGGATTCGCAGATGGAAATATGAATCAAGAATTTATTGAAAATGTTAAACACATGGATGGAATTAAAAAAGTTTTACCTATCTATGTTATGAACAATGAAATATCTTGTGACAGTATAAAATTTTCAAGAGTAGAAGCAACTGATAATATAAAATCATATAGTTCTATGTTTGCAATAAATTATACTAATTCTCATATGAAGGAAGTAGCAATTAAATCTTTTGAAAAAGAACGCTCTATTATTTTAAATGAAGATACACTTAAAAAAACAAGTTTCTCTGTAGGGGATAAAATAATTGTATCTGATGGTGATAAAGAGGTTTTTTACACAATAGTTGGAAGTTTTAAATCTCGCGCAAATGATGTAGAAGCTGTTATACCATCTCGTTATGCAGTTAGTGATTTCGATAAAACTACATATGGATTTTTAGCTTACACAGCAGTCAATCCAGATGTGATTATGATTCAAATAAGAGATTTATTTGGAGATACATCTAATTGGAGTCGTACTGTTGAGGAATTCAACAATGACTCTTTAAATACGATAAATAGCTTTTTATCTCCTATGAATAATATGACCTATTTTATTTTACTGCTTGCTACAGTAGGTATAATTAATAATCTATTGATAAACTATATTCAAAAGCGACGTTCTATAGCTATGTATAAA
The DNA here is from genome assembly GCF_020658495.1 of Clostridioides sp. ES-S-0048-02. Taxonomy (NCBI): domain Bacteria; kingdom Bacillati; phylum Bacillota; class Clostridia; order Peptostreptococcales; family Peptostreptococcaceae; genus Clostridioides; species Clostridioides sp. ES-S-0048-02. The sequence continues at coordinate 358,106 of NZ_JACVWH010000003.1, forward strand.
TCTGTAGGACAAAGTGATAAACAGAATATTAAAATGACTTTAATTGAAGGATTTACATCAGGTTTATTTGGTGCTGTTATTGGAGTATTAATATCTATATTAGAAATTCAGACGATTTTCATAGTTGCAGGACCAAAGATTTCAATGACACCAGATTTAGATTTTAAAACATTCATTTTTGTTGGAATGTTAGGTATTACAGTAACATTAATAGGTTCAGTAGTACCAATTATAAAAGGAAAGAAAATGAAATTAGTAGAAGAAATTAAATTTGAATAAAAATGGAGGATAACACATGAAAGCAAGCTATAAAAGTATAGCAATAGAAGCAAAAAATATTATTAAAGAATTTAAAGTTGATAATACAACTACTAAAGTTTTAAAAGATATATCTTTACAGGTGATGAAAGGTGAGTTCGTTTCTATTATGGGACAATCTGGTTCTGGCAAGAGTACTCTTTTATATATTTTAGGTGGGCTAGATACTCCAACAAGTGGAAAAGTATATATGAATGGAACAGATATATCACATTTCAATGGCGATAAGATGAGTATAATACGTCGTAGAAATATAGGGTTTGTATTCCAATTTTATAATTTAATACCTAATTTAAATGTTGAAGAAAATATTATGCTACCTCTATTATTAGATGGGAAAAAAATGAATTATTACAAAAATCAATTAAACGATATTTTGGAAATTGTTGGATTATCAGATAAACGTAAACATACTCCACGTAAGTTGTCAGGTGGTCAACAACAACGTGTTGCAATAGCACGCGCATTAATAGGAAAACCAGAGATTTTATTTGCTGATGAACCTACTGGAAACTTAGACAGTAAGACAGGAGCAGAAATAATGCAATTACTCCGTAAAATAAATCAAGAAAGTGGTCAAACAATAATTATGGTGACTCATTCACCTGAAGCTGCTGGAAGTAGTAATCGTATTATTACAGTTCTAGATGGTGTAATAGCAGAATAATTAATAGATATATTTTGGTAATTTTTACATAATAAATTTAAAGATTTCCAGTCTTTTTTAGATTGTATAATTTTTATATATATGAATTAGACTATGTTAAATGTGTTATAATATTAAGACAATGAATAAAAAATTATACTCTATGTAAATTATTTTATTTATTGTTTATTAAACATATTATTAGGGTATTTATTTAAGACAATAAAATATTTAAAAGTCTAAGTAATAATTGGTAGAAGTTTTGGCAAAATATACAAAAACTAATTGATTATATACGTTATATGGGTATATAATAGATATTGTTTTAATAAAATACTTGAAAGGGAATGATTTGATGAAAATTACTTTACCAGAAACAGCTATTGATACTTTAAAAAGTATCTTAAAAGACAATCAAGATAAACCTAACAATGTAAGAGTATACTTTGCAGGTGTTGGTTGTGGAGGTCCTTCTTTTGGATTAGCTTTAGATGAGAAAAAAGAAGATGACTTAACTTATGAAGTCGGAGAATTACAATTTGTGATGAGCTCTGATGAATATAGTCAATATGGAGATATAATTATAGAAGATACAGGATTTGGATTTAGAGTAATTCCAGAAAATATGAAAGATCAAGGTGGAGGAGGATGCTCTGGTTGTTCAGGGTGCCACTAGAATTGATTTTTTAGTATATTGAGAACTCTCTTTGATAGAAATAATTTTCTATTCTAAGAGAGTTCTTTTTATTTTTAAGTAAGATAATGTATAATAAAAAATGTATTTTACTAATTTTTATATGTAAGGAGAATTTATTGTGAGAAGAAGACGAAAAAAAGGTGCAGATGAAAAACTTTTAAGTTATATAGAATATGTCTTAAGAGAAGATATAGACAAGTTAAAGGGCAAATGGAGTATAAAATTTGGAAATGATAATCCAATACATGTTGAATTTGGAACTGGAAAAGGTCAATTTATTACAACCTTGGCCAAGCAAAATCCTGATATAAACTATATTGCTATGGAATTAAAGGAAGAAGTACTTTTAAAGGCTGTTGAAAAAGCTGATGTTTCTAATTTAAATAATATATTATTTTTATGGGCTGATGTAAGCAATATTCTAAATTATTTTGAATCTAAAGAATTATCTAGGATTTATATAAATTTTTGTGACCCATGGCCAAAAAATAGATGGAGTAAAAGAAGACTTACTCATTCTGGATTTTTAGAGATGTATAATAATATTTTAGAAGATAATGGAGAAATTCATTTCAAAACAGATAATGAAAAATTATTCGAGTTTAGTTTAAATGAAATTGCTGCAAATAATTGGCTCTTAAAGAACATTTCTCTTGATTTAAGCAGTAGTGAGTATAAAAATAATGTTACAACAGAGTATGAGGATAAATTTATGTCACAAGGAATGCGAATATTTAGATGTGAAGTTAAAAAACGTAACTAGTAATATGTTTATAAGTTTAATAGTAGAAATTTATGCTAATTTATATTAATAAAGTGTACGAAAGTAGGCATATATAACAAGGAAACAGAGCCCTCTCATAGAAATTAATTTACTATGTAAAAAATTTTGTTTTATGTGGGAGGGTGCTATGAATTTAGCTAATTTAATACCATTTCTTATTTCTGCGACGGCTTTAAATCCAATAAATTCAAACGATAAGATTTTAAGTGAAAACCAACTTAAAGATATTTTTCCTGATGCTAACCTGAGAGCAGTTGTAAAACGATATGTAAATCCAGATGAAATGACTATAAGTAATATAAAGGCTTTGGATGGTGAATTTTATGCAACTGGAGAAAATATTTCAAATTTAAAAGGTATATCATATCTTGAAAACATAGACAATTTTATTTTTTGGAACAATAACATAAAGGAACTTCCTAGAGAAATACTAGGTCTAAAAGATATGGACTCAATTAATCTTGCAAATAATTATTTAATTAATGATAATACAGTTAATTCTCTTTCAAATAATGGTGTAGATGTAAATTGTGATTTGAATTTTATTGATACAAAAGATAATCAATATAAATTAGATTCTAAATACCATAATATTGACATATCAAAAGGCGAGAGTATTGATTTGAGAAAAATAGTTACAAAGAAAATTGATAGTTATTACAAATACTGGGAAGTAACTAATAGCCTTTCGAAAGATTTAAACTTTGTGGTATCTGTAAGTGATAAGAGTATACTTTCATGTAAAGATATGATTATTAAGGGTAATAATAAAGGGCAAGCAGTAGTGAAAGTTATACTAAATGACAAAGATGATTTAAATACATCTCAAGAAGTTTTAATCACTGTAAATGTAAAATAACATAAAATAAAGTGTATATTTATACAACTTATTTAATTATTATATTTTTAATTTTAATATTAAATCAAAACAAAGGTTGCTAGTAACAAGGCACTAATATTAATGTTTTGTTACTAGCAACCTTTAGATATCTATAAATAGATTATCTAAAAAATCCCATTTCTTTTGTTAGTAGACCATATTCCTATTAAAATTATCAATGAATATACTATATACAAAACTATTCTTATATACTGAACATCTAGTCCAAAAAACTCAATATTACTTTGTGAGGTATGCAACATCACAAGTACTGCAGATATACCAATAAGCAAAGGATTAATTACTATTTGCTTATCAGTTCTTAAAATCATTATTTTTCCCATCCAAATTATCGATAATATAAAAAATAAAACTTTAAGACCAAACTCTAATGTATCTACCAAAGCGAAAACATCCCTTCATTTATAATAAATTTTTCAGCTTAATCAAATATAAAACCCTAATATAACCTTTTAAACTTGTACTAAATCCATATAAGATAATTTAATTAAGTTCTATAAAACTTTATCTACATTAATATATACTACACTATACTTTGCATTTCTTAAATATAAATTATTAAAATTAATAAAATTTTGTTCATGAGTGTATAAAGATATATTTCATTATTTAAATGCATATCATTATATATACAGTTTTAGGAGGCGAGGTATATGGAATCTAAATTTTTTAATTGGTACACTCAATCCTTAGGAGGAACTTTTGGTATTATATCATGTATATGTGCTTATTTAAATGGATATATGTTTGTTTATACAAATAGTGCTAGCAGTTACTTTGAAAGTATAGGATTTTTAGGAATAATTTCAAGCTATGTATTACTTCCACTTTGTATGCTAACTTTGGTTTTTGGAATTATACGTTCTTATACTCCAGATACATCTGATAAAAGTATTTTTGATATACCATTTTTTACTTTAAATAAACGATTGATACTTGTTACAGTAGTTTTTGGATTTATTGGTGCTAGATTTTATTTTATAATTCCTGCAATTTTAATGACTTTTAACTTATATAGTAGTATTTTAATCACTAAATTAAAAGATATACTATATAAAAACAAAGAAAATGATACTAATATGAAAGAAAGCGAAGTCTAAATTGCATAATTTTGGTATTTGTCTTAAAAATTCCCGAGGTATTAATTTGTATTTTATTGTATTTTGCAAAATATATTGAATTTTATTCATTTTATACTTATAATTTATATTAATAATGGAAAATTAAAACAAAAGAATTTACTGGTTGTTAATTTAAAATTAAAATATATCTGAATGTGTTGATTCTATAGTCAGCACTTTTTCTTTTATAAATTTGCTTTTTGTGATATAATATTAGCACCAGGTAATAATACAAGGGGGTAACAACATGAACATCAATGAAATTAAGGAATTATTAAAGGTCATAGACTCAACTAACTTAGAATATGTAAAGCTTGAAAGTAGTGATTTTAAATTAGAAGCATCTAAAAAAACTGAAGTTACAAGCTCACCTGTTTTAAGTGTACAACAAGAATCGGTAGTAGATCTTTCTTTAGAAAAGCCATTTGTAAACGAGGAACCTGTAGTATCTAATGAGAATTTATCAATAGTAGTAGCTCCTTTGATGGGGACATTCTATGATTCTCCAAGTCCAGATGCAGAAGGTTTTGTCAAGGTTGGCGATGTAGTTGAAGAAGGTGACACTTTATGTATATTAGAAGCAATGAAGCTAATGAATGAAATAACAAGTGAAATTAAAGGTGAAATAATTGAAGTATTAGTTGATAATGAAGAACTAGTAGAATATAATCAACCTTTATTTAAGATAAAACCATTGTAGTAGGAGGTATTTAAGTTGATAAAAAAAATACTAGTTGCAAATAGAGGTGATATAGCAGTTAGAATCATCAGAACGTGTAAAGAACTAGGCATAAAAACTGTCGCTATCTATTCTGAAATAGATAAAGATTGTTTTCATAGATATATAGCTGATGAATCTATTTGCATAGGGCCAAACAATATAAGCAAGAGTTATAATAACATAGAAAATATTATATACCTTGCTCTTAAATTAAAATGTGATGCTATTCACCCAGGTTTTGGCTTTTTATCAGAAAACCCTGAATTTGCAAAACAATGTGAAGAGAATAATATTATTTTTATAGGTCCAACAAGAGAACAAATGATTTTGATGGGAGATAAATCTAGAGCGAGAGAAACTATGATGGAATTAAATATCCCTGTTGTTCCTGGTTCAGAGTCTGTTTTAAAAACTAAGGAAGAAGCTTTAGAAGTTGCAAGAGAAATTGGCTATCCTGTTATGATAAAAGCCTCAAGTGGAGGCGGTGGAAAAGGTATGAGAATCGTTAGAAAGGAAGAAGAGCTTTTTTCAAATTTTGATATGGCAAGTTCAGAAGCTTTAGCAGCATTTTCTAATAGCGATTTATATATGGAAAAATTCATAGAAAATCCTAGACATATAGAAGTACAAGTATTTGGTGATAAACATTCAAATGCAATACATTTAGGTGATAGAGATTGTTCTATGCAAAGAAGAAATCAAAAAGTAATAGAAGAGTCTTTAAGTCCATACCTTTCAGATGAAGAAAGAATAAATCTTCATAAAATTGCAGTGGATATAGTAAAAGGTGTAGGTTATATTGGTGCTGGTACTATTGAATTTATAGTTGATAAAGATAAAAACTTTTATTTTATAGAGATGAATACAAGAATACAAGTTGAACATCCAGTCACAGAGATGGTAACAAATCTTGACCTTATAAAACTTCAAATATCTATAGCTAATGGAGAAGAAATACCTTTTAAACAAGAAGAAGTTGTTTTTAGAGGTCATGCTATTGAGTGTAGAATAAATGCTGAAGATTCATCAAATAATTTTGCTCCATCACCAGGTAAAATAGAGTCATTAAATTTACCTGGAGGTTTTGGCGTTAGATTTGATACTTTTGTATATACAGGATATACTATACCACCTTTATATGATTCTATGATAGGTAAATTAATATGTTGGGCTGAGACTAGAGAAGAATGTATAAATAGAATTTATAGAGCTCTAGATGAAATTATTGTAGAAGGTATTAATACAAATGTAGAATTCCAAAAGGCACTTGTAACAAGTGAAGAGTTTAGAAAAGATACTCATCATACCAAATTTATAGAAGATGTCTTTATGAAGAAAGAATTTGCTACATTATAAGGAGTAAATAGATTATGATAAAAAAATTTTTATCATCAAAAGAATCTAAGTATGTTACGATTTCTTTAGATGACAACTTTAAAAAGAATAGTGTAGATGATAAATTTTGGACTTATTGCAAAGGATGTAATAGTCATGTATTTAGAAAAGACATAGAAGAAAATTCATTTGTATGTCCAAAATGCTCAAGACATTATGGTTTAAGAGTTCGAAATAGAATAAATTTATTGATTGATAAAGGGACTTTTATGGAATTTAATTCTGATATAGAATTTCAAAATCCATTAAACTTTCCTAAATATAAAGAAAAAGTAGACTCTTATAAGGAAAAAACGAATGAGTCAGAAGCTGTTGTCACAGGTTATGGAAGATTAAATGGAATTAAAACAGTTATTTGTGTAATGAATCCTGATTTTATGATGGGAAGCATGGGTTCTATTGTTGGAGAAAAAATAACTTACTCAATAGAATATGCTGCCAAAAAAAATTTACCTATAATTATTTGTTCTGCTTCAGGAGGAGCTAGAATGCAAGAAGGTATGGTATCTCTTATGCAAATGGCAAAGACTTCTCAGGCACTTGCTAAGCTTGAAGAAAAGTCATTACCATATATATCAGTTTTAACTGACCCTACTACTGGAGGCGTAACTGCTAGTTTTGCTATGCTTGGAGATATTATAATTTCTGAACCAAATACATTAATCGGTTTTGCAGGACCAAGAGTAATAGAACAAACAATAAATCAAAAACTTCCTGAAGGATTTCAAACTTCTGAGTTTTTACTTGAAAAAGGTTTTATTGACATGATAGTAGATAGAAGAAAAATGAAGGAAGTATTGTATCAAATTCTTGCTATGCACAAGAAATAGGGCATAAAGGAGGAACTGTTTTGATTGAAAATAATAATGATAAAATAAAAGTCTTGGAAAATGATATTAAACAATTAATAGCTATTTCTGAGGCAAATAACATAGATTTAAGTGATAAAATAAATTCCCTTAATGAAAAATTAGCAAAGCTTAGAGAAGATGCCTTTTCACATCTATCACCATATGAAAAGGTAGTGTTAAGTAGAGATATAAAAAGACCTACAACTTTGGAATACATAGAACATATTTGTTCTAATTTTTTAGAGCTTCATGGAGATAGGCTTTATAAAGATGACCCTTCTATAGTTGGAGGAATAGGGCAAATAGGAAAATTCAATGTTACTATAGTTGGTCACCAAAAGGGAAGAGATACTAAAGAAAATATAAAAAGAAACTTTGGTATGCCTCATCCAGAAGGATATAGAAAAGCGTTAAGACTTATGAAGCAAGCTGAAAAATTTGACAGACCGATAGTGACATTTATTGATACATCAGGAGCATTTTGTGGTCTAGAGGCAGAAGAAAGAGGACAAGGAGAAGCTATTGCAAGAAACTTACTTGAAATGAGTAAACTTTCTGTTCCAGTAATTACCTTTGTAATTGGTGAAGGTGGTAGTGGAGGAGCTTTAGGAATTGGAGTAGGCAATGATGTGTGTATGTTAGAACACTCAGTTTATTCTGTAATTTCACCTGAAGGTCTTTCGAGTATCTTATTTAAAGATTCATCTAAAGCAAAGGAAGCTTGTGATGTTATGAAACTTACAAGTAATGATTTATATGATTTAAAAATAATAGATAAGATTATAAAAGAACCTCTTGGTGGTGCACAAAAAGATGTAGAAGCTGTTTCAAAGGAAATGAAGTCTTATATTTTAGAAAGATTAAATCATTATAAAGATATGCCTAAAGAAGAAATAATGTCTCAAAGGTATAATAAATTTAGAAATATTGGAAAATGCTTATAGAATATAAAGAAATTTGTAGATTTTTCATTATAAAATGGTTTTAAAAAATAAAGGTTTTCTTAAATCTATTATAGAAGTATATTTTTATAAAAGTATACTTTAAATGATGATTGTAATTAGTAAATGGCAATTGTGATTTAGTACTTTAGGTAATGGATACTTTAACAAATTAACAAGGAGATGTTGAAATGGAAGTACTAAAAGTTTCATCAAAATCTAATCCTAATTCTGTAGCTGGAGCTTTGGCTGGAGTACTGAGAGAGCGAGGTATTGCAGAAATACAAGCTATAGGAGCTGGAGCTCTAAATCAAGCAATAAAATCAATTGCAATAGCAAGAGGATTTGTTGCACCTAGTGGAATGGACTTAGTGTGTATTCCCGCATTTACTGATATAGAAATCGAAGGTGATAAGAAAACTGCCATCAAACTTATAATTGAACCTAGATAATATATCTTTTTGTTAGAATTTAATCAAGTTTTAAAGGTTGACTATAGAAATGATGTCCTGTAGTGAACCTTTTTTACTTCGATATATTTTATTTTATATAAATTTTAATGTATAATCTTAATTAAACAAATAAGTTTGAAGGAGATGTATATTATGAAATTAAAACTATTTTTAGAAGAGTATGCAGTATGTAGATTAAATAATAACAGTGAAATACCAACATGGATAGATACAGAAAAATTTTACTCTATAACTAAAACTGATGATGAATTGAGCATTGTATGTTTAAATAACAATATTCCTTCTGATATTAAGTCAGAAAAAGAATGGAGAATACTTAAAATCTTAGGCCCTTTAGATTTTTCACTTATAGGAATTTTATCTAAGATAAGTGGGTTATTAGCTGATAATAAAATAAGTATATTTGCAATTTCTACATATGATACAGATTATATTTTAATCAAAGAAAAAGATATAAAAAATGCTTGTAAAATTTTAAACTGTAATGGATATGAGATAGAGTAGTTGAATACTTAAATGCGAGGTCATAGTTTATGATTCATATAGTTGAGATTTTTAAAATAAGTATAATAAATATCTTTTGTTTTATAGGAATATTTATTGTATTTGGATTGATTTTTAGTATTATAGAAAATTTAAATAATAAATATATCTTTTTATCTTTTGGAAAAACTGGTGTCATTGTAACTGGAGCTATAGGAACTTTTGTACATGAATTGAGTCATTTAATAATGTGTTTGATTTTTATGCATAAAATAAATTCAGTAAAATTCTTTAGACCAATTGAAAGTAAAAATGATGGAGTATTAGGATATGTAAATCATAGCTATAAAAAAGATAATATTTATCAGAGTATAGGAAATTTTTTTATAGGAATCGCTCCAATTATAGGTGGAACAATGATAATTATTTTACTTTTTAGAATACTATTACCAGATAGCTATATTAAAATAATACAAAGCATAGATTTAAAGTTATATGTAAGTATGATTAATAACTTTAATATAGCAGGTTTTACACAGATTATTTTAGATGATATTTTTAATTTTGTAAAAATAATATTGTTAACGCCTGATATATATTCATTAAGATATTTTATATTTATGTTTTTAATGTATTCAATTTCCACTCATATGTCACTTAGTAGTGCCGATTTAAAAAGCAGTTTAAAGGGTTTGAGTTTTATAGTTATAATTATATTTGCAATTAGTTTAATTATATACTTATTTGGGCTTAATAGCTTAAATATTTCTAATTTAATAGTGAAATACAATATATTTATAAGTTTTTTTATGACAATAGGTGTTATTTTTTCAATAGTAACTCTCATAATATCTTATATTTTTAGTTTGGTAAGTCCATTTAAAAATTTTAATTAAGATATTAAATCTTATACTATTTTACTTTCATTGAAAAGATAGTAAAATTCAAAATTGAAAGAGAGTTTAATAAAACATAAAATTTCTCAATATATTTTAGTAAATACTTATTAAGTATATATTGAGAAATTTAAAAAGAGCATTTGAATTCAACTAGTCTTTAAATGTGGATTTAGGGAATAGTTAGTGCAAAAACCAATTAGAGTACTACTAATCTCTTAAAAAATACATTAATTGATTAAATTAAATATTTATGCTAACATAGCTACATTGTTATTAATAAAAATAACTTACAAATATTCATATTTTAATTTTAGGAGGTTTAAATTTGAATAATGATAAGAAAATTATAAAAGTACATAATAAATCTGATAAACCTGATAATATTGTCATCAAAGAAAATGAACTTATAGAAAAATGTCTACTTTTGGAAAATAAACTTCCTGCATTTATGAAAGATTATTTTATATATTTAAAAGGTTCTGTTGCTGTCTCTACACGACTTGCTTATTTAGAAGATATAAAGTTTTTCTGTTTATACATGATTGAGACAAAGGAATTAACAAGTGCAGATTGTATAAAGGACATTACAGAAAGTGATTTTAACATGATAAAATCAAGAGATATAAACTTATTTTTAGGTGATTATTGCAGTAGATATTATAAAAATACAGAGAAAAATACATTAATTTTTGAAAATAACAATAGAGCTCTGGCAAGAAAAAAATCATCCATCTCTACTCTATTTAAATTTTTATATAGAAATTCTCAAATAGATAGTAACATAACTGATGGATTTAATCCAATAAAGCTACCTAAACCACAACCAGATGCTATCAAGCGTCTTGAAATAGATGAAGTTGCAAAAATGTTAGAGTCAGTAGAAACAGGTGAAGGTCTTACTGAAAAAGAAAAAGTTTATTGGAAAAAAACTAGATTACGTGATAAGGCTATATTAGCTCTATTTGTTACATATGGGCTTAGATTAAATGAACTCAGAGAACTTAATATCTCCTCTTTTAATTTTTCAAGAGGTGAATTTAAAATATATAGAAAACGTGGAAAAGAAGTCTTAATGCCTATAAATCATACTTGTGAACATGTAATAAAAGATTATTTACAAAATGAGAGAACAAGAGATGACTTACTAGATGATGAAGTTAAAGATGCATTGTTCTTATCTCTTCAAAATAAGAGGATTACAGCAAAAGCTATAAGAACACTTGTAAAAAAATATACCTCTATTCCATTAGATACAACTAGAGATAATGGATATAGCCCTCATAAATTAAGAGCAACTGCTGCAACTTCTCTGATTCAAACAGGATTTTCTATATATGATGTTCAAAATTTACTCGACCATGATAATGTCACGACTACTCAACTTTATGCCGCACATAAAAAAAATGTAAAACGTGATATAGTTAAGAATTTTGAATGGATTGAAGATGATTAAAAATCAGGAACAAATGTTTGCAGATATAAATGGATTATGTTATAATTAAAAATATAAATGTATGGAAATAAAAACAAAATATGTTTGGAAATGAGTGATGTTATGTATTTAGATCTAACTGAAAAGCAAGTTTTAATACTGGAATTTATAAAATCTCAAATCATATTAAAAGGCTATCCACCTGCTGTAAGAGAAATATGTACTGCTGTAGGGTTACGATCTACTTCAACTGTGCACTCTCATCTAAATAAACTTGAAAAACTGGGATACATAAGAAAAGACCCTACTAAACCAAGAGCTATTGAAGTTTTAGAGCGTAGTAAAGTCAATGATGTTTCTGGAGCTAACCAGGAAATAATAGAACTTCCTTTAGTAGGTCAAATAACAGCTGGAGAACCCATTTTAGCTCAACAAAACATAGAGGAATATATTCCATTCCCTGCCAGTTTAGTAAAGGGCAGTAATAATTTTGTATTAAAAGTAAAAGGCGAAAGTATGATTAATGCAGGAATTTTAGATGAAGATTACGTTGTAGTAGACAAAAAAAATACAGCCTTAAATTCTCAGATAGTGGTTGCACTTATAAATGGTGAATCTGCGACGGTCAAGAGATTCTTTAAAGAAGGAAACTCTATAAGACTTCAACCAGAAAATGATTTTATGGAACCAATTATGCTTAAAGACTCAGAAGTTGAAATTGTAGGTATTGTAACTGGTGTATTTAGAGTTATAAAATAACTATTAAAGAATATCAAAAAAATAAGCTATTTAATAGATAAAATATATCTTAATTTCTTTATTTTATCTGTTTGGAATAGCTTATTTTTATATGCATTTACTTTTTTATAATATTTAATGCTTTTTATTTATTATTTCTCATACTTTAGCTATTGATATTTTAACTATTGCTTTCCATAACATATATCACATGGGTCATTTTTCTTACTTTCTGCAATTGTACCTGATAATATTTTTTTACTTCTTGAAAGCCCACTACAATTTTTAGTTGAGTGATAACTCTTCCCTTTTGGAGTAAAATACACTGTTTTTGACGAATTTGATACATTTTGTTCCTTATTTAAGGATTCGTTTTTGTCTGTATTGTTATTTAAATTTTCGTAGTTTCCATCTTCTCTAACACCCTTTTTGTAACTTCCATCTTTACAGCTTGTAAAAACTCCATCACCTGTAGATTCAAATACTATATCTGAACATTCGTCACTTCTATGTACTTTTACACCCATCTTTTTTAATTTGTTCATTGTTTCCTCATGTGGATGACCATATGAATTACCTTTCCCAACTAAAATTACTGCATATTCAGGGTTTACTTTATCTAAAAAAGCCTGAGATGAACTACTACGAGAACCATGATGAGCTACTTTTAAAAGGTCTACTTCTCCAAGTTTTGATAGTATTTCTTTTTCTGTACCTTCCTCAGCATCACCTGTAAATAAGGCTTTATCGTTACCATTAGTATATGCAAGTACTAGTGATTGTTCATTAGTAGTATCTCCTCCATTTGTATTTAGAACTTCAAAATAGGAGTCTTCAAGATAAAACTTTTTATTTTCAAGAGGTACACTTGGAGATAAATCCTTATTTGCTAAAGCATTTATAAAATCTCTGTAACTCTTTGTTTCTGCTGAACCATTTGATACAAAAACATTTTCTATATTGAAATTTTTTACAACAGAATCAAGTCCCCCTAGATGGTCTGCATGAGAATGAGTAGCTATAAGATACTTAATATCTTTTACCCCTTGATTATTTAGGTAGTCTACCATTAAATTCTCATCATCGTTATCTCCCCCATCTATCAACGTAAAAGTTTTGCCCTCTTGAATTAATATTGCATCACTATTTCCAGTATTAATAAAATGAATTTTTATATTTTTATCATTTGATATACTACTAGATAAAGTTTCTTGGTTATTTGATTGATTATTTTCACTGTCTGTTGCACTACTACATCCAGTTAAATAAATAGATATAGAAATTATCAATAAAAATACCAAAGCTTTAATTTTACAATTTCTTTTGTTTTTTATATTACCTTCTATCATAACTTACTCCTCCATTTTCACAATACTTTATGTCATCTATCGACTTATTCTATCATAATTAGCCATTTGATATCAATATTTATCCTATACAGTTAATTTATCTTGTATTAATAATAAAACAATAATATCTCAACTTTTTTTATTTTAATAATATAATTTATTAACTTTTTATATATTTTTAAGTAATAATATTTAATATAATAGTAATGATGATAAATTACAAAATAAAGGATTTTTAAGCTTTAATCCATTGGAAAAATATACTATAATATATGTATTAACCAAGAGAAAATAGCTAAATAAGCTATTCTTAGTAATATAAAAATATATTTCTAGATTTTGATAACTGTCAGTTTAACTATCATAACCTATATTTGAGGAAAGAAATTCCCATTTCAAACCTAGCTAAAGGATGAGTTATTGACAGAATTTTTACTCAGGAGGTAAAAATGAAAGATAATTCACATTATACACTCATTCTAGCATTAGCTGATATAATTGTTGGAAAACAAATAGATACAAAAAAAGTCACTAAATCGCTTGAACTTATATGTAATAGTTTTTCGTTTGAATGTGCTCTAGTATATGAAGTAGACCAATATAATCATTTTAATTTAATTGAGAATTACAGTTTGAATGACATAAAATTATGTAATAGTTTCAATGCATATGAAATTGAATCGGATTTTCAAAAGCAATTAGCTCATCAGAAAATAATTTATTTAAATAAAAATAAAAATTATAAACCATGTGAGATTGATTTTATGAATATTTTTCATGCAGAATCTTTGATTGGAATATCTGTGATAGATGAGAATTTTAATAATTATGGCTTTATTTTATTTTTAAATACTACATCTAGGAAAATAGATTTTTCTGATTCTGAACTTAATACACTATGTATTGTCCTTTCACTACTTGAAAAGTATTTAAGTGTAAGAATACATAGAAATAAAGTTTTCTTCACACAGACTGCACTTGAAAGCATAATAAATAATACAGGCATAGATATTTATGTCATTGATTTTTATACATATGATATTATATATGTAAACAAGTCAATGGCTGAACCTTATGGTGGGATATCTCAATTTTTGGGTCAGAAATGCTGGCAGGTTCTTTTCCCTGGGCAGACATCTCATTGTGAGTTTTGCCCACAAGAAAATCTTATTGATGAAAACGGCAACATTACAGGAGTACATACCTGGAATTATCAAAGACCTTTTGATGGAGCATGGTTTAGAGTATTTAGTACAGCTTTCAGATGGATTGATGGTCGTCTTGCTCATCTTGTTAGTAGTGCAGATATAACTGATAATAAAAAGAATGAAGAATTAATTGAATATATGGCAAATTATGATGTATTAACAGGTCTTCCAAACCGAAGAATGCTTATTGAAGAATGTAAAAATAGAATTGACAATGCTAAAGAAGATGAGCAAGGATATGTAATCTTTTTCGATATTGATGGTTTTAAAGTAATTAATGATAATTATGGGCATGATGCTGGTGACGAGTTTCTTATAAAATTGGGGGAATTCTTCTCATCAATTCCACTTCTTAAAAATTCAGTTTATAGAAATGGTGGAGATGAATTTGTTGCTGTAATTGGTGGTGACATTACAAAAAATAACATACGTAATTTAGTAAGTTTTATACATGAAAGGTTTAAAAACCCATGGAATTTAAAAAATGGTTCTATATATTGTAATACTAGTGTTGGTATAGCTTGCTATCCAGAAGATGGAAATAATGCTGAAGAATTAATTAATAAAGCAGATCAGGCAATGTATCAAATTAAAAAAACTGGCGGTTCAGGAATATGTTTTGGCTACCAGTTAATAAAAAATGATTAAATCTAAATTTTTTAATCAGCAGTAAAAGGGTAATAACTAGAATTAGTTATTACCCTTTTACTAATTAATTGTAACATGATATGAGTTTTTACGATGTTTTTTTACATAATATTTAAATAATAATTTATAAAGCAATAACATAGAAAATTGACACCTTATAAGTTTTATATTATATAAAATGAATTATTTTACATCAGTAGTACCCAGTTATGCATTTTAAACGCCCATTTATGTTTAAAATATTGCAAAATTCTTCCAAAAACTATAATATATTAAATATCAACAAAAATAAATAAACTTTTTCCTTAAAGAAGGCTTAAAGCTCACACCAACTGCCTTCTTTTTTTTTATAATTTTTTAACTATTTATTTTGATTAATATTTATTTCATATTTTAGCTCTACTCTTCTAGATGCATCTCTATTTACACTATTATCTCCGTTTTTTAAGAGTTCAGCTTTTGACCTACCTATTGCAATAATATGTTTAGTTACCTTATCTTTATATTTATAATTACCTATTTCATCTCCTACTATAAATTTAGCAACGCTATATGCCCTTCTTTGTGATAAATCTAAGTTATAGATATAGCTTCCTACATCGTCTGTATGGCCTTCTATAACTATTTTAGATATATAGTCGCCATAATCTTTATAAATAGTTTCTATGTACTTTGGAACAAACATTTTTAACATCTCTTTAGCCTCTGGTTTCAAGACATCACTATCTACATCAAACATTGTCCTTTCACCAAAAGTTACTTGACCATTAGCCTTATCCACTTTCACAGGTATACCACTTTTTTTAAAGGTATCTTCAACAGAAGCATTCACATTTTTAGCTAAATCCTG
The DNA here is from genome assembly GCF_020658495.1 of Clostridioides sp. ES-S-0048-02. Taxonomy (NCBI): domain Bacteria; kingdom Bacillati; phylum Bacillota; class Clostridia; order Peptostreptococcales; family Peptostreptococcaceae; genus Clostridioides; species Clostridioides sp. ES-S-0048-02. The sequence goes on from NZ_JACVWH010000003.1 coordinate 374,561, forward strand.
TTCAACTGAACCTGAGATACTTTCTGAACTAAATAATATAAGAATTACAACCATCAACACAGTGGATAATAAATCTGTAAATGTTGGCCAGAAACTACTCTTTTCAAATTCTCTGTTAACAGTTCTTCTATATTTATTATTCATTTAACTCATCCTCACCTATGACCTTTATTTCTTTCTTTTCTATCTCATAAATTTCTTCACTTAAAGGATTAAATATACTATCAATATTACTTTCAAATAAGTCTTCACTATCAAGAGGAACTTCGTCTTGCATGAAGGAGTTATTAAACATAACATCTAGCTTATCTTGAATGTCTAAAGAGTTCTCAAACATTATATCTAGTTTGGCTTGTAAGTCATTAGAAAAGTTCTCAATAATACTTGAAAGATTCTTAATTGAATCGTCTAGAGTATATTTTTCGTCTAAAAGAATTTTTTGATTTTGAGATATTTTGTTTTCATGAGTCATTAATTTAGTTAACAAATCTTGAGCACTTCTTTCATATAAAGCAAATCCTGCATTTATATTTCTTATATAATCTTTAATTTTATGTTGGCTTTCAGTGGAATTATATATATTTTTTGAGGATTCTTTTATATCAAATAAAATTTCCTTATTTATATTATCTTGATTATCATACTTATCAAACAGTTTTACAAATTTTACATTTAAAATATTAAACTGTTTATCTAATTTTCTTACACTTTGGTCAAATGTCTTAATAGAACTTTGAGAGCCTTCTAAAAGACTTTTTAAAGCTTCTATTCCACTAATAAATTCGTCATTAAAATCATTTAAGTCTTTAGATATTTTATCAAATTTTTCAATAGCTTCTATAGACTTGCTTATTTGTTTTATTGTATTTTTTACCTCCTCTACTTTTAAATCCATTCTTTCTGATTTAATATGAGTTACCTCAGAAGTCAGTAGATTCTCAGCTTTTAACATTATTTGTATCAAAACATGTTCACAGTCTTTTATCTTTGTAAAATAGCCTATAATTAGAGAAAACACCACTCCAAATATACTAGTTGTAAATGCAGTTTGCATGCTACTAATAGTCGAAGGAAGTGAATTTATAATATCTTTAGTATCAACACATAAAAGCATTGTAGAAAGCCCAACAAATGTACCTAAAACTCCAAGTAATATACTTATTGAAGATGAATTTTTTATGCTCCTAATTTTTTCTAATATCGGTAAGTTATTATATTTTAAATCTGATACAACTTCTTCTACAAACGAAGTTATATTTACATCAGCATAAGGATTTTCTTTACTATATGTATAGTAATCATTCCTTATTTTGCTATAAAATACACTCGTTTTATAGTCTTGGTTGATTTCTTCTAGTTTTGAACTTACAAACAAATACAACTTGTTGTTTTCCATAATTTTAAAAATAGAATACACAGTTATTGCAAGTAAAAATAATATAGTTATTGGATTAGTAAATATTGACTCTATCAAATTAGTTATTATGTTACTCAATTTTATCCCCTACCTTATAATTTATTTATCTATAATTTATACGTACAAGTTACTAAGAAAATACGTAAATAAACAAAATATTTATATTATATTTATGAAAAATGGTACAAATAGGTTGTAATGTTAATAACATAATATATACGAGCTAAAAGTTATAGGGGGTGGCATAATGAATGACAACATAGTAGAAGTTAAAAATATCAATATGAACTTCTACACTAAGGAAGGCGAGCTTGAAGTATTAAAGGATGTCAATTTTAATTTAAAAGAAGGTGAAATACTAACATTACTCGGTCCTTCTGGAAGCGGAAAATCTACAATTTTAAATATTCTTACTAATCTTTTAAAACCAACTAGTGGTGATGTAAAGATTACTGGAAATATTGGATATATGTTTCAAAAAGACAATCTGCTTGAATGGAGAAATATAATGGATAATATAACTATTGGTTTGGAAATTCAAGGTAAAAAAGATAAAAAATCTTTAGATAGAGTTGAAGAGCTTTTAAAGACTTATGGACTATGGGATTTCAGAAGTATGTATCCTAAAGAATTATCTGGTGGTATGAGACAAAGAGTTGCTCTTATTAGGACACTTTCTGTAAATCCAGATGTTTTACTTTTAGATGAACCTTTTTCAGCTCTTGACTATCAAACTAGACTGTTGGTTTGTGATGATGTTTATAGTATTATTAAAAATGAAAATAAGTCTACTATTTTAGTTACACATGATATTGGTGATGCACTTTCTATAAAAGTGCAACTTTAGGAATTAATCTATTTTATTTAAATCCATCCATTTAGATTCTAACTCAGATATTTTTCATGATAATACTCATAAATATGAAGTTGTTATAGTCAATCTTAATATGTATGAAATGTAGAATAGTTGAGGGTGCTATTGCTTCTAACGAACTAGGAATTATAAAAAAGTCCTTTTAATCTTAAAAAAGGGTTTGTGCTATACAGTAAGATAGTAAAGCTATTTTCATAAGGTTTTCATATTGACAGTTTTGCAATAAAGTTATAATATTAATAGGATTGTAGTTTTTTATAGCATATGGAAAATTATGTTCATTTTAAAACTATTAATAAATATAATTTTTTATATTTGGATAATCGTAAAATTAAAATAAAGGATGATAAAAAATGACAGAACAAAATTTAAGCTTGATTGATGAAGTTAAAAGAAGAAGAACCTTCGCAATCATTTCCCATCCCGATGCAGGAAAAACTACATTAACTGAAAAGTTTCTATTATATGGTGGTGCCATTCGTGAAGCAGGATCAGTTAAATCAAGAAGATCTCAAAAACATGCAGTATCTGACTGGATGGAAATTGAAAAACAAAGAGGTATATCTGTTGCATCAAGTGTTCTTCAATTTGAATATAACAACTTTTGTATAAATATTCTTGATACTCCAGGGCATCAAGATTTTAGTGAGGACACTTATAGGACTCTTATGGCAGCAGACTGTGCAGTAATGGTTATTGACTCTGCTAAAGGTGTCGAGGATCAGACAAAGAAATTATTCCAAGTTTGCAAAATGAGAGGAATACCAATTTTCACTTTTATAAATAAAATGGACCGTCAAGGAAAGGATCCCTTTGAACTACTTGAAGATATTGAAAATGTTCTAGGAATTCGCTCTTGTCCAGTAAACTGGCCAATTGGTTCTGGTAAAGAGTTCAAAGGTGTGTTTAACCGTCATAAAAATCAAGTTGAACTATTTGATGATGGTAACCATGGACAATCTATTGCTAAATCTACAACTGGAGATATATCTGATGAAAAATTTAATACTTTATTAGGTGATGCTCTTCATGAAAAACTACTAGAGGATATTGAACTTTTAGATATTGCTGGAGATAATTTTAATTTAGGCGGAGTATTAAATGGTGAATTGACGCCTGTGTTCTTCGGAAGTGCCCTTACCAACTTTGGTGTAGAACCATTTTTAGAATCGTTCTTAGAAATAACACCTCCACCAAATCCTCGTAGCAGTAATTTAGGTGATATTGACCCTAATTCTAATAGCTTCTCAGGATTTATATTTAAAATTCAAGCTAATATGGATAAATCTCATAGAGATAGAATTGCATTTTTAAGAATTTGCTCTGGTAAATTTGAAAAAGGTATGACAGTAACTCATGTACAAAGAAATAAAAAGGTTAAACTTTCACAACCTCAACAGTTTGTAGCCCAAGACCGTGTTATAATAGATTCAGCTTATCCAGGGGACATTATAGGGATACATGATCCAGGAATATTTAATATTGGTGATACATTAAGTGAAAAAAAATCAAATTTACAATACACTGGTATACCACAATTTGCTCCTGAACATTTTGTAAGAGTATCTACAAAGAATGCTCTTAAAAGAAAACAGTTCTTAAAAGGTCTTACACAATTATCAGAAGAAGGTACTATACAGATATACAAACAACCTAATTTTGGTATGGAAGAACTTATTGTAGGAGTCGTTGGAGTTCTTCAATTTGAAGTTTTAGAATATCGTCTAAAGCAAGAATATGGTGTTGATATGATAATGAATACACTACCTTATCGTCACATACGTTGGATTGAACCTGATACTTTCAAATCGGATAAGCTTTCAATACCAATGGATACAATACTAGTTGAAGATAAAAATAGCAATCCAGTATTGTTATTTCAAAATGAATGGTCTATTAGACATCTAATTGAAAGAAATGAAAATTTAGTTTTAAGAGAAACTTCTTTATAAAAAATAAATATTAATGCCCCCTACGTCTATTTTTAAACGTAGGGGGGAGATTTCCGATTTTCTTTTTTCTAACCACTCTTCTCTTTTAATGCCATTAGTCTCATAAAATATATGTGAATCCAAATATTTTCTCATTTGTTTTTCCTCTCTTATATCATATGTATACCTTATCAAAATTTTAAGCTTTAGCTTCACTTTTTTCTAAATCTTCTTCTAGTATCTTAAAGGCTTTATCTAAAACTTCCTCAGGATACTTTTTTCTTAATGCATTTACAAACCATATAGCTTTAGCTGATTCTATTTTTTTTAGTTCCAGTGGATTTGTAGGAAAAATCTCCACAACTTTTATATCCATATATAACCCCCCTATGCCTTAATTGAGTTATTATATTAATCTATGAGGTTATAGACTTGTCTTGACACAACTAATTAAGTCTCAAATTTTCTCTATGAAAACGAAATCAATATTTTTTCATATGATGCAATAAAAATGTATTATTAACATTTAATGTATTCTTTACATCATATATTTATATATAAGTAAATAATAAAACACTATTAATACCTATACGTATTGAAAATACTACTATAAGGGGTGAACTGATAAATACATCTACTCTTTTGTGATATGAAATTGAATACCAGAATATTACTTATTCAAGTCAATTTATACCAAAGTTTAAGGGGGTTAAACTTATGAAGGCTGCAATTTATTCAAGAAAATCAAAATTTACGGGCAGAGGTGAATCTATAGAAAATCAAATACAACTATGTATGGACTATGCTAAATCTGTTGGTATAAAAGATTTTTTAATATATGAAGATGAAGGCTTTAGTGGTGGTAATATAGATAGACCTCAGTTTAAAAAAATGATGCAAGATGCAAAAGCAAACAAATTTGATTATCTTGTGTGTTATAGATTGGATAGAATATCAAGAAATGTATCTGACTTCTCTACTCTAATAGAAAAATTAAATAAACTAGATATATCTTTTATATCTATCAAAGAGCAATTTGACACTTCTACTCCAATGGGAAGAGCTATGATGTTTATATCTAGTGTATTTGCACAGCTTGAAAGAGAAACAATAGCTGAACGTATAAAAGATAATATGTATGAACTTGCTCGTACTGGGAGATGGCTAGGTGGTAAAACCCCTCATGGATTTAGCAGTAAAAAAATTAAATACTTAGATGAAAACCTAAAAGAAAGAAGTATGTATCAGTTAGAAGTTAGTGATGATGAGATGGAAGTTGTTAAAATAGTTTATGCTAAGTATCTAGAACTTAGATCTTTATCTCAATTATACAAATATGTTTATCACAATGGAATAAAAGGTCCTCGTGGTGGTAAATTTGACCCTAGTTCATTATCTGGTATACTTAGAAGTCCTGTTTATGTAAAAGCTAATGATGTTGTTGTAGAATATCTTAGAAATAATAATATGGAAGTTATCGGTACTCCTGATAATGAATGTGGAATACTTACTTATGCTAAAAATACATCTACACCTATCGCAGCTATTGCTAAACATAAAGGAATTATAGATTCTACTACTTGGCTTGAAGTTCAAGGTTTACTTGATGCTAATCGTGATAAGAGTCCAAGAATTGCTACTGGTAAAGTTGCTTTATTATCAGGAATTTTAAAATGTTCTAAGTGTGGTTCTAATATGAGAATTACTTATAAAGGCAAACGAACTGATAAAGAATTAAAGTATTATTATGTATGTGGTACTAAAAAGAATCTTGGTGTTGATGCTTGTAATTGTAAAAATCTTAAAGGACCTTTAGTTGAAGCTATTGTTATTGAAAGAATTAAAAATTGTAATGTAGAATCTATTATAGATGCTTTTCATGAAAATAAGATTAAAGTTGATAATGCATCAAATAGTATTAATAGTGAGATTAATTTATTTAGGAATTTTATTAAGGATAAAGAAAAAATCATCAGTAATTTAGTTATAGAACTTGCTAAAAATACTGGTAGTGTTGCTTCTAATTATATTATCTCTCAGATTGAAAGTTTAAATAGTGAAATTGAAGAATTAAAAGTTAAGGTTAGAAACTTAGAAGATAACAATGCTGATATTAAAAATGCCAGTGTTAATTTAGATATTGTTGTTAGTAATTTAGAAAAGTTTAACAATATGGTTGATGATGCTAATTTGGATAATAAGAAGTTATTGTTGTCTACTATTATTGATTCTATAGTTTGGGATAGTTCTAGCAACACTCTTAGCATTGTTTATATGGGTGCTGACATAGATGACTTAGTTTCGTTGTCTGATAGGTCGCACTTCTGTAGTGATGGCAGATGCACTTTCTATAAAAGTGCAACTTTAGGAATTAATCTATTTTATTTAAATCCATCCATTTAGATTCTAACTCAGATATTTTTCATGATAATACTCATAAATATGAAGTTGTTATAGTCAATCTT